>NZ_JBMPQA010000013.1:0-130671 GCF_049725055.1 Pseudactinotalea sp. Z1739 | reverse complement strand
CGAACCGGTGCGAACCTTACGCACGAACGCCATCCGATTAGTATCCCGAAAACCATCCCCACCCGAGCAAAAGCCCAGATCACAGCACCGCAACACCCATTGCTAGCAACCTACTGTGCAACTCGGGTCGCACGCAGGAGGCAACAGGGCAAGAACACCAGGGAGATCATGCGCTGCCTCAAACGCGCGATCGCCCGAGAGGTCTACCGGGCGCTGACGAGAGAACCCCAACCGGCAACACGAGCACACTTCAAAGCCCAGCGCAGGGACAAGGGCATGACCCTCACTCAGGTCGCGCGAGCCCTCCACACCCGGCCCGCCCGCATCTCCGATATCGAGAACCAGCGACGCCCGCTGCCCGAACTCACCGCCCGCTACGAGCAATGGCTCCAAACGGCTTGACACAGAATAGGAGCATCAGGGAACTATCAAGAGTATTTAGAGGGCGGAACCGACGTACTTCTCCTCAAGGAATTCCTTAATCCCCCCGAAGCCGCCCTCGCGTCCTAGGCCAGACTGCTTCACACCCCCAAAGGAAGCAGCCGGGTCGCTGAGAAGAGCACGATTCACACCGACCATTCCTGATTCTATTCTTAGGGCAGTTGTCATTGCTTCATTATGAGGCCCATAGACGTAAGCAATTAGACCGTAAATCGTATCATTGGCCATTTCTATTGCAGACTCCACCTCATCGAATGGAATAAGCGTGACCACAGGGCCGAAAATCTCGTTCGTTGTGATATGAGACCCGTGCCGGATATTTGTAAGGATGGTTGGTGGAAAGAACGCGCCCGATTCGGAGGGACTTCCCCCCAAGCGAACGTGGGCGCCCTCCTCGATGGCTCGATCCACAAGCGCAGCAACCTTATCTCTCTCCTTCACAGACACGAGGGCGCCAAGGGAGTTCGTGGGTGTAAGACCAGGACCCATCGTGATCCGACCCATTTCCTCAGCGAGCCGCTCCGTAAACTCCTCAATCAAACTGACATGCACGTAGAAACGATTCGCAGCCGTACAGGCAGACCCGCCGTTTCGCATCTTGGCGACCATCGCACCGCTGACGGTCTCTGCGATGTCTGCGCCAGGAAGGACTATGAATGGCGCGTTGCCACCGAGTTCCATTGACGAACTGATCACATAATCGGCGGCCTCCTTCAGAAGGGTCCGCCCCACCTCGGTGGAACCGGTGAACGAGAGTTTCCGCACACTAGGATGCCGCAGCATGGCCTGGACGCCAGGTCCGGCCGGCTGCGGTACAACCAGATTGACGACCCCCGGTGGTGTCCCGGCTCGAACCATCACGTCAATCACGTATGCAGCTGTGAGGGGCGTCTCCGATGCCGGCTTCAGGACGACGGTGCATCCAGCAGCCAGGGCAGGCGCAATCTTCCGAGTCGCCATCGCTGCTGGAAAATTCCAGGGCGTGATTAGGACTGAGACTCCGATTCCTTGCTGAACTATCGTGATCCGCTTGTCACCTGAAGGCGAAAGTCGAAAGTCGCCCCTGATACGTACCGCCTCTTCGGCAAACCAGCGGAAGAACTCCCTAGCGTAGCGAGCCTCAGTAAGCGCGTCGACGTATGCTTTACCATTTTCTCGCACGATTATCTCCGCGAGGCGCTCTTCCTCCTCCTGCATGATTTCAAAACACCTACGCAAGATCTCGGACCGGTCGCGCGGCGGCGTTGCGGTCCACTCAGGAAGAGCGCGGTCGGCTGCTCTAATGGCAGCGACGCAGTCGGCCTCAGATGCGACCGCAAAGGTCGCTATCTCAGTGCTGTCGGCGGGATCGATAACAGGGTAACGTCGCCCTGTGCTCCCGGACCTCCACTCCCCGTCAATATGTAGATCCTGCTGGAACATCATCTTTCCTCCAAAAGCCTATCGCCCCGCCATGCGGCTTCGACGATCCTAGGAATTCTCCCGATCGGAGACTGTCCGGCTACGTTTTCCGCAAGCCGGACTATGCTTCCCGCCCTCTCAACAATGAGGTCGAACTGTTCCTCAACAATTCCGATTTCCGCGAGACTGCGCGGTAACCCAATATCGATTGCAATGCGTTCGGTCATGAGAATCATCTCGGTAGCGCGGTCCGCCTCCGTACCGACGAAACCTAGCAGTTCGCCAAGAATCGCTAGGTCCGATTCGATATCGGGTTGAAATTCACGAAGCACGTGAGGCAAAAGAAGGCCTGTGCCCAGGCCGTGGGGTGTCTTGGTGAGTGCTCCAATGGGATACTGAATGGCGTGTGACAGATGAGTTCCTGCGCTGCCGAACGCCATGCCGGCTAGGAGACTGCCGTAGGCCATCGCCGCCCTGGCACGAGCATCACCGGGATCCTGAACTGCACGAACGAGGTTCGGTGCGATTGAGGCGACCGCGTCCCTTGCCAGGAGACGGCTGAGTTGGTTCCGACCAACAAACACTGGGAGCGGATCGCTCCATGCCGGGGCCCGAATTGCAGACGTGAAGGACTCAATGGCGTGGACCAAGGCGTCCATTCCAGAGTGGGCGATCACATCTGTGGGCGCACCTCGCGTCAGGCCTGGGTCGACAACAGCAGAATGTGGCACCAGGTAGGGGCTCGAAACGCCAACTTTGAGGTCGCGGTCAGGGTCGGTCACGACTGCGACAGGTGTCACTTCAGAGCCCGTGCCAGCCGTCGTTGGAACCGCAATTACCGGTAGAGTAGGACCAGGTACTGCATTCTCTCCATAGTATTGGCGCAGATTTCCTTTATGAGTCATGAGCAGTGCGACCAATTTGGCCAAATCGAGTGCACTTCCACCACCGTAACCGAGTATAATTTGCGGTCCAGAAAGTGTCGCATTCTCGACAGCGTTCTCTACGGATTCAATGGGAAGTTCGGGTTCGATATCGGTCCATATAGCGAGGCTATTTCCGGCATACTCGAGTTCGTCACATAATCGCGTAAAGGCAGCAGTGCGAGCCAAGCCCGGATCGCAGCAGATGAAAACACGTGCGCCGATTTCCGACACAAGCGTTGGAACTGATCCGACAGCACCCTCTCCGAAGTAGATACGCGTGGGCAGACGGAGAATACCGTGGTGGGCACTCAGGACTGCCATCACCTTGCCTCCAATAGGTTCCCGATTTCGTTCCATAGATCTTGACTTACGGGGATGCCATGTTCCATGCGTGCCTTCCGAGTCGCCCGTGCGCGGTCTCCAGGGACTGTCACCTGGGTGTCATACGAGGCGCTCGCTCGAACCTCATTCAGGTAGTCGTTGACGTGGGCAAGTTGGGGTATAAGACCAACTCGATCCAGCGATATCGCGATAAAAACATCCCCCTTGGTCACAGGATTCGTAGTATCTAATGTGCCTAGTTTGTCAGCGCCGAAGGATGTACCGCTAAGGGCTCCAAGGAATACTTCGAGGGCGATTCCTAGGGCGTAGCCCTTTGGCCCGCCAAAGGGTGACAATGCCCCATCGAGCACTTCAGAGGGGTTCGTGGTGGGCACGCCCTCCCGGTCTACTGCCCATCCCAATGGGATAGGTAGAGATTTCTCGGAATGATCGAGAACTTTTCCCATGGATACAGCAGCTGTGGCCATGTCAAGCACCATCGGCTCACCACTAGTCGGAACGGCGATTGCGATTGGGTTTGTGCCAATCATCGGCTTTGCACTGCCCCACGGGTGAACGAGTGCTTCACTACTTGTCAGCGCGATTCCGATCTGCTCGCAGCCCGCGATCTGCTCGACGTAGGGCGCGAGCATGCCCACGTGGTTAGCGTTGCTGACCGCTGCTATAGCTATCCCGGTTCTCGAGGATCGCTCGACGATTTGATCAACGACATTATGCGCCACGACTGGCCCGAATCCACACCGTCCATCAACCCTCAGGAATGAGTCGGTAACCCACCGGGCATCAGGCTCAACTGGGGACTTAATGAGACCGTTGCGTAGTCGACCCACCAGCACAGCGAGTCTGCGAACACCGTGTGAGTGGTGACCTCGAAGGTCGCCCTCGACCAGGACTGTTGCTTGCTTCTGTGCATCAACCTGGGACGCCCCCTCGGCAACGAGTACTCGAAACACGGCCTCGTGTAAGGCTGGCGCGGGTATGGCAACATCAGTCTCAGTACCGGTGTCACTGGTCATAGTTGGTCTCCTCAATCCCGTTCCGATTGATCTTGGCGATCAGGGAAGGATCCCACCATGTCTCGTCCCGCTGAGCAGGACGACAACTCCTCACTGACGAAGGGGCTATCTCTGCTTTCAGTGTTCACCGTTGCTGAGGATGAACTGAGTATGAGCGAGATGGCGAGGGTCTCGGGGATTCCGAAATCAACCACCCATCGTCTGGTGAGCGACTTGGTGCGTTGGGGCGCACTGGAACGTGGCCCGGGTGGCTACCGGCTCGGAGTGAAGTTGTTCGAACTTGGTCACCTTGTGCCTGCACAACGGACGCTGAGGGAGTTGGCGGTCCCCTACGCCCACAACCTCACCGAGGTCACCAACTTGACCTCCAACCTCGCCGTGCGGGAGGACCGTGAGATTCTCTACCTTGAAAAGATCAGCAGACAAGACTTGACCGTGCCACACTCTCGTGCCGGTGGTCGGCTACCGCTTCATTGCACAGGTCTGGGCAAGGCGATCTTGGCGTTCAGTGAGTATGCCTTCATCGAAAGCGTCCTCGCTCACCCCTTGCGACGTATGTCCGGTGGCACGATCACGAAACCTGACCAACTTCGACGGGAACTAGCGAAGATTCGCAAGACGCAGGTCGCCTACGACGTCGAAGAATCGCAACCGGGTCTGTTCTGCGTTGCCGCCCCGATCATGGGTCTTGCAGGTCAGCCGGTCGGTGCCATCTCCGTGACCGGTGCGACAGCCTTAGCACAAGCCCGCAAGTACGCGTCAGCTGTGCGCACCACAGCGATGGCGATCTCACGCGTATTGACAGCACAGACAACCCGCCGTCCTGCATAGCGGGACGGCCACTTGAAGGTGCTCACGTTGCCCTCCAGTGTGAGCGCTGTGCCGAAAGGCAATCTCAACATCTGTTGCGAATCCACCCGCAACCCGCCCAAGGAGGTGCGGAAAGCTAGAATCCATGCTTCTGAGGGACCCGGGAACAAGTTTCGAAGCACCGAAGAATTCTTGCTGTCGCGAGCTCGGGCAAGGAAGCATCAGGCGAGAATAGCCAGAACGACCCCGGGAACAACCCCGTGGGAAACCAATGGAGGAAGAAACAATGAAGTTGACTCAGAACCCAAAGGATTCGAACACCCTCACTAGACGTAGTCTACTAATGGGCGCAGGGGGGCTTTCATTCCTGACTATTGCCGCGTGTACACAAGATGCTGCAGAATCTACGAACACGGATTCAGGCTCGCTACGGTTCGCATGGTGGGGCGCCGCTGAGCGACAAGCTCTCTATAGGGAATTTCTTGAGCACTTCCAGGCCGAAAATCCCGATATCGAACTAAGTTTGGAACCGGCAGACTATACTCCATACGTCGACAGACTTGCGGTGCAAGCCGCCGGCAATAACCTTCCAGACTTGTTCTGGGTGCCAGGTAGTCAGTTCCTGACATATGCGGCTGAAGGCACGATGTTCGATCTAAATGAACTCCCCGCGGGAGCCATCAATTTCGATGATTTCGAGGAGGGACAGGTCGAAGGCTGGCAAGTGCTCGACGGCAAACAATACTCTCTCGTTTACAACCAGATAAGTCCTTGCATTCAGATCAATCGCGATGCCATGGAGCAGTATGGTATCGATATGGCCGACGATGAGTCTTGGGATTGGTCTGACCTCGGCAGAATGGCATCTGAATATAGCCAAGCCTCAGAAGACGGACATTTCGGTATGCGATATGCCGCAGCTTCGCAGCAACACGTAGAACTATGGTTGCGACAACAAGGAGCTGAACTGTTCGATGGTGATGGGGCAATAGGCTTTGATGCCGCCACCCTCGGGGACTGGTTCAGCATGTGGGAGGGATGGGTCGAGGACGGATCGGTTATGCCGGTTCCGGTCGCAGGCGCCATTAACACAGGATACACCGAAATCTCAGATCGAATTGCAATTGAGCCAGGAGCACAGTCGAATCACTTCGCTGACAATCAGGCGGTAACCAATGGCGAACTCACGATGCATTTCGTTCCGGCAAACAGCGATGCGTCATCGGGATATCCATATCTATGGTTCAATAGGATCTGTGTGCCAGCAAACGTAGAGAATCCAGAACTCGCAGCAAAATTCTTGGACTTCTTCATCAACGATGACAGGTCAATCGACACTATTGGCGTCGTAAGCGGCCCTCCGTCGAACCCGCGCCTCCGGGCTCTCGCTCAGGAGAAGGCAGTTGCGGATGACGACGTCATTGCCCAGAAGGTGCTCGAGATTAGCGACCGGGAAGCCGCTAGGGAGATGCGTCCACGATATGAAATGCCGGCTGGAGGCTCCGGATGGACAACTCTGCTAACCCGTACCGCGGAGAACATCGCTGTAGGTGGCGAGTCAATCTCAGATGCCGTTCAAGCACTTATCGATGAACTCCAGCGTACTGTCGAAGATGAACGGTGATCGATGGTAAATCCACTATCGCCGCCCGAGGGACGAACTGGCGCCGTCCAGGAACCACTCGGGCCAAGTACCACCGCCTTGGATACTGGGTTACGGCGAGGTCGCAAATCCGGGACTCCGAGACGCCAGGGTCACGCCTACGTGTTTCTCCTTCCATGGATTCTCGGCTTGACGTTGATAACCCTTGGCCCACTCCTTGCGGCCCTGTACTTGTCGTTCACCAACTACAACCTACTTTCGTCGCCGGACTGGATTGGCCTTGCCAACTACCGTCGGATGTTCTTCAGTGATACACGGTTTATAAATTCACTGATCGTGACATTCACGTATGTCTTCGTGTCAGTACCACTGCAACTCGTATTCGCACTGTTCGTAGCGCTCACCCTCAATAAGGGCATGCGCGGGTTGGCGCTGTACAGATCCATCTACTACTTGCCATCACTACTCGGCGGAAGTGTGGCCATAGCCGTCTTGTGGCGACAAGTGTTTCGGCTAGACGGTGTCGTCAATTCGATTCTCGAAGCGCTTGGCTTCTCTGAACTCCCAAGCTGGATAGCGGATCCGTCAACTGCGCTTGGGACGCTCATCGTGTTGAATGTTTGGACCTTCGGCTCCCCGATGATCATCTTCCTTGCGGGGCTAAGGCAAATACCTGAAGAATTATACGAGGCAGCATCGATTGACGGCGTTGGCGTGATATCGCGCTTGTTCTACGTGACACTTCCCTTACTCACACCAATGATATTCTTCAATATTATACTGCAAGTAATCGGTGCCTTCCAGGCATTTACTCCGGCATATGTTGTAAGCGGAGGCACGGGAGGGCCAGCTGACTCCACGCTCTTTTATACGCTCTACTTGTACGAACGCGGATTCGTGAACTTTGAGATGGGATATGCCTCAGCCCTAGGCTGGATTCTCTTGCTCATCATCGGTGGCTTGACGGCTCTGAACTTCTACTCTTCCAAGCATTGGGTACATTACAATGAGTGATGTCACAAGTATTAGTCGGGCGCGCGGTGGCTACTCGAAGTCTGGATTGCTGCTACGTCATGGGCTTCTCATAGCGTTTGGCTTCCTCATGCTCTACCCGCTGCTTTGGATGCTTAAGAGTTCATTCACGTTTGAAGGCGAGATTTTCTCTGGCTTTGGGCTCATTCCCGCTGGCGCGACCCTCGACAACTACGTTCGCGGATGGATGATTTCGGACTTCCCGTTGTACTTGGTCAATACCATAATCGTGGTAGTAGGTTGCCTAGTAGGCAATCTGATCGCTTGCGCGCTCGCCGCATACGCGTTTGCCCGTCTGCAGTTCCGCATGCGCCGTCCATTCTTCGTCCTCATGCTTGCTGGAATCATGTTGCCTTACCATGTTGTTGCAGTGCCGCAGTACATCATGTTCTCAGCCGTCGACCTTGTAGGCGATAGTTTCTTGCCTCTCATCATTCCAAAGTTGCTAGCGACAGATGCCTTCTTCATTTTTCTAATGATTCAGTTCTTGCGTGGCATACCTAGAGAACTTGATGCTGCTGCGGCAATCGATGGGGCTGGTCATTATCGCACGTTCTGGAGTATCATTCTTCCTCTCATGCGTCCTGCACTACTCACAACTGCGATCTTTACGTTCATCTGGACTTGGAACGACTTCTTTTCACCTCTGATCTATTTGACGAATCCCAACTCCTATACGATCTCGCTGGGCCTGAACGCGCTGTTGGACTCAGAAACGGCCACCGGCTATGGGCCTCTCTTCGCCATGTCAGTGCTCACGCTCGTGCCTGTGTTTCTGTTCTTCCTGTTCGCTCAGAAACAACTCGTTCAGGGTATCGCTACTACTGGGACCAAGGGTTGATTCGTGAAGTGGGAGGAAGTGAGAGAATGTTTGTTATGGAGTCTATCTCAGCAATACCTTAGGCTGCGAACGTGCTTTCGCGTTAGAAGTCTATTTGTCTTTGCTAGGAATCCAATAGAAGGTGGTTTTCGTACATGCATCAGATGACAATTGAGTCGGTTGAAGTCCACGCTGTGCGTGGACCACGCCCAACTGCGCCGCTGACGTACCGTCAACGGCAGGTGAATATGTTAAGCGTCTACGAAGATCATCGGCCTGCGTTTCGGAATGACGATTTTCCGACTGATCCGGATTGGACACAATCCCTCTATCTTCGGATAGGGACTGATACTGGTATTGAGGGCTTCTATGGTCCGGTTGATCCAGAAGTGTCTTGGTCCGTTTGGGCGATGTTATCGGAGTTGCTCATCGGGCAGGACGCGCTCGCAATCTCGATCCTATGGGACAAGATGGAACGGGCTAATCGGCATTCGCGCCACGGCCACTACAAGATCGCAGTTAGCGCGGTCGACAACGCCCTGTGGGACCTTAAGGGCAAGGTCCTTGGTGCGCCTGTGTGGCAGTTACTGGGCGGAGGGCAGTCGCGATCCCACATACCTGCGTACATCAGCATGCTGGGTTCAGCTCTCGATGAGGAGTCTGTGGAGGACTGGGCGTCATGGGGCGCGAAGGAGGGTTTCGCTGGGCAGAAGTGGTTCCTCAGTGACGGACCTGGCACCGGATCGAAGGGACTGGCGAGAAGCGTTCGCATTGCAGAACAATTGCGTGAAGTACTGGGCCCTGAAACCGATCTGATGTTCGACGTTTTTCAGGGATGGGACCTGAGTTTCGCGACGTCCTGGTATGAGCGTGTAAAGGAACTAAGGATTGCCTGGCTGGAGGAGCCATTTTCACCGAGTCGGTATCCCGCTTTCCTAGCATTGCACAGGTCCACGGGTGCTCCGTTAGCATCGGGGGAGCATCTCTATGATCGTGCCGAAGTCCTGCCTTATCTCAACGACCATGTATTGGTTGCCATCCAAGCGGATCCAGAATGGTGCGGTGGTGTGACAGAACTGGTGCGGATCTGTGCGCTGTCAGAGCCGTTTGGAGTTCCAGTTATTCCTCACGGGCACGGTCTCCACGCCGCTCTTCATGTAGTGGCCAGTCAATCGCCTGCCTTGACACCTAAAATGGAGTACTTGGTGCATGGGATGCCGAACCGGCATCATTTCGAGGTGTCGCCGCCGAAGCCGCTGGGCGGTTCCTTCGCACTTCCTGTATCACCGGGATTCGGGATTGAGTTGGACACGTCGAAGATTGATAGTCGCCGCGTGTTGGACTTTAACTAGTTCTGGTGGCGGGTGGGCTGGGATTCTTAAGAGTCTTCATGAGCCTCAACCGGGCACATCAGGTCCCCATGCGGAACAAAATTGCTCGTACATTGCGTTTGCTTACTCAGGAGGAGAGTTGTGGAGAAGACGACCACTACTGTTGTTGCTGTGTCTCTGGAATCTGCATTGAGGATCGTGCGGTTGGGTATTGAGGAAGGCGCGAAGCGTGGCCTCCTAGTGTGTATTGCGGTTGTCGATCCCGGTCTCAGAATGGTCGCTATGGGCCGAGCGGACGGGACGACGCCTCACAGTCTTGAGACGAGTCGAAGGAAGGCGGTAACCGCTGCTACGACCCGACGCGCAAGCGGATGGATGGAAGGTGATTTCGCCTTAGCGCTACCGATGGCTTCAGGCGGGGAGTTGACCAACATCCTGGGGGGATTTCCGGTAGTGGTTGATGGTGCGATTGTTGGTGGATTCGGAGTCGCGGGTGCGACGCCCGCTGAGGACGCCGAGATAGGTGATGTTGTGTCAGCAAGGCTAGAGGAGTCATCTGTCTAGCCAGTCGGAAGGGACTCACCCAACCCCCGCCGGGCGGATCTGGCCTACGAGCCTTCGCCGAAGTTTTCCTGGCCTCAGCGCGTGCGGACCCGTAGCGCCAAGAGCGCGACGGCCGCCGCAAGGATGGCAGCTACGCCGAGCGAAATCCTCAATCCCGTGGTGTAGGTCGCCGCACTTTCTAGCACTGTTCCGAACACCGCGATCGCGATCGCTCCACCGACCTGACGGAATGTGTTGAATATAGCGCTTGCGATTCCTGAGCGTTCCGCAGGCACCGAATCGAGGATGACGCTTGTCGTTGGGGGCATCGCGATCGCTCCACCAGGTCCGATGAGCAGCAAACACAGGCTTAGAACCCACGGCGACTCAAGCGGTACAGTGAGCACCACCCCAACGAGCCCTGCGGCGATCGAACCTAGCCCGATGACGATCGGCACACGAGGTGAGTACCGATTGGCGATGAACCCGCTTGCGGCATTGCCGACAATGCTCAGCAGCGACGCCGGTAGGAACACCAGGCCAGCAGTTAGCGGTGTTAGGCCCAACTCCTGTTGCAAGTACAGGCTCATCACGAAGACGGTCCCGAACCAGCACAGGATAAATACGAACCCGACAGCCAACGCGATGCGGAACGCTTCTACGCGGAACAATTCGAGCGGCATCATCGGGTGCGTGGATCTTCTCTGAATGGCGATGAACCCGACCAGCCCGAGCACCGCTGCGGTCAGTGCGGCCAGCACCGAGGGCTGTGTCCGTCCGCGCGCCCCGCCCTCGATCAAACCCCAGACAAGTGCGGTAAGACTGACGGCCGACGCGATCTGGCCGCGCCAGTCGAAGCGGCTTGGCTGCCTGCTGGACGCCGGAACGACTCGCATGAGTGCGATCATTGCCATGCATACGGGCACGTTAACGACGAATACTAACCGCCAGTCAATCGTCGTCAGCGCACCGCCAACGAGGGGGCCGATTCCTCCTGCGACCGCCCCACCCACGGCCCACAGACCAAGCGCTTTGGATCGGGCACGGCTATCGGGGAATGCCTGACGAATGGCCGCCAACGACGCCGGGAGCATCGCAGCCGCAGAGATCCCCTTCACCACCCGCGCGAGCACCAGCAGTTCGATCGTGGGTGCAAGCCCACAGGCAAGCGAAGCGAACGCGAAGCCCGCGACTCCCCACGCGAACGCTTGTTTCGCGCCAATGCGGTCAGCAAGGTTCCCCGCTGTCAGCAACAGCGCCGCGAAGGGGACCGTGTATCCGTCGACCACCCATTGCAAAGCGACGGTATCGCCACCTAGATCACGACGGATCTCCACCAGTGACACGTTCACGATAAGAATGTCGAGACTGATGAGGAAGGAGCCGAGCGAGGCCACAACCAGGGTCAGGGTCGGCCGTACCGGTATGCCGGATCGAGTCCTCGAAGGTGTCACTGTCACGAAGCACGATCCAGTTCTTCATGGGAAGGGTGCGGACTGTCGAGGCACTCCGCGGAGTAGATTGACAGCGGCAAAGGGTGGATGCGATCCGATGGGGATACGCCATCCCTGAGTGAATCTGGACGCGGAACGATATGACAGTGACGGTCGATACTGGTTCTGCCAGTCACCCCCTCAGCGTCCTCTTTGGCGCAGAAGTCTGCCGGCATCACCGGCCTAGTCCGGGCCTCTCTCACCCCTCCTAGTGGTGGAATGCCGCGGACAGTGGTGGGATCCTCCCTCAGAGGTGATCACTACGCTGGTGGGGTAGTCGCCGTGCCCTCATCGAGGGGTGGGGGTGGTCACGGTGGAGGAGCGACCGGAACAGCGAGAACTCATGAATTACTCAGTGCTCTTGGACGTCGAACATCGTGGCGAGAAGTTTGTCACGGGCTCGCTCAAGGTGAGCCCGGGTGAGGCTATTCGCTGACTCAGCGTCCCTGGCAGCGATCGCATCGAGGATCGTGGCGTGTTCGTCAGCGATTTCTTCGGCGCGGAGCAACTGGCGAGCCTGCACGCGCGCCATGCACAGGTGTGCTTCAGCCATCAGACTTGAGTGCATCCTGGTCATGCGCTCGTTGCCATGCGCGCGGACCAGTGCGTGATGGAGTTTGACATCGGAAGCGACGACGACGCTCGCGTCGTTGCGAGCCGCGGCGAGGCGTAGGAGATCATTCTGGAGGCTCGCCTTCTCAGGGAGGATTTGTCGCGTCGCGAGTGACACCGCCACATGGCTCTCCAGCATGATGCGGGACTCGTACAGTTCGGCGATGTCGTGATCCGAGAGCACTCGCACGATTAGTCCACGGCGGCCATTCCGGATCAGGACCCCATCGTTCACAAGGCGGTCGAGAGCCGCTTTCGCGGTGGGTCGGCCGATTTTAAACATGGCTGCGACGCCCACCTCCGTGATGCCGTCGCCAGCATCGACCTCGCCGCGCAGGAGTTGCCCGCGCAACTCGTCTTCGACCGCATCCACCACTGAGCGAGTGCGGAGTTCATGGTTTGTCATGTTCAGCATGGTACGAGGCCGGTTGATGTTATACAAGAGTGCTTGACGCGCATAGGTGCATGCTCTACGGTCAAGTGCACGACGAGGCGAAGGAGCCTGGAGAGCAATGACAGTGATCGGATTCATCGGTCCCGGCATCATGGGCGCACCGATGGCGCGCAACCTGATAAGTGCTGGGCACGAAGTACGGGTGTTCGGAGCGAGCAATCGGGCTCGCACGCGGGCAGCGGAGACCGGCGGGAAGGTGGTCGGCTCTGCAGTCGAAGCCGCCACCGGGTGCGATGTCCTCATCACGATGCTCCCTGATGGCCCCGCTGTGCATGAGGTTCTGCTCGGCGAGTCCGGAGCCATCAGCCACATGAGCCCGGGGACGTTGCTGATCGACCACAGCACGATCAGCCCCGCTGAGGCGCTGGCTGTGCACCAGAGCGCTGCGGCCGCAGAGGTGAGGTGCCTGGACGCGCCGGTCAGCGGTGGGGAAGCGGGCGCCGTCGAGGGTGTCCTCTCGATCATGGTGGGCGGTGACCCTACGGCGTTCGAGGCCGCAACACACCTTCTCGAAGTGGTCGGCTCGACGATCAAGTTGGTCGGACCGGCAGGGGCCGGCCAGGTGGTGAAGGCGGCCAACCAACTCATGGTCGCCGGGCACATCCAGATGCTCGCTGAGGCGCTCGTGTTCCTCGATGCCCACGGGGTCGAGGCCGACTCCGCTCTCGATGTTCTCGCGGGTGGGCTAGCCGGCAGCACCGTGATCACCCGCAAGCGGACAGCCATGGTCCAGCGCGAGTTCGCGCCCGGGTTCCGGATCGCACTGCACGACAAGGATCTCGGCATCGTCGGCGATGCGTGCAAGGAGCAGGGGCTCGCGCTTCCGCTGACGGCGACCGTCACCGCTCTCATGCGGGCGGCGCGGCGGCGGGGCTACGAGGACCTCGACCACTCCGCGATGTTACGACTCGCTCTTGACCTCAACGGCGAGGATGCGACGGGAGACGACCGATGACCATTGCAAGCGCGCGAGGCGAACATGACACCGATGAACAACTGTGGTGGCAGAAGCCCTTCCGGATGTTCCAGACCAACATTCGCGAGATCGATGCCGGACTCGATGTTGATCGGGTGCTGGATCAGATCATCGATTACGGCGCTAACACGTGGTTGATCAGCGTCGGGGGGATCATTTCGAACTACCCGACCGCGCTCGCACACCAGAGCCCGAATCCTCACCTATCCGATCGGCCCAGCGGTGACCTCATCGGTGACGCCGTCTCAGCGGGGAGCAAGTTGGGCGTCCGCGTGGTTGCCCGGATGGACTTCTCCAAGGTCGCGCGTCGGATCGCGATGGAACACCCGGAGTGGCTCTTCGTCGGGCCAGACGGTCGGCATCAGGTCTACCAAGGGCTCACGAGCGTGTGCCCGAGCGCTGACTACTACCAGTCGAAGGTCTTCGAAGTCCTGGAGGAGGTTCTGGCGCGCTACGAGATCGATGGCTTCTTCTTCAACTGGATGAGCTTCAACGAGGTCGACTATGACAAGCGGTACCGCGGCGTGTGCCACTGCGTCTCGTGCCGTACCGGTTACGCCGAGATGTTCGATGGTGCTGAACTCCCCAACGGTCCCGACAGTCCCGGATACGAGCAGTGGCGTGGCTACACCGCCTCCGTGATCGACGATCTCCTCGCCCGGGTACGGGCCTTCATCGCCGAGCGCCGCCCGCAAGCACCCCTGATCATGGGAGTTACTGCGGACATGGTCTTCCACGAGGCCAACAACGCAATCGGCCGCGAACTGTGGCCGGCGCAGACCCAGGAACGGGTGAGCCTCGCACGGTCGCACCGGCCCCATGTTCCGGTTCTCGTCAACTCAGTCGGGTTCGTCGACATGCCGTACCGGTTGGTGAGCGAGGACCCACGCCATTTCGCCCAGTACCTATTGCAAGCGATGGCGACAGGGGCCAATCCCTCCACTTACATCATGGGGGTCCCGGACGAGTTCAACTACCCGTCGCTGCGGGCGGGCTCGGAGATCATCCGGTTCCACCGAGACCACGAAAAGATCTATCACGACCTCGTCCCGGCGGCCCGCACCGGACTTGTGTCCCCTGCCAGCCAGCGCCACGGCGGGGTCCTCCCCGGTCAGCAGGATGCCACCGACGAGTTCCGCGGATGGTGGCAAGCATTGAGCGCCGACCACATCCCCTTCGACGCTCTCGACATTGCTCGACTCGCCGAGATCGGGGAGTCCGGAGGGCTGGACCGATATCGCCTTCTGATTCTGCCTGATCTGGGCGTGCTAGAGCCGGATGTGGTGAAGACACTCGACCGATGGGTACACGCAGGCGGCCGTCTTTTGACCACCGGTAGTAGTGGATTCGCAGACGGTGCGAGCCAACTCTCGGCCAACCCTGCTACGTCAAGGCTCGCCGTGCTCGATACCCCGGAGACGACTTGGTCATCGGTCGTCCTCACCGATCCCGACGATCGCAGCACAGCGCTCCCGATTCTGGGGGCCCTTCACGTTGCAACGGTGCGCGAAGGAGCCCGGCGGTCCGGGGCCGTCCTGTCTCGCGCACCGTACGGGCCGCCCGAGAAGTGTTACGGGCACTTGCCGCTCGATACCCCTGCGAGTGCCGTCGTCGAGCACGGTGAGGGACGAGGCGCGGCCATATTCTGGACCCCAGGACGTGCGCACCGGCATCTCGGACTCACCGCGATCGCCGAGGAAATGGTAGCCCAGGCGCGCGTGCTGCTCGGCGACGATCGTGACGTCGACACCGATCTTCCGGCTCAGGTCGAGGTGATCATGGGCTCCTCGCGTGCGGGATTGGTCCTTCATCTCAACAATGTGAGTGGTCGTCGTCATCAGGGGTTCAGTGATCCCCTCACGATCCCTGTCGGGCGTCGGCTGTGGATTCATCGTCCGGGTGTGCAGTCCATCCGTGCGCTCGTTGCCGACGTCGAGATCACCCGGGACGACGACGGGGCATTCACGCTTCCCGAAATCGGCGCGTTCGAGGTCTTGGTCGGGTAGCGGCATGCCTCCCGCCTCGAGATCGTCGGAGCCGGTTTTGACGCGGCCACGGGTCCTGGTGGCGCCCGACAAGTTCAAGGGCACTCTCACAGGTCTGGAGGCCGCCAACGCCATCAGTGCTGGAGTCCGCGATTGGGCTCCGGACGCACAGGTGCGGCACGTTGTGGTCGCCGACGGTGGCGAGGGCACAGTCGAGGCTGTCTTGGCAGCCGGGGCCGACGCGGTCGCGACAACCGTGCAAGGTCCCCTGGGCGATCAGGTGACAGCAGGTTGGGCCGTGCTTGGGTCGATGGCGGTCATCGAACTTTCGGCGGCCAGCGGGCTACAGTTGCTTAGGCCCTCGGACAGTACCGCTCGTTATGCCCACACATTCGGTTCTGGCCAGTTGATCAGAGCCGCGCTCGACCGTGGCATAAATCGCATTGTGATCGGCGTCGGGGGTTCAGCGAGCACCGATGGCGGTACGGGCCTTCTCCGCGCACTCGGCGCCCGATTCCTTGATTCCTCGGGCGGGGAGGTGGAACTCGGCGGGGCCGAGCTCGTGCGGCTCGCCAAGGTCGACCTCAGTGGACTCGACCCACGGTTGCGAGGTGCCACGTTGACCGTCATTTGCGACGTTGCTGCCCCGTTGCTGGGCTTCGACGGGGCTACGGCAGCGTTCAGCACCCAGAAGGGTGCGAGCCGGGATACGCAAGAGGTGCTTGAGGATGGGCTCGCTACGCTCGCCGCGGTCATCGACCATGCCACCGGTCGCGACATCGCAAGTCTGAGTTGGGGCGGTGCGGCGGGCGGTACAGCGGGAGGCCTGCACGGCGTCCTCGGTGCCGGGTTCGTGAGCGGCATCGATTTCATCGCTGAACTCGCTGGGCTCGCGGAGCACCTGGCGTGGGCGGATCTGGTCATCACCGGGGAGGGATCGTTCGATCGACAGTCATTGCAGGGCAAGGCGCCGCTCGGCGTCGTCGAGCGCGCCGTTGCTTCAGGAGTGCCAGCGGTGGTGGTGGCCGGACGAATCCAAATGGCGCCGGAGCAGATGCGGCTGATTGGGGTCAGCGCGTGGGCGTCTGCGGAAGAGACGGCGCCCCGACCGCACGAAGCCATTGGACCCTCACCTGCGTACTGGGTCCGACAGGCCACGCGACGTGCCCTGCACGCATTTGACTGGAGCGGCACAGGCGCTGCAGTTACGCCGCTAGGAGGAATACCTGTCAAGAGAACCACGACGACCGACGGCGTTTGACGCAGCCGTCCTAATTCAAAGCACAAGTTCATTCCACAAGGAGCAGGAGGCACAGTGTCGAACGGAGAATCCCAGGGGTTGATCGTGGTCACCGGGCAGCAGGACGACGAGAACCGCCGCAAGATTGCGGAGGCGGCGGGCAAGTTGCCCGTGCGTTTCGTCGCGACTATGCAGGACGCGGGCGATCTGCTCGGTGAAGCGGTCGCGGTGGCTGGGACTGTCTCGGCCGACCATCTAGCGGCAGCGCCCGGTCTGCGGTGGGTGCACAGTTGGGCGGCCGGCGCGAACAACGATCTGACGCCAGAGATGGTGACCAGCGACGTGGTCTTGACTTCATCAGTGGGCAACGGGGCGATCCCGTTGGCAGAGCATTCAATCCTGCTCATGATTATGCTCAACCGCGACGTGCCTCGTTGGATGTCAAACCAAAGCGCACGGACGTGGGAGCGTTTCACCCACGGTGAACTGAACGGCAAGACGCTCGGCATCTACGGCGTGGGACACGCAGGCAGCGACCTTGCACTGAAGGCACAAGCGTTTCACATGCGCGTGCTCGGATGCCGCCGCAATCACGAGGCGGCGGTTCCGGGAATCGACCAGATGTACAGTCCCGAGCGATTGACCGAGTTCGTTGCTGAGTGCGACTTCGTGGTTGTCACAGCACCATTCACCTCGAGTACCGCAGGTGCGTTTTCGGCCGACGTGTTTCGATCGATGAAGCCGACTGCGTTCTGGATCTGTATCTCCCGTGGCGGCATCGCTGACGACGATGCCTTGTTGCTGGCCCTTCGAGAGGGGTGGATCGCCGGCGCAGGAATTGATGCGCACGGCGTCGAGCCCCTGCCGAGTGACAGCCCGTTCTGGACTGCGCCCAACACGATCATCACACCACACAACGGCGCTACCACGCGCGCCACAGCCCAGCGAGGGGTCGAGATCTTCGTCGAGAACCTCCGCCGCTTCGTGGCAGGCCAATCACTACACAACATTGTCGACAAGGTGCACGGCTACTGACAGTCTGATTCGCCGGTCGGGGCACGAACTACTGCGATTAAAGAAAAACTGGAGCAACAATCCAAGGAAGGAAAGTCAACGATGACAACGAACCCGAGTACTACAAGTCGGCGCACCGTCCTTACGGCGGGCGTCGGAGCGGGCGCAATGGCAATGATTCTCGCCGCATGCGGGCGCGGAGGCGCCACGCGGAGCAGTGGCGATGCCGGTTCTGGCGAGAATGGTGGTGGTGAGGCCATCACCATGCGAACAGCCCTCTGGGGCAACGCCGACCGTGCGCAACTCTACGAAGAGGCATGCGCGATGTACGCCGATACCCTGGAGCAGGACGTCACCTTCGACATGTCCTTCGCCGAACTCGGTCCTTATTTGGAGCGCCTCGCCACCACAGCGGCAGCCAACGACCTCCCTGACGTCTTCTTCATGCGAGACACGCACGTTGGGTGGTACGGGCAGAGCGGCTCCCTACTCGATCTCACGCCCTATCTGGGTGACATCATCCAGACTGATGAGATCGGCGAAGCCGCTGTCGGCGACGGGACGGTCGACGGAGGTGTCTACGCTCTACCGACCCACTACGTGGGCCAGGCGCTCTTCTACGACGTCGCGATGGCGGAGGAGGCTGGCATCGACCCAGGAGCCCTGACCACTTGGGACGACCTGGCGGATGCAGCACGAGAAGCACACGGGATCCGCGAAGGCATCGTAGGGCTCCATGACCCCACGATGGACAACAGCACCCAACGCTTCCTGGAGGCCTACATCCGGCAGGCCGGTGAAGAGGTCTACACCCCAGAAGGAGGCATTGGATTCTCCGAGGACACGATCGCATCCTGGCTGGAGTTCTGGCACCAGCTCCGAAGCGATGGGGTCATTACGCCACCCGACCTCGTGCTCGAACTCGATGGATCTGGCGTTGCCGGCGGAATGATTGCCACGAATCGGTGTGTGCTCGCATTGATGAGCACAAACCATTACGTGCAGGTAGTGCCCGCTAGCGAGAACGAAATAGGGCTGACGAGCCTGCCAATTCTGCCGGATGGCACCGATGACTGGTGGTTCTTTCCACCGATTCTGATCAGTGCAGGAGCCAACACCCAGCATCCTGAGATAGCGGCCGGACTCATCAATTTCCTTGTCAACGACACCGAAGCCGGGGAGCACACCTTGCTCAACCAGGGCGCGCCATCCTCAGCAGCGGTGCGCGATACGATCCTCCCGCTTCTAGACGACGCCCAGCGCGCCTTCGTTGAGCAAATCTCCCGAGAGCAGGAGTACCCGCGACGCGCATTCCCGGTGCGTCCGGAAGGCTCCGAGGAGGTCAACACGTCGATCGGCCGCAACTCCACAGCCGTGGCCTATGGGGAGATGTCAGTTTCCGACGCCGCGGCGGCGATCGTATCGGAAAGCACCGCAGCGCTGGGGGGAGCCTGATGGCTGATGCGTGCCTGTTCTGCGCGGCGGACGTGGAGGAGGCGCCGCCGCGCGAGCGCGCTGTTCGAACCGGGCGCTGGCGATTGGTGGTGCACCGATCAGCCCTGCCTGGATGGTTCCTCCTCATGCCGCGGCGACACATCGAGTCGGTCCACGAGTTGGCCCCGGCGGAGGCTGCGGATCTCGGCCCTTTGATTCAGCGGGCGAGCGCCCTACATGTGCAGTACTTCGGAGCAGTTAAGACGTATGTCATGCAATTCGCCGAGGGGGTTTCACATGTGCACTTCAGCCTCGTCCCTCGAAGGATTGACTTTCCAGAAGACCGGGTTGGGCCTGCCTCGCTGGGCTTCAACAGTAAGGACGAGCCCCTGAGCGACGATCAACGCGATGAGATAGCGCTCAAGGTCGAGCGGACCTGGGATCTGCGACCTGGAAGTGACCAAGGACTATGAGTGCCCTCAGCGAACTCAGCCGCCTCCGTCGTCGTGGCGCACCCGCATCGAAGAGCCCGGCTGAGCGAAACGACGGCAAGGCGGCGATCCTGTTCTTGGGACTCTGGTTCCTCGGGCTGATCTTCATCGTAGGTGGACCGCTGGCAGCTTCGCTCTATCTGTCGTTCACCGATTACAACCTGCTCACGGCACCGGTATTCCGTGGTTTGACGAATTATCAGTCCATGCTGTCCGATGGGCAACTGGCGAATGCGCTGCAGGTGACCTTCACCTACGTGTTCGTGTCTGTACCGCTGCAACTGGCGGCAGCGCTCGGTCTAGCGCTTTTCCTGGACAAGGGCGTACGCGGGTTGGCCCTGTATCGCTCGGTGTACTACCTGCCATCGCTTCTGGGTGGGTCAGTGGCGATCGCCATCTTGTGGCGCCAGATATTTGGGACCAACGGGCTTGTCAATCAGATCCTCGGGTGGTTCAACGACATTCAGCCGTTCTTCCACATTCAGACGCAGGGTTGGGTGTCGAATCCGGATACCGCACTTGGTACCCTCATTCTGCTCAATGTGTGGACGTTCGGATCGCCAATGGTAATTTTCTTGGCGGGCTTGCGGCAGATCCCTGAAATGTATTACGAGGCTGCCGCAATCGATGGCGCTTCGCGGCGGCGGCAACTCACCAAGATAACGCTGCCCCTGCTCACGCCCATCATATTCTTCAACCTAGTCCTTCAGTTGATCAATGCATTTCAGACGTTCACGCAGTCCTACATCGTCTCTGGCGGAACCGGAGGGCCAGTCGACTCAACACTCTTCTACACACTGTATCTGTATATCCAGGCCTTCACGAACCTCAATATGGGGTACGCCTCAGCGATGGCGTGGGTGCTCTTGCTCATCGTCGCTGTGATGACGGCCATCAACTTCCTGCTCTCGAAGTATTGGGTCTTCTACAATGATTGACACAACACGTTCCGAAGTGGAACTCGTGAACAGCCCCCGGGCGGCACACCGCCGCCGGCTGGCATCCCGGCAAGTCGGCAAGCACGTGCTACTGCTACTCGGCGGGTTGCTCATGCTCTACCCGCTGCTGTGGATGTTAGCCAGTTCTTTCAAACCAGAGATATTCATTTTCCGTGAACCGGGCCTAATTCCGAGTGAGTTCACCATCGAGAATTACGCGTTTGGTTGGGACTTTATGCGTCGCCCGTTCAGTTGGTACATTACAAACTCGCTGATCGTGGTTTCTGGCGCAGTGCTCGGTAATTTGATTTCATGCTCACTCGCTGCCTATGCATTCGCACGTTTGAACTTCAAGTTCAAGCACATGTGGTTCGCGATCATGCTGATGTCGATCATGCTGCCGATCCATGTGATCATCGTTCCGCAGTACATTCTCTTCTCGAACATTGGCTGGATCAATACGTTCCTACCGTTGATAGTGCCGAAGATCTTGGCGACTGACGCCTTCTTTGTGTTCCTCATGGTTCAGTTCTTCCGAGGTATTCCACGCGAACTCGACGAAGCTGCCAGGATCGATGGCGCAGGGCATCCCAGAATCTATTTCAAGATCATGTTGCCACTCTCGGTGCCAGCGCTCGCGACCACAGCCATCTTCACCTTTATTTGGACCTGGAATGACTTCTTCAGCCAGTTGATTTTCCTCACGCACCCCGATATGTACACGGTGCCAGTTGCCTTGCGAACGTTCCTCGACGCGACAGGGCAGAACCACTGGGGACCCATGTTCGCAATGTCTCTGATATCCCTGGTCCCGCTATTCATTATATTCCTCTTCGGCCAGCGGTTCTTGGTGAAAGGGATCGCAACGACTGGGATCAAGTGAGACCTGCACGAGCGGACCAGCCGAGTCAGTACGTGTCCGTGATCTGCGCAAGAATGTCCTCATGAGCACCAATCCCTTCAGCCTGTCCGGACGCACCGCGGTCGTGACCGGAGGTCGGCGCGGGATCGGTCAGGGCGCCACCCGGGCGCTCCTGGCCGCCGGCGCCGACATCGTCGTCCTCGCCCGCCAGGAGGTGCCCGCCGAGGATCGCGACTACGCCGCCTCCCTCGGGCGGAACCTGACCGAGCACCGGGTGGACCTGGGCGACCGGAGCGCCACCGAGCAGGTGGTGCAGGCCGTGCTGAACGAGCACCAGGTGGACATCCTGGTCAACAACGCCGGGGTCCAGGCCCGCCACGCCGCGGTCGACTTCCCGATGCAGGACTGGGAGCGGGTGATCGACATCAACCTGCGCGCGGTGTTCCAGTTGTGCCAGGACTTCGGGCGCCCGATGCTGCAGCGCGGTGAGGGCAAGATCATCAACATCGCCTCGCTGACCTCCTTCCAGGGCGGGCTGAACATCCCCGCCTACGCCGCCAGCAAGGGCGCGGTGGCGCAACTGACCAAGTCGCTGTGCAACGAGTGGGCCGGGCAAGGCGTGAACGTCAACGCGCTCGCACCGGGTTACATCGCCACCGACATCAACGCGGAGTTGCGCGACGACGAAGCCCGTTACGCCGAGTTGTCCGGGCGCATCCCCGCCGGGCGGTGGGGCACCCCGGCCGATATCGGCCACGCGGTGGTGTTCCTGGCCTCACCGGGGGCCTCATACGTGCACGGCGAGGTGCTCGTCGTCGACGGTGGGTGGATGGCCTACTGAGCTCCGGGCGCCCGGGCCTTACATCTTCTCGCCGGGTAAGGCGCTGGCCTGCTCGATCCACGAGCGCAGTTGCGCCTCGTCCACGTCCTCGTCCTGGCCGATGTCGAGGTAGCGGACCTCCGGGTGCTTCGAGGCCTTCGGCGGCACCGGATCCAGTGAGGTGCCCTTGAGGAACTGCACCTGCACGTACCTGGTGTAGCACCGGAAGGAGAGGAAGTAGCCCTCATCCCCGCTGCCGTAGAACGGCTGGTTCCATTTCACCGCCTTCCGCACCTCCGGCACGGCCTCGCTGATCAACTCATCGAGGCGGCGGCCGATCTGGTGCTTCCAGCCGGGCATTGCGCGGATGTAGTCCTGTACTGGCCCCTCACCCTCGCCCTTGGGGATCTGCGGGTTTCCACCGGATAGGAGCCGCGGTCCGGTGTTGTCATCGTCAGACATGTCTCACCTCCGTGCCCCGGCCGTGCCCCTGCGCGGCACGACGCCGGTACGGCCCGGATGCTACGCCAGGTGAGCGCCGCCGTCGACGGGCACCACGGTGCCGGTGACGTAGTCCTGCCCCAGCAGCGCCAGGCAGGCCTGCGCCACATCCTGCGGCGTACCGGTCCTGCCCAGCAGCGAGCGGGCGGCCGCACCGTCACGGGCCTGTGGCCACCGCGCGGTCCACCGGGTGTCGATGAAACCCGGTGCCACCGCGTTGACGCGCACGGTCGGCGCCAGGGCCTTGGCCAGCAACTTCGTGGTGTGGTTCAGGGAGGCTTTCATGGCCGCATAGGGAATCGAACTACCCCTGAGTTCCACCCCGGCGATTGAGGTGATGTTGATGATGCTGCCGCCGCCCTGCTGCTGCATCAGTGGCGCGCACTCCTGGACCATGTGCCACGCCCCGAGCACGTTGCCCTGCAACATCGCCGTCCAGACCTCATCGGTGGCCGAGGCGAGGTCGTCGTGGGCGATCTGCCTTGTCACCCCGGCGTTGTTCACCAGGATGTCCACGCGGCCCCAGCGCTGGACCGCGGCCCGGGCCAGGTCGGCAGCCTCGCCGGGCACGGTGACGTCGGCGCGCAGGTAAGCGGCGTCGTCGTACTGCGTGTTGAGATCGGGGCCCTCCCAGTCGCTGGACCTGGAGTTGCACAGCACCCGGGCGCCCCGGTCCAGTAAGGCTCGCGCCACCGCGTACCCGATCCCGGTGGTCGAGCCGGTCACGATCGCGGTCAGGCCGTCGAATTGGTGTGGCACGTGCTGCTCCGTTCTTCAGGCGGCGGACTGGCTCAGCGACTCACCGTGGCCGAGGCCGTGGTGTAGTGGCGGAGCACATCCTCGTCGATCTGCACGCCCAGCCCCGGACCTTGCGGCACCGCGACCGAGCCGTCGGTGAGGGGGAACCCCTCGGTGAGCAGGTCATCGCGAAGGGCGTTGGGGCTGCGGTCGTACTCGATCACCGGGGCGTTCTCCAGCGGAACCGGGGCGTAGGTGTGTGGCGTCGCAGGGATGACGGCGAGGGCGTGGGTGGCAGCGGCCAGCGCCACTCCCGAACCCCACACGTGCGGCACGGTGAGCACCCCGAAACTGCTCGCCAGCGCGAGCACCTTGGTGAACTCGCTGAACCCGCCCATGGCGCAGATATCGGGTTGGATGATGTCCACGCACCCGTGCGTGAGCAGGCTGCGGAAGCCGTACCGGGTGAACTCCGCCTCGCCGCCGGCGATCGGGACGTCCAGGGCATCGCGCACCCGCCGGTAGCCGTCCCGGTCCTCGGGGACCACGGGTTCCTCGAACCACAGCGCTCCCTGGTCCTCCAGTGCCCGCCCCATCCGGATGGCGGTGGCGGCGTTGTAGGCGTGGTTGGCATCCACGAGCAGGTCGATGTCGGTGCCGATGGCCTCGCGCACCACGGCCACCCGCTGGGCATCCAGGGCCACCGGCAGCAGGCCGATCTTGACCTTCAGCGCGTTGAATCCACTGCCCACGTAGGTCTGGGCCTGCTCGCGCAGTTCGGCGATCGCGGCGGCCTGGTCGGCGTAGCGGTCGCTGTAGTACCCGCCGGTGGCGTAGGCACCGACCCTGTCCCGATGCGCCCCTCCCAGCAGTGCGTGCACGGGTCGGTCCAGCGACTTGCCCCAGGCGTCCCACAGGGCGATGTCCAGCGCGCTGATCGCCTCGATGTAGGTGCCCTTGCGACCGAAGTCGCGGCTGAAGGCGTACAACTCCTCCCACAGGCGCACCGGCTGGTCGGCCCGGCGCCCGATCAGCAGCGGACCCAGCACGTGCTCGATGGCGGCGGCCACCGGTTCGGCCGGGCCGTACTGCCCGCCCTCACCCCACCCCACCAGGCCATCGGTGGTCACCACCCGCACCAGCAGGCTCTTGCGCTCACCGAAAGCGGCCTGGGAGGAGTAGAACCGCTGCTCGCCCAGCGGCACGCGCAGGACATGGGTCGAGATCTCCGCGATGCGCATAACCGGCCCCTCAGTCCTGGTAGCAGTACAGGACGTGCACGGCCACCATGCACAACCGGCCGTCCTCGGTGCTGGCCCGGACCTGGCAGTAGGCGGTCTGCTTCTCGGGGTTCACCGACTCCACCTCGTACTGGACCCGCACGGTCTGGCCCAGGAACACCGGCGCCAGGAAGCGGACCTTGTCATACCCGTAGGACAGCGCCGTCAGCCCGTGGTCGGCGCACAGTTTCGACGCCGCGGTCGAGGCCAGCGACAACGTCAGCGCCCCGTGCGCCACGCGCTGGCCCTCGGGGCGGGCCCGCATGTACTCGGCGTCGATGTGCTGCGGGGCGAAGTCGCCGGTGAGGCCGGCGAAGAGCGTCACATCGGTCTCCCCGACGGTCTTGCGGAACTCCGCCCGTGCCCCCACCGGGGGGAGCCAGGTGCGCTCAGACATGGGTGAACTCCTTCACTGCCCGGCGGCCGAGCATCGTCTCGTGGATCTCGCTGGTGCCATCGAAGATCTGCATGACCTTGGCGTCGTTGTGCAACTGCCACACCTGGGCGTCCTGGGCCAGGCCCGCTGCGCCGAAGATCTGCATCGCCTCGTCGGTGTGCCGGCGGGCGGCGTCGGAGGCGAACAGCTTCGCCATCGAGATCAGGTCCCGGTCGCCTCCGGGCTGGTCGGCGAACGAGGCCACCGCGGCCAGGGTGAGCTCGCGGGCGGCCCGGTAGTCGGTCCACATCCGGCCCAGTTTGATCTGGATGCTCGGCAGCGCACTGAGCGGTTTGCCGAACGCCTCGCGCGAGCCGGCGCGCCCGGTGCCCAGTTCCAGCGCGCGGTACATGAGCCCGCAGGAGTAGGAGGCGGCCTCGATGCGGGCCAGGTTCAACCCGTCCATCATCCCCGCAAAGCCGTCACAGGTGAGCAGGTTCTGCGCCGGAACAACGACGTCGGTGAACTCCAGGGTGCCGTTGGGCATGCCCAGCACGCCGGACAGCGCCGGGCCGGGTGCGCCGGTTGCGCCGCGGGAGTCCATCTCCACCACGAGGGCGATCGTGTCGGCGTCACGCCCGTCATGGCCCTCCTTGGCCAGCACGATCACATAGTCGGAGACCGGAGCAAGGCCGATCCAGCTCTTGGACCCGTTCAGGACGTACTCATCTCCGCGGCGCACCGCCACGGTGCGCATGGCCCGCACGTCGGTGCCCGCATGTGGTTCGGTCATGGCGAACCCGCCGAAGGCTTCCGCCCGCTTGGTTGCCTCCAGGTACTTCCGGCGCACCCGGGGCTGGGCGTACTTGGCGAGCAGGTAGGCGTGCAGCCGGGCCACGCTGGTGGCCACGGCCAGGCCCGGCATCACCCGGGCCAGGCGTTCGCTGGTCTCGTGCACGAGCAGTCCGCGGTCGAGGTTGAGCTCCTCGCCGTCGAACAGCAGCGACTGCAAGCCGAGGTCGGCCAGCTCGTGCAAGGCTCCGGGGAAGAAATCGGTGCCGTAGGACGGCAGCCGCTCGGCGCACCAGGTCTCTAGCCGGGTGAGAAGTTGTGCCTCATCCATGCGTTCTCCTTCCGGGACGCTCCCGGCGCATCCTCGCCAGGGTTCCCCGCGGTCATATCGGCCTCGCGGCCGGATCGGCTCCCCGGATCCTTCCCCCGCCTCGGGCGGGGGAGTTCCTGCGGTCCCTCCGGGGACAGGGCCCGCACGGGGTGTCAGAAGTCGGCCGTGGCAGCCCCGAAGTGGTCGGTCCCCAGTAACGCCGCCACGTATCCGGTCTCGGCGGCGGCGTGTACGCCGGCTGGATCCTCCCGGGCGTTCAGCAGCGCCTTGGCGTGCCCGACGGCGGCCACACTGGTCTGCTCGAGCAGCCCGGTCAGTTCGGCGACCCGGGCGCCCAGGGCGGCCTCGTCGTCGTGCACGCTGCTGACCAAGCCCAGCCGCGCGGCCGCATCGGCCTCGATCAACTCCCCGGTCAGGACCAGTTCCCTGGCCTTGGCCGCCCCGACGGCCTCGGCCAACCGCCACGTGCCACCCCAACCGGGGAGCACCCCCACCTTGACCTCCGGAAGGCCAAGGCGGGCGCCGGCCACCGCCACCCGGATGTCGCAGGCCAGGGCCAGTTCCAGCCCGCCGCCCAACGCCACGCCGTTGATCGCGGCGATCACCGGCACCGGCAGGGCACGCAACCGGGCAAAGAGGCGATGCCCGCCCATGTTGTCGGCGTGGAACTGCGTGCCACCGGCGGACTTGACCTGTTTCAGGTCCGCCCCGGCGCTGAAGGCCCGCGAGCCGGCCCCGGTGATCACCAGCGCCCGTACCGGCTCATCGCCGGCAGCGGCCTCGGTGACCTGATCCAGCACCCGGTCCAACCCGTGCAGGATCTCCCGGTTCAGGGCGTTGAGTTTGCCCTCCCGGTTCAGGCGCACCCATACCGCGGAGCCGTTACGTTCGGTCTCCACCAGTGGCGTTCCGGAGTCGATCACCTCATCACATCCCGATCAGGTTCGGCAGGAACAACACGAGTTCGGGGAAGACCACGCACAGCACCACCACGAGGACCATGACGAAGAAGAACGGCATCATGGGTCTGACCGCGGAGAGCACGGAAATCTTCCCGATCGAGGAAGCCACCAGCAGACACAGCCCCACCGGTGGGGTGATCAGACCCAGGGCCAGGGTCATCACCGCCACGATCCCGTAGTGCACCGGATCGATCCCGGCCAGCACCACGGCCGGACCGAGGACCGGGATCATGATCGCCATGGCCGGCAGCGCGTCCATGAACAACCCGATCGCGAACAGGATCAGCACGATCACCCCGAGCAGCGCCCAGCCCGGGACCGCATCCACGAGCCCCTGGAAGAGCCGCGGAATCCGGTACAGGGTCAGCACGTAGGCCAGCATGGTGGCCGCGGCCAGGGCGAACAGGGCCACGGACGTGAGTTTGGCTGCCGACACCAGCACCCGGCCGAGGTCGCGCAGGCTTACGGTGCGGTAGACCACCAGGGCCAGGAAGAGCGAGTAGACCACCGCAAGCAGGGCCGCCTCGGTGGCGGTGACGTATCCCAGGCGGAACCCGCCCAGCACGATCACGATGATGCCCAGTGAGGGCACCGCCCGCAGGAACGTGCGCCCGGCCTCACGTGCCTTGAACGAGGAGTCCCGGGGGTAGTTCTTCCTGCGGGCCACGATGTAGGCGGCGATCATCATGCCCACCCCCATCATCAACCCGGGCACGATGCCGCCAAGGAACAGCGCCCCGATGGAGGTGTTCGTCAACGAACCCCAGACGATGAGCTGGATGCTCGGTGGGATCACCGAACTGATCACGGCCGAGGCCGCGGTGATACCCACGGTGAAGCCGGCGGGGTAACCGCGTTTGATCATCTGCGGGATCAGCACCGAACCGGTACCGGCCACATCGGCGGTGGAGGACCCGGACATACCGGAGAACCCGATCGAGGCACCGACGTTGACGATTCCGAGACCACCGCGGATCCAACCCATCGTCGCGCGGGCGAAGTCGATGAGCTTCTCGGTGATCCCCGAGGCGGTCATGATCGAGGCGGCGAAGATGAAGAACGGAACCGCCAGCAGGATGAAGGAGTCCAGGCCCGCATACATCCGCTGCACCATCAACTCGGTGCTGAGTTGGGGATGCAGCAGCAGGAACGGCGCACAGGCCAGCAACAGGCCGAACGCCACCGGCACCCGCAGGGCACTGGCGAGCAGGAAGATGGTGAGGATGATGATCATGACGGCCATCGCGCTCATCGCACCTCACCCCCCTTGGTTCCCTCGTTCGGGTGCGTGGTCTCGCTCGTGATCGGCTCGATCAGGGCTTCCTCGTCGAGCCGAAGACCGCCCTTGTCCGGCCGGCGCATGCCTTCCCACCAGACCTCGATGGAGAACAGCACCATGAGGATCGAGGAGACCATCGGGGCGGTGAAGGTATACACCAGCGACATCCCCGAGGTAGTGGAGGTCCGCCCCGTGCCGGTCTCGACGAAGGACACGCTCCCGATGAACAACACCACCGCGATCACGGTGACCAGGGCCAGGCCCAGCGTGATGATGACACGCTGGGCCCGGTCCCCGAGGCTCTTGGGGATCAGGTCGATCAGGAAGTGCTCCGAGGTGCGTACCCCCACCGCTGCGCCGAGGAAGACCAACCAGATGAGGCACATCCGGGCGATCTCCTCGGTCCACAGCGCGCGGGTGAGGAAGGGCAGGTACCTGCCCAGGATCTGGTACGCGACGACGGCGACCATCACCGCCAGCGCAAAGGCGCTGAGGGCGACCGCGACCTTGTAGAGCGCGTCGGTGAGACGCCGAAGCATCAGCCCTCCGAACGCAGCGCGATGATCTGCTCGAGGGTGTCCACCGCGTCCCACTGCTCGGCGTAGTCGTACCAGACGTCCTCGACGGCGTCCTGGACACCCGAGGTGTCCACGTCGATGACCTCCACGCCATCACGCGAGGCGAGGTCGTCGAGCATCTCACCATCGACCTCGGACTCGAGGTTGCGCTCGAATTCGCCGGCCTCCTCGGCGGCCTCGATCACCAGCGCGGACAGTTCCTCACCGAGGTTGTCCAGGGTCATCTGGGAGATCAGCAGCGGACGGATGGTCACCTCGTGGTTGGTCCGCAGGATGTAGGGGGCCACCTCGTAGAACTTCTGGGAGTCGATGAAGACCGCCTCGTTGTCCGCGCCCTCGACGACGCCCTGCTGCAGTGCGTTGTAGAGCTCGTTGTAGGCCACCACGGTGGGCTCCAGGCCGATCGCGGCGAAGGAGTCGGTCAGCACGGCCGAGGGCTGCACGCGAAGCAGCCGGCCCTCGATGTCGTCGAGGGACTCGGCGGGCTCGGTGAAGAACAACTGCCGGAAACTACCGCCGAAGTAGGTCAGCGGTCGGGTTCCGGTGGTCTCGGCCAGGTTCTCGGCCAGTCCGGCGGCGATGTCTCCCTCGATGACGGCGTCGCGCTGTTCCTGGGAGTTGATCAGGAACGGCACCGACAGGATGGACATCTCCGGTGCGAACTCACCGATCGAACCGGGGGCGATGATGCCCACGTCGATGGTGCCGGACTGCATGCCCTGGAACATCTCGGTCTCGTTGCCCAGTGCCGCGTTCGGGTGGGTCTCCACCACTACACGGCCCTCGGTCTTCTCCTCCACCAGTTCGGCGAACCGGTTCAGGCCCTCGTCGAAGGGGGTATCGACGGCCAGTTGGTGCCCGGCGGTCAGGACGAACTCGGCCTCGGCGCCACCGCCGCCTCCGTTTCCGTTGGTGTCACCGGTGCCGTTGTCGTCGCCGTTGTCGCCGTTGCATCCGGCCAGTACGAGCGCGGCTGCGGCCGCGGTCGCGACCAGTGCGCGGCGGGTCATGGACTTGGTCATGGGAGTGAACCTCTCTTGAGTGAGTCTTCTGTGGGGTGCGTTGTGCGTGGATTGGTGCTGGGTTGCTGCTGGGTTGGTGCTGTCTGGATGGGTCAGAGGATAAGCACGGAAGGGCCTACTGGAAGAACGCGGGGTCCATCAGGGCTACGTCGCGGACAACCGGGGTGAAGTCCATCCGGTCCAGGACGTCGGCCTGCAGATCGATCCCGGGAGCGATCTCGATCAGTTCCAGACCCTCGTCGCCGAGGGTGAACACGGCGCGTTCGGTGACATAGAGAACCTCCTGGCCCAACTCGCGGGCCCGGGATGCGCTGAAGGTGATCTGGGCGACCTCCTCAACGAACTTGTGCACCTGACCTTCGGTGGTGACACGCAACTGGCCGCCGCCGATGTCGAATCTGGCGCCGAGGGCGGTGAAGGAACCGCAGAACACCACGCGCTTGGTGCCCTGGGTGATGTTGATGAATCCGCCGGCCCCGGAGATCGCTCCCTTGGGGCGGGAGGAGTTGACGTTGCCGTACTGGTCCACCTCGGCCACGCCGAGGAAGGCGATGTCCAACCCGCCGCCGTCGAAGTAGTCGAACTGGTAGGCCGCGTCCATGCTCACCGCGGGGTTGTAGACCGCACCGAACTCCACGCCTCCGGCAGGGGTTCCGCCGATGTGGCCGTGTTCGACCGCGAACGCCAACTTCTTGGTCAGGCCGCGTTCGGAAGCGATCTGGGCGATCCCGTCGGGCATCCCCACGCCGAGGTTGACCACCGAGTGGGGGGTGAGTTCCTCTGCGGCCCGTTCGGCCACCACCCGGCGCGGCCCCTTCGGCAGCCCCGGCAGGCTGGTGGCCGGAGCGCGCACCGCACCGGTGAAGGCCGGTTGGTAGTACTGCCGGGAGGTCTGGGGCTGATCCGGGGCGAGCACCACGCCGTCCACCAGCGCACCGGGAACCTTCACGGTGTGGGGGTGCATGGCGTAGGCCTCGGTGAGGTACTTCACCTGGGCGTAGACCTTTCCGCCATTGGCCTTGACGGCTTGGGCTGCGGAGAAGGCCTCCAACATCGAGGCTTCCTCGGTGAAGGAGAGGTTGCCCAACTCGTCGGCGCAGGTGGCCCGCAGTAACGCGACGTCCATGTGTGGCGCCGGGTAGAACAGGTATTCCTGGCCCGCCAGTTCCACCAGTTCCACGATCTGCTCGGTGGTCACCGCATTCAGCCGGCCACCTTCGACCCTCGGGTCCACGAAGGTGCGCAGGCCCACGCCCGTGACCAGGCCGGGGCGCTTTCCGCCGGTCTCGCGCAGCAACTGGGCGATCACTCCCTGCGGGAGGTTGTAGGCCTCGATCACGTCACGCTGGGCGAGGTCGGCCATCTTGGGCGCCATGCCCCAGTGCCCGCCCACCACGCGCTTGACCAGGCCCTCGTGCGCCAGGTGGTTCAATCCGGTGCTCTCCCGGTCGCCGATACCGGAGCAGTGCCAGATGGTCAGGGACGTCGGAGCGGCCTCGGTGGTGAAGCGTTCCTCGAGCGCGGCCAACAGTCGGCCCGGTTCCTGCAGACCTCCGCCGGAACCGCCCACGAAGACGGTGGAACCGGTCGGGATGCGCGCGGCGACCTCGGCCGCGGACAGCACCGGCTTGGGACTCCACTGGCCCTTGGGGTGGGCGACCTCGGAGGAGGCGGGAACGGATGGGGCAAGACTCATCAGGGACTCACTCCTGCAGTGCGTAGCAATTCCCGGCAGCGGGTCAGAGCAGCCAGGAAGTCGCGCCGGCGTTCTGGTGCGGTGCGCTGGGTCGGCGCCGAGACGCAGATGGCGTACCGGCCATCGGGGTCGTGTTGCACGGAGAGCGGGATGCCGATCGAGGTGACGCCGGCTTCGTTCTCCTCGTTGGCCTCGGTGTACCCGCGCTGGATGCTCCGGTCGACCTCTGCGATGAGGTCGGCGTTGTTGGTGATCGTGTGCGGGGTGAAACTCTCCAGTTGCAGCGACCCGATCAACTCGGCCCGTTGCGCCTCCGGCAGGGACGTGAGCAGGGCCTTGCCGATCGCGGTGCAGTGCAGCGGACCACGCTGACCCACGCTGCCCTTGATGCCGAGCATGCCGGGTCCGTGGATCACGTCCAGGTAGATGAACTCCTTGCCGATCAAGGTGCCCAGGATCACGGTCTCGCCGACGCTGTCGGCCAGGTCGGTGAGGATGGCGTGCATGTCGCTCGGCCCACTGGAGGCGTGCACCGCTTCCACGGCCAGGAACATCTGCGGTCCGAGCCGGTAGGTGGCCGAGGGGGAACGGGTGACCCAATCGGTGGCGACCAGGGTCGTCAGCATCCGGTGGGTGGTGCTCACCGGCAGGTTCTGGGCGCGAGCGATGGCGCTGACGCCCTGCCCGTGCGGATGCTGCATCAGGTGCTGCAGAACGCGCAGCCCCTTCGCCAGCATGCTGTTGGTTTCCATCGGACGGAAAGCCCTCCCGGTCAGTAGAAGATAGACGGTAACATGCAGACATGATGCGATCCACCCCCTCTGCCGAGGGTCATCCTTCCGACTCCCACGTGCCCGATGCGTTCGCCCGGTTGGACGACCAGGTGGTGCTCGTCACCGGTGCCGGCGGGGCCCTCGGCACCGCACTGATCAGCACGTTGCGCGCGGCCGGCGCCCGTGTGGTGGCCGCCGACCTGCAGGCCGTGCCCACCACCGACGACGGCGTGCACGCCGTGGCTTTGGACGTCACCTCGGAGGCGTCGGTGCTCACGGGAATGCAAGCCGCTGAGCGGGCGTGGGGCCGCCTGGATGCCGTCGTCAACAATGCCGGGGTGCTGCACGAGGTCGGCGTGGAGGACGCCCGCGCCGATGAGGTGTGGCAACGCACGATGGCGGTGAATCTGGACGGGGCGCACCGGGTGACCCGGATCGCGGTGCCCTACCTGCGCCGCCAACCCTCGGCCGCGATCGTCTCGATCGCTTCCCAACTGGCTTACAACGGTGGATCACAGGCCAGCGCCTACACCGCGTCCAAGGCGGGCCTGCTCGGCCTGACTCGCGCCCTCGCCCACGAACTGGGCCCGAATATCCGGTGCAATGCCGTGGCGCCCGGACCGCTGGAGACGGCGATGACGGTCGGCTACCCCGAGGAGTGGCGCGCCCGTAAGACCGCGAGGATGATCCAGGGCCGGTTCGGCCGCGCCGCTGAGGTGGCCCCGGCGGTGCGGTTCCTGCTCAGCGACGAGGCCTCCTTCATCACCGGCCAGACGGTGCACGTCAACGGTGGCGGGGTGATGTCATGACCACGCCGATCGCGGGGCTGAGCCAGGAGATGCTCACCGAGGCCGCCCACCTGTTGGACTTCGGTACCGGCGCGCGGCTGCCCCATGGCGGGTTCGGATGGCTCGACACCACCGGTGTGCCGATGCCCGGGCGCCCGCGGATGCTGTACGTCACCTGCCGGATGACCCACACCTACGCACTCGGCGCGCTCGCCGGGCACCGCGGCGCCACGCAGATGGTGCGCCACGGCATCGCTGCGCTGAACGACGTCTTCCGCGACGCCGACCACGGCGGATGGTTCACGGCAGTCGATGAGACCACCGCGGAGCCGGTGCAACCGACCAAGTGGGCCTACCCCCACTCCTTCGTGGTGCTGGCGGCGGCCTCGGCCACCCTCGCCGGCGTGCGCGGTGGGCGTGACCTGCTGGAGGAAGCACTGGGGGTGTTGACCGACCGGTTCTGGGATGAGGCCCAGGGCGCGCTGGTGGAGGAGTGGGACCGCACGTTCACCACCCTGAGCCCCTACCGCGGGGCCAATTCGGCGATGCACGGGGTGGAGGCGTTGCTCGCCGCCACCGATGCCACCGGTGACGGGCGCTGGGCGCAGATGGCCCACCGGATCTCCGAGCGGATGGTTGCGGCCGCCCGCGACCACGACTGGCGCCTTCCCGAGCACTACGACGAACAATGGCAGCCCGACCTGGAGCACAACGCGGACCAGCGCGAGGATCCGTTCAAACCCTACGGCGCCACGCCCGGTCACTCCTTCGAGTGGGCCCGCTTGCTGGTGCACCTGGGACGAGACGATGCCGATCTGACCGCTGCGGCCGAGCAGTTGTTCCACCGCGCCGTCACCGACGCCTGGGCGGTCGACGGCGAGGAGGGCTTCGTCTACACCGTCGACTGGCAGGGTGAGCCGATCGTGCGCAACCGGCTGCATTGGGTGCTGTGCGAGGCGCTCGCAGCCGCGAGCGTGCTGGGTCAGACCACCCAACTGCTCGAGTACCCCACCTGGCTGCAGCGGTGGTGGCGCTACGCCCGGGAACACCACATGGATACCGTCGGGGGCTCCTGGCACCACGAACTCGGCCCGGACCTGACCCCGTCCACCCGCATCAGGCCCGGCAAGGCAGACATCTACCACGCCGTGCAGGCCTGCCTGCTGCCGGTCCTCCCCCCCGCACGGTCGCTGGCCGGGGCGCTGGCCGCCACGACCGTCCACCTTCCCGAACCACCTGCCCGCGGGCGCTGGCGTGGCCGCGGCGCAACCGATCGGCAGCAGTAGCCCCGAACCGACGGCGCGGACGCGACCGTCACCCCGAAGGAGAATCCCATGACGGCGCCCCCCGACCTCACCGGAGCCAGCGACGACCTGCGGGAGATGGTGCGCGAATTCGCCGCAGCCCGCATCGCCCCGGTGGTGGCCGGACTCGACGAGACCGAACGCTTCCCGAGCGAGATCTACCAGGAGATGGGTGGGCTCGGACTCCTTGGTATCACCGTCGATGAGGACCACGGGGGTGCCGGCGGAACAGTCGCCGACTACATCACGGTGATGGAGGAACTCTCCTACGGATACGCCAGCGTGGCCGACCAGTGCGGCCTGGTGGAACTGGTGGCCTCGCTGCTGGTGGCGCACGGCACGCCCGGCCAGCGCGAGCAGTACCTGCCCGGGCTGCTTGCCGGCGCGCGGCGCTGCAGTTACGCACTGACCGAGGCCGCAGCCGGTTCCGACCTCGGGGGGCTGGCGACCACGGCACGCCGCGACGGCGATGACTGGGTACTGAACGGGGAGAAGGTCTTCATCCACAACGCACCGGTGGCCGACTTCGCGATGGTGCTGGCCGTCACGGATGCGTCCAAGCGCAAGCGCGGTGGCATGTCGATGTTCCTGGTCGACGTGGACCAGCCCGGTGTGGAGCGCGCGTACACCGAGCACAAGATGGGCCAGCGGGCCTCCCCGGTGGGCGGTTTCGTGTTCCGGGACGTCCGCCTGCCCGCCACCGCCATGCTCGGTGCCGAGGGAGCCGGCTTCGGCGCGGTCCTGTCAGTGCTCGAGAAGGGGCGCCTGGGGATCGGTGCGCTGGCCAACGGCATCACCCGCGCAGCGGTGGACACCGCCCGTGAGTACGCGGTGGGCCGGCGCCAGTTCGGCCAGCAGATCGGGGCGTTCCAGGCCGTTTCCTTCACCCTGGCGGACATGGCCACCGAGTATCAGGCCGCCAGGTTGCTGCTGGAGTCCGGCGCCGCGCGTCTGGACGCCGGTCAGGAGGCCGGGGTCGCGTGCTCGATGGCCAAGCTGTTCGCGAGCGAGACGGCGGTGCGCGCCACCGGGCATGCCGTGCAGATCCTGGGTGGGTCCGGATACATCCGGGGGGTGCCCGCCGAACGGCTCTACCGCGACGCCCGGGTCACCACGATCTATGAGGGCACCAGCGAGGTGCAGCGCCTGATCATCTCCCGGGACCTGCTCGGCCGGCGCGCGTGAACCCATGGGATCGGCGGGCTCGTCTGACCACGCTCCGGTGGGCTCGCCCGGGTCGACGCCCGCCGGGCTCCCCCCAGGCGGCTGACCCCGTCGGTTGGCGCGTGCGTGTCCCAACCCACGCCCCGGTCCGCTGCGGTTCGCGGGCAGGCTAAGGTCGACGCCGTGGACCTGATCTGGCGGCCTCTGACCCTGCACGATGTTGCGGCAGCCACGGAGTTGAACAACACCGTGGCCCTCGCCGATGGCACCGGGGAGGTGATCACCCAGGGCGCCCAGGCCGACTTCCTCAACCAACCGAGATTCGATCGGGGCACCGACACCATGAGTGTGTGGAAGGGCACGGACCTGATCGGTGCCGGCGTGGTGTCCAGCCGCGAGACGCTGGTGGAGGGCCGGGCCCTGATGGGCACGCACGGACACATCCACCCCGACCACCGCCGCCAGGGCCTGGGCACGCAGTTGCTCACCTGGTTGCAGGAGCGCGCCTTGGCCCTGGCCGGGGCGCGGTTCCCCGGCGCTCCGGTGCGGCTGCGCACCTCCGGGGACCTGGCCGGCTCACCCACCCAGCGTCTCCTGGAGGCCTTCGGGTACACCCCGGACAATTCCTTCCTGACCATGGAGGTGGACCTGGCCTCCTGGGCCGACCCGGGCACGGGGACCCGCGCCGTCGCACCGGACGTGGCGACGCAGGATGCGATCCGCGAGGCGCACAACGACTCCTTCCGTGACCACCGCAACCACAGTGAGATATCCGCCTCGGACTGGCAGCATTTCGCCACCATGTCGACCGTGCGGCCAGAACTCTCGCGGGTGATCCGCGACGGCGACCGGGTGTTGGCCTACGCGATCGCGGGGGAGCACCAACCCGGGGTTGTGCACATCAACCTGGTCGGAACGCGCCGGGAGGTGCGCGGCCAGGGCCTGGCCAAGGACGTGCTGATCGCGGCCCTGCGGGCGGCGCGCGACGCCGGGTACCGCGTCAGTGAACTGGAGGTGGACTCCACCAGCCCGACCGGCGCCGACCGTCTCTACCGCTCGGTGGGCTACCAGGAGGTGCGGGTGATCTCCCGCTACATCCGCGACGTCGGCTGAGCGAATCGCGCCGCCGGTAGCGCGTGCGGTTTGCAGTTCCGATCCGGCCACGATCCGGTTTCAGGTGGGGCACGATGGGGCGGTGCCCACCACCTACCGTGTCCGGATTGACCTGGACGATGTCACCCCGCCGATCTGGCGGGAGGTGCGCATCGGTGCCGACAAACCGCTCCCGGTCCTGCACTGCGTGCTGCAGGAGGCGATGGGGTGGATGGATGCCCATCTGCACGCCTTCCGCCGTACCGCTGCCGGAGGGCACGTACAGGTCTGGCAGGAGTCCCCGGACGTGTTCGACCCCCCGCTCCCGGAAGCGCCCTCGGTGCAGGAGGAAGCCGAGGCCACCGTGGCCGATCTGCTGCCGGCCCAGGGGGCGCGGGCGACGTATCTCTATGATTTCGGGGACGGTTGGGAGCACAGCCTCACCGTGGTGGAGGTCACCGAGGAGGCAGCCGACGACGACGCAGCGCACGTCGTGGGCGGAGAACGCGCCGGTCCGCCGGAGGACTGCGGCGGAGCCCCCGGCTACATGCACCTGCGGCGGAACCTGACCGCACTGGCCCAGGACCCCGATGCCGATCTGGAGGAGGGGGTCCGGGAGGTCATCCACCTCACCTTCGGCTCCCGGGAGCCGGCCCGGATCCTCGCCCTGCTGGACCGATTCGACGTCCGGACCGCAGACGCCCGGGTCCGTGCCGTCACCACGCCCCTGCCCCCCATCGGTGCACCGTTGTCGCAGGTGATGGCCGAGGCGGAGGCGCGTGGCTCGGTGCTGCTGACCCGGATGGCCCACCTCGCGCGTCTGGATCACACCAACCGGCTTGACCCGGATGCCTGCGTGGCGATGATGGACCCGCTCATCTGGTTCCTGCGGCACGTGAGCACCGACGGCCTGGAACTGACCTCCGCCGGATTCCTCCGGCCGGCCGACGTGGCGGCCGTGGCACAGCGGCTGCAGTTGCACCGGGAGGGTCCCGGCGCCCACAACCGGGAGTCACACTCACCCCGGGTGACCGAATTCCGTGAGACGGTCCAGGCCCTCGGGTTGGCGCGCAAGGCCAAGGGCACGCTGTCGCTGACCGCCGCCGGCAAGCGTCTCATGGACGACCCGGTGGCGCTGTGGCGGCACGTGGTGGGCCGGCTGCCGCTGGGCCGCACCGAGTTCGACCGGGCCTGCGCCATGGTGATGATGCTCGACCTGGCCGGGCAACCCGTGGCGGAGCCGGAACTGGTGACGCGATTCGATGCCCTGGAGCCGGCGGAGCGATCCGACCGGCTGCGCAGGGAGCGGCGCCGGGTGGACCACAGACTCGCCGATGCGGTCTCGGCGCTGGGCTGGCGCACCGATGAGGGCCTGGTCGACGGGCTGGACGTGCGCCTGGGGGGCTACCTGACCCTGACGGTGCTGCGACGCTGTGATGTGCTTCCGCACTCCCGTGGGGACCTGCTCTGGACCCCCACCGCTCACGGGCGAGAGTTGCTGATCGCGGCGCTACGCGCCTGAGGCGTATGCGGCACGTGCTCAGGCGAGCAGCTCGCGCAGCTCCGCGGCGCTGAGCGCACCGGATCCGGTGGTACGCGCCGGTGCCGGCGCGGTTGAGAATGTGGCGCCAGTGTCGGCGGCGGTCTCGGCTGTGCCACCTTCGCCGTCCTCGGCCAGCACCCCGGCCACGAGTTCGCGTTTCGATTCCTGCAGGGCCAACACCTTCTCCTCGATGGTGTTGGTGGCCACCAGCCGGTAGACCATCACCGGCCGGCGCTGCCCGATCCGGTGCGTGCGATCCACCGCCTGGGCCTCCACCGCAGGGTTCCACCACGGATCAGCCAGGACGGCGTAATCGGCCATGGTCAGGTTCAGGCCGACCCCGCCGGCCTTGAGGCTGATCAGGAACACCGGATCATCGCCCTTGGCGAAGCCCTCGATCACACCAGCCCGGCGCTTGGTGGACCCGTCCAGGTAGGCATACCCCACGCCCTCGGCCCGCAGCCGCTCGGCGATCCGGACGAGGTACCGGGTGAACTGGGAGAACACCAGCACCCGGTGCCCTTCCGCAGCGGCCTCGCGCAGCAGTGGGAGCAACACCTCGAGCTTCGAACTCTGTGCCGTGGTCTCCGGGTCCACCAGGGTCGCGTCGATGGCCAGTTGTCGCAGCCGGGTGAGCGCGGCCAGGACCTCAACCCGGTTGCGGTCCAGATCCTCCACCAGCCGCAGCACCCGCTGGCGCTCGAGTTGCAGGTGCTTGTCGTACACCCGCCGGTGTGCAGGGTTCAGTTCCACCGGTACCACTTGCTCCTGCTTGGGCGGCAGGTCGGTGGCGACCTGGTCCTTGGTGCGGCGCAACAGGAACGGAGCGATCCGGCGACGCAGCCGGGACATCAGGTCCGGAGCCTGCGCCTGCCCGCTCTCGATCGGGCGGCGGTAGACCGCTCGGAACTGTGCGGGGCTACCCAACAAACCCGGTGCGACCAGCGCCGACATCGCCCACAACTCCTCGAGCGTGTTCTCCAGGGGTGTGCCGGTCACGGCGAAGGTGAGCGGGGCGGCGACCTTCTTGGCGCTCGCGAACGCCTTGGAGGTGTGGTTCTTGGCGTGCTGGGCCTCATCGAGCACCAGGCCGGCCACGTTCAATTCGGCGTACTCGGCCGCCTCCAGGCGCAGCAGCGCGTAGGAGGTGACGATGACGTCGGCCTCGGCGGCCACATCGGCGAGCGTGCGCCCGCGGCGGGCCCCGGTTGCGTTGACCGGTGCCACGCGCAGATCCGGGGTGAACTTGGCGGCCTCGGCGACCCAGTTCGGTACCACCGACGTCGGTGCGACCACGAGCCACGGCCCACTCGGGGCGGTGGCTGCGGGTTCTGGAGGGTTCTGCACTGCCGTTGCGGAGGGGATGATCTCGGAGCCTGCGGCTTCCTCGCCTCCGGTGATCGCTGCGGCGTTGGCGGCCTGGGTGCGCTCATCGAGAATCATCGCCAGCACCTGCACCGTCTTACCGAGTCCCATGTCATCGGCGAGGATTCCGCCCAGTCCGCTGCGGCGCAGGGTGGCCAACCACTCATAGCCCGACTGTTGATAGGGCCGCAGCGACGCGCGCAGACCGGCCGGGACCGGCGGGGGGTCGGGCCGGCGCTGCGCCGCTTGCCGCAGTGCCCGGAACCACTCATGCTCCGAGGCGGACACCAGACCGAGGGCCAGTAACTCCTCCCACCAGGACACTTGCACGCGTGGAACCCGCAGTGCCTTGCGACGCTGGTCACCCAGCTCGCGGGACTCGGCCAGCAGCGCCCGGAGTTGTTCCAGTTCGGGATCATCCAGCAGCACATAGGTGCCATCGGGAAGGAAGAGGGCATCGAGCCCGCGGGTCAGGGCCGTGATGACGTGACTGATCGGCACCTCCCGCCCGGCCACGGCCATGGTGACGTCCAGATCGAGCCAGTCCCGCCCTGCCTCGGTGACCGAGACCTGCACCGTCGGGTCGCCGGCGTGGGTGAACGTCGGCAGCGCGCTCGCGGTGACGAGCACCCCTGCCTCCTGCAACTGCGGAAGGACGTCATCGATCAGGGTGACCACGGCCAGCCCGTGCACCCGTGCGCGCGAACGTGGACCCTCGTCGTCGACCGTGCCGGGCAGTGGTTGCAGCAGCGCCGCGGCACGGGTGCACAGCGCCCGCTCGGCCTCGGCGTCGCGCCGCGGATCAGTCGGCTCACCGGGCAGGTCGAGTGGGCCGTACCCCTCGCCGTCCTCGTCCCGGTAGTGCACCGACCAGGTCAGCGTCGCCTGCGGTGTGGCCGGTTCGTGCCACGCGGTGGGTACGCCGTCGGTGCCGGTTGCGATCTGTACGTCCAGGTGCAGCACCGGGGTAGGAGGCGGCGGCGGGACGTAACTGTCATCGGGACTGATCCAGACCTCCCGGAGGATGTGCGGCAGCACCTCCCGCTGGAACTGGCGACGGTCGGCCGCTGGGACGCGCACCGGGGTCCCGGCGCGGTGCAGGGCGGACCAGGCCGGGCTCGCCGGACGGGTCAGGGGAGCCAGGTGCAGACCTGCATCATCGGTCCAGATCAGGCCGTGGGGCGGGGTACCGATCGCGGCCAGGCTCTGCCCGGGTTCCGGCGCGTCCGGATGGGTGAGCACGGCGCCCACCCGGATCTCGCCGTCGCGCTCGGTCACGGTGATCGGCGCCGTACCCGGCTCGGCCTCGATCATGACCGTGCGGTACTCGGTGGCAACCAGTTCCACGCCGGAGGCCACGATCTGCTCCAGGGTCGGCCACAGGCCGGGGTTGTCTATCCGGTCCAGGCTGATCCAGGTCGGCTCACCCATCGACCACGGGTCGGACTGGTTGGCCATCCGGCGCAGTGCGTCCAGGGCGTCCACCTGGGACCGGGCGGCACCGTCGATGTGACCGCCCCGCACGCTCGACCAGGTCGCCCCGGCGTTCACCCAGGCCTTGCGCTTTCCCGGCCGCATCGGCCGCACCCGCAAGGCGCCGAGCTCGGCGCGGCCCGCCCAGGAGAAGTGATGAGGTGCTCCGGCGGCCGGCGGGTCGAACTCCACCGCCAGGGCCAGTGAGGAGGTGGCGGGCTGCGGTCCTCCGAAGACCTCGGTGAGCACGCTCTGCCAGTGCGCGGGCGCACGGCCGGGCTCGCGGGTGTGGTGCCGCGCGGTCAACAGCAGGGCCACGGCGTGCTTGCAGTCGAACTGCACCGGGCAGGTGCACTGTCCCTCGATCTCATCGACGTTCCCGTGCGAGGTGACCTGGTACTCGGCCCGCACCTGATAGGTGCGTCCGCCCGACCCCTGGCAGGTGCCGGCCACGTACCGGTTCCGATGGTCGTGCTCCAGGACCTCGGCCCGGCCCTGGCGTGCGTAGGCCCGGCCCCGGGTGAACGTGTTGGGGCCCACGATCCCGATCAGCTCGATGCCGGTGTCCACGCCGTCCACGTTAGATGGTGCCACCCACATCTCACCTCGGCGCCTGCGGCAGCGGTGGACAGCAGGAGCGGGTCAGGGCGGTGGTGGATGACCGGGGGCGGGCAGGGCGGTGGTGGATGACCGGGGGCGGGCACGGCAGTGGTGGACAACCGCTATTTGCCGGTGTCTGCGGCGCCGGGCGATACTGACCGGGCCGTCCAGGCCGGTGATCACCGTGGTCACCGACATCTGGCCCGGCACCTGCCGAGCCACAACATGACTGAACTCATCCTTGCCCTGGCGCCCTTCGCCGTCGTCCTCGGGATGCTCGCCGTCCGGATCCCCGCCCTCTGGGCCGGTGTCGCCGGGCTCGCGGTCGCCCTGCTCGGCGGTTCCACCGTCTTCGCGCCCACGGGTGAGGCAGTGGCGGCGACGGCGGCCCAGATGGGCCCGACCGTGCTCGCGGTGGCGCTGATCATCCTGGGCGGGTTGGGGCTGGCCGAGGCGATGGCCCGCAGCGGCGGGCAGGACGCCATCGCCGACTGGCTCGATCGCGCGGAGGCCGGCCAGGACCGCACCGTGTCGCTGCTGCTCCTGGTCTACGGGCTCACCCCGTTCCTGGAGGCTGTCACAGGGTTCGGGATCGGGCTGGTGATCTCCGCACCGCTGCTGATCAGGCACGGACTGGCACCGGTGCGGGCGGTGACGGTGGGGCTGCTCGGCATGGTCACCGCGCCCTGGGGATCGCTGGCCCCGGGCATGCTGGTGGCCTCCCGACTGGGTGGGGTGGACTTCGCCGACCTCGGTGTGTGGTCGGCCCTGCTGAGCCTTCCGGTGCTGGTGGTGAGCATGGTCGGGGTGCTGGCCCTGGCCGGTGGTCGGGTCGGTGCACGGCGGGTGGTGCTCGCCGCCGTCGTGGTGGCGCTTCAGTGGGCGGGCCTGATCGGGGCGAGCCTGCTGGTGGGTCCGCCGCTGACCGGTGTGCTGACCGCGCTGGTGGTGATCGTGGTGCTGCTTGTCCTGACCCGCATCAGCTACGGGCCGCTCCCGGCGATCACCACCCGGCTGCGCAGGGGCGTGCGGCCCTACCTGCTGCTGGTCGGCGGGATCCTGGTGACCACCGCCGCGCTGGCGATCGCGGGGGATCCGGCGGGACTGGCGTGGCTGTCCAGTCCGGCGCTGTGGCTGGTGGCCTCCGCGATGCTGGCTCCGGTGCTGCTCGGGATCCCGAGGGTGGAGCGCCCGGCGATGGCGATCCAGGTGCTGAGGCGCTGGCTGCGCCCCGGTGGCACGGCGGTGATGTTCCTGGCGTTGGGCATCGTGATGGCTGTCACCGGGATGGCCGACTACCTGGCGGTCACTGCCGCACAGATGGGGATCGGATTTCTCGCGACGATCCCCGCCATCGGGGCCCTGGGTGGTTACCTGACCGGCTCCAACACCGGTTCGGCCGCCATGTTCTCCACCGCCACCACCACGGCCGCCCTCGGGCTGGACACCAGCCCGATAGTCCCCCTGGCGGCCCAGAACGTGGCCGCGTCTTTCGGGATGAACGCCTCACCCGCACGGATCGCGCTCGCCACGGCGGTTGCGCTGCCTGCCGGGGAGCGGTTCCCCGCGCGCTACGTCGCGGTGCTGGCAGGGGCGATCACGGTGGCCGTGGCGATCCTGGGGGCCGCGACGCTGCTGATCGGATGAGCGCGCGTGCGACCCTATTGGTCGGTGACTTCGGGCGGATCGTCCGGCAGCGGTCCGCTCCGACGGTTGGGGGTGCCACCGTGCGTCAGGTAGTACAGTCCCACCGCCACCAGCGTGATCGCCGCCATCACCAGGTACATCGGTGAATACCCCAGGTAGGCCACCGCGAAGCCCAGCAGGATCGGGCCCAGGCCGGTGCCGATGTCCAGCATCAGGAAGAACGTCGCGGTGGCGACCCCCACCCGGTCCCGTGGGGCCAGCGTCACCGCGATGGCCTGCATCGAACTCATCAGGGTGCCGAATCCGAGCGCGAGGAACACCGCACCGAGCAGTAGCACCGCCGGCGTGCGCGCGACGCTGATCACGGCCAGGGCTACCGCGAGGGAGAGCAGCGACGGGTAGATGATGGTGTTGTCCCCGCGGGAATCGTGCAGGCGTCCGGCGAAGGGCCGCACCAGGAGCACCGACGCGGAGTAGACCACGAAGAAGACCGTGGTCATCTCCTCCATCCCCAGCGATGGGGTGTACAGGCTCATGTACGTCATCACCGAGGAGAAGGCCGCCCCGGCCACCAGCATCACCGAGGCCACCGGGATCACGGTCGGCTCCAGCAGGGACCGTAGCACCGGGCCTACCGAGCGTCGCCGTGCCCGCGGGCGCGGGCGAGGGGCTGGGGCGGCCGGACTGGGCAGCCGCAGCAGCAACGAGAGGCTGAATGCCAGCACCGCCAGCCCGGTGAAGACGGCGAACAGGACCTGTGGGCCCGGTCCCATCAGCACCGGTACCCCGTACAGCGGGCCGACCGCGCCGGCGATCACGCCGCTCATCCCGAAGTAGCCGGTGCCCTCGGAGCGGCGCCGTGGCGGCAGCAGGGAAATGACCGAGGCCGCCATCGCGGTGTTGACCAGCCCGAAGGCCATCCCGTGCAGCACCCGCACCACCAGCAGCAGGGCCAGGGTGTCGGCGAGGAAGTACAGCGCCAGTGCGCCCACCTGCAGACCGATCCCGACGACGACGATGCGCCGCCGTCCGAGCACGTCCAGGTATCGCCCCGCAAAGGGCCGGGTGAGCAGCGCGCCGACCACGAAGATGCTCGCCACCGCGCCCGCCTGCGGTTCGGTCGCGCCCAGTTCCCGGACGGCGTAGGGGGCCATCGTGACGATGGAGGCCATGAACACCATCGCCAGCAGCAGGTTCGTGCTTGTGGCCAGGGTGAAGTCGCGCGTCCAGATCGGTGGCTGCCCGCCGCGGGCTCGTGGGGTCCGGGGCGTGGGCATGGATCCTCTCTTGCAGGCGTGACGTCCAGGGCATGCTACGCCGCGGCCCGGTGATCCCGCGCGCCGCGTTCACCAGGTGAGCGGGCGGGGCGGTTCCGCTTCTCCGGCCACCCCGGCCCGCCGTCGTCGGGCCTCACCTTCGGTGGGGGAGGCTCACCCGGGTGGGTGCGCACGCACTGGCGGGTGCACGCAGGCCCTGGTGGGCCTCACATCGGGTAGCGCAGCAGCGCCGCGACGGGTCCGTCCCCGGGGATGTCCTCGGCCCGTACCGCCAGCACCCTGGCGCCGGTGCGTAGGGCGCGCCGGGCGATCTCGTCCGCCACGCCGTAGTCCAGGGCATCGGGGGAGGCGGAGAGCGTCAGCGCGCCGTCGGCCTCGTCCAGGAACCCGCCCTGGTGGCTGTCGATGTCCACCAGCAGGGTGTCCACGGCCCCGAACGTGGCGGCCCGGGCCACCTGCTGGGTGTCCAGCGCCACGCGCTCGCGCGGGTAGTCCTCGTTCAGATCCTGCGCGACGGCGGCGATCTCGTCAGCGTAGAGCCGGTCCATGATCGTCCGCGCCGCCTCCGCAAGGGCGGCGTCGTCGAGCTGATCCGGGTTCCCTTCGATGCCCTGGCCGGCCAGGTTCGTGGAGCTGGAGACCGACCGGTAGATGCTGGCCAGCGGTTCGGCCGCGGCCAGGATCAACGGCACGCGCACGTCGGGAAGCAGCGGGCGCAGAGCGCGATCGACCATGCGGGCGTACTGGGTGAGCCGGACCCGCTCGGTGTCCCCGGAGGACATCCGGGCGAAGGATTGGCGGTTCGGGTCATCGGTGCCGCCGACGGCGTCCTCGAGGCTCTCGGGCAACTCGTCCACCGAGACCTCGAACGCGGGGGAGTCCGCGGTGATCTCCACCAACCGGGCGGCGTTCGCCGACAACGCCAGCACGAACGCAGTGTGCGGGAAGGTGACTGCGCGCAGGATCGGCTTGATGTGGAAGCGGTCGGAAACCTCCTGGACACTCGTCAGTCTGCTCGGCAGGCGGAAGGTGTGGGTCTCGGAGGCAGTGAGGAAGATCGCCAGGGAGTTGGACAGGTAGTTCCAGAACGACGCATCGGCGCGCAGCGCCTCGGCGTGTTCGGTGATCGCCTCGATCTGGCGCCGCTCCACCCCGGCTTCACTCAACTGGTTGGCGGCATCGCTCATCGCGTTGCGCAATTCGATGCGGGCGCCCTCATTGTCCGCGCTGACCGGTGAGGTCTGCAGGTAGATCGACACACAGGGCTCGTCGCGTACGGCGGCGAGCCGCTCGATGTCGGCCGAGGTGGGGATGTCGGTGTGCAGGGCCATAGGGGCCTCCTCCTTGACTGGGACGGAATGGGGCGTGCGTACGCGTCACCCCGGGTGGTATGCCACCAGCCTATGGAGGGATACCGGTGCCGGTAGAGGGCCTTGGTCCCATGCGGGTGCCCCTACCGAGCGGGGTCGGCCGCGTCTCGATCGTGTCCGTGGCGTGTTGCCCGGGACCGCGTCACAGGTAGGTCTGCACCTCGGCGTCGCTGCGAAGATCATCCACGTGGGCTCCGACGGCCTCGGAGCGGTTCTGGTTACGCACCTGAGCCTCCAGTTCCGGGCGGATCTCCTCCAGTTCGTAGCCGTTCTCCTCGTCCTCACCCAGACCCATGGACTCGTAGAGTTCGACGACCTCCTCGTCGGTGGGTTCGTCGACCTCGATGTCGTTCTCGACCAGTTCCTGGACCAGCAGCTGGGTCTGGGCATCGTCCCGGACCTGTTCCTCGGTGACGCCCTGTTCGGCGTAGACGCCCAGCAACTCCTCCACCGACTCCATCTGGTTGGATGTGGCGGTCTGCTCCAGGAGGGCCTCGACGTCCTCCTCGCTGGCCTCGTATCCGCGCTCATGGGCATCCTGGACCAGCAGTTCGCTGTCGACCATGGAGTTCAACGTCTGGGACTTCAACTCGTCCTGGTCGACCTCCTGCCCGGACGCCTGGGACTCCATCGCCATCTGCTGGAACTGCATCTGGTACAGCGTGACGAATTCGTCGCCGGCGATGTCGGTGCCGTTCACGGTGGCGACCACGTCGGGGACGTCCGCGACATCGGGTTCGGGCATCTCCGGCATCTCGGGCATGCCGTCCTGCTCTTCCACTCCCGGTGCCTCGGCATCCTCGGGACCGGGGTCCTGCGGGGCGGATTCGCTGCACGCGGCCAGGGCGATCAGGGCGGCAGCGGTGGCAGCGGTGGCCAGCAGTTTCCTCGTCACAGTGCGAGTTCCTTTCAGAGAGGACGGACCGGGCACCGTAACACGCACAGATCGCCGAACCCCAGGCCTCACGCTGGGGCCGGGGTGGTGGGATTGGTCACGCCGCCGGCGGTGGTCGCAGGGCGCGGCGGTCAGTAGCGCCCGATCAGGATCCCACCGGGCGGGTTCGGCGAACTGAGGTTCGCGCGGGGCCCGAGGGCCGCCTGACTCCGCAGATGCGACCACACCCGCTCCCCGCACGTGACGGCCAGGTGCTCTCGTTCCCGCGCCCGGTTCCGCGGGCCCTGGTCCCACATCTTGCGGGCGGCGCGCACACGCCGGCGTTCAGCACGCTTCGCCTTGCGATCCTTGGCCATGGTCGCCTCCCCGGCTCTGCCTGAGGTGCATGGTTCCTTGAACCGGCCTCACCGAGCGTCCACCAGGGTGAGACCGCCTGCCGTGGCCCGGGACCCTTCGGCGACCGAATGTCGGTGGTCGTTAGTACGGTTGTTCCATGGCCAACGACCAGACCATCGACGTCGGTACGGTGACGCAAGCGCCGTCGCTGCTGGCGCAGATGGCCCTGACCCTGGACGCCCTGGCCCAGGGGGAGTGGTGGCGTGTTCCCGAAGGTGACCTGGTGGAGGTGTTGGGTGCACTGGGCCGGGTACGGCACCAGTTGTCGCGGGCCGAGGTGCGCGCCACGGCCGAGGTGATCGACCGAGGGATTCCGCGCGACCGCTGCCTGACACCAGTGGATTACCTGACCCAGGCGCAAGCTCGGCAAGCGCCGATGCCCCCGGTGGGGCACGCCCTGATGACCGTGCGACTGGCCGAGGCGGTCCGGACGCTGAACGGTGGGCCCGGGTTGGGCACGGGGCCAGGTGGCGCGCAGGAGGAGGGTGGCGCCGTCGCCCAGCTTGATCCAGCGCAGGGCGGCGCCGCCGACGACGGGCTGGCCGAGCAGGACGGCGGGCAGGCAAAGCAGGACGCGCCCCTGCGCGGCACGCTGGCCGCATTCGATCGGGCGGAGTTGGGCCCCTCGCGGGCGGCGGCGATCGTGCAGTTCCACGACGAGGTGGCTCCGCACTCACCCCCGGACGCGCTGGCCGCGGCGATGACGACGATCAATCAGGGCGCCACCGACACTTTCGGCCCACGCGGGCTGGCCCGGGATGCGTTGGGGATCGACCGGGATCCGGAGTCGGTGATCCGCAAGCACGGCTGGACCGACCGACAGCTGCGCGTAGTCCTGGGGACCTCGCGCAAGATCATCAAACCTGCCCGGGAGAAGGAGGAGTCCGAACGGCGTGGGCGAACCTTCCGCTCCCTGCACTCCCTCCCGGTGGGTGAGGACCTGACGGAGTACCGACTCGTCGTCGAGCCCGAAGGCGCGGCCGTTGTGGATGCGGCGATCTCTGCGTTGTCGGCGCCCGAGAAGGACGACGACGGCGCCGCCGATCCGCGAACGCCCGCCCAACGGCGAGCCGACGCGCTCCTGACGATCGTCCGGCGCGGTGTCTCCGCTCCGGAGGGCGTCTCGCAGACCACCAAGGCGCAGGTGATGGTGACGATTCCGCTCACCGCGCTGACCGAGGGCGTCGATGGTGCGGGTATCACCATGACCGGACAAGTGCTCTCCCCGACGACGGTGCGACGGCTGGCCTGCGATGGTTCCATCATTCCGGCCGTGCTCGGCACCGAGGGTCAGATCCTCGAGATGGGGCACGACAAGAGGTTGTTCACCCCTGGACAGCATCGGGCGCTGTGGCATCGTGACAAGCACTGCTCGTACCCGGGTTGCACGATTCCTCCGCAATGGTGCGATGCTCACCACGTCCGGCATTGGGCCGATGGCGGCCCGACCGACATGGACAACGGCGCGCTCCTCTGCGGGCGCCACCACACCTATGTGCACGCGAACGATGTCACGGCCACCGTGACGTCCGCCGGGGTCACCTGGCACACCTGACTACCCCGCCCCGCACCCGGCCGCCCGCGGCTGGGTCCCAGGCCTGCCCGGTGCGGCTAAGCCCGGTGTTGCGGTGGCGGTGCGGCCGGTGGGTATGGCGGTGCCGGTGCGGCCGGTGGGTATGGCGGTGGACCCTGGTGCTGCACGGGGACCTGGTGTGTTGCTGGGGTCTGCGGGTCGGGGCTCGCAGGATAGTAGGGGTGCTGGTGGGGCGGGTGCTGCACCGGCGCTGCCTGCGGGGGTTGGTAGTGGGGGACAGGGGCAGGTGGTGGCGTCGTCGATGCTCCGGGTCGTTGCGGCGCCTGGTACTGGGCGGACTCTGGTGGAGGGGGAACGTGGTGCTGCCCCGGTGCCGGGTACTGCGGCGAAACCTGATGGTGCGATCCGGGGGGCGTGGGTCCCGGTCCGGACGCCGGGGGGCGGCGGGAACCGATCAATCGGGCGAGCAGGCGTTCCAGCGGTCCTTGGCCCAAGGTCTTCTGCCAGATGATGGCGAATGCCAGGCTGGCCAGCACCAACCAGATCAGCGGCCAGTTCGAGACCGGGTACCAGACCGCGTCGGTGCCCAGGATGGCGATATAGACGATGTGCAGGCTGTAGATCGTCAGCGACATCGCCCCGACGGCGTTCAGGGGAGCGGCGATCACGCGCAGCGGTGCCAGGGACATCGCGAGCAGGCAGAGGCCCAGCAGTGCCACGGCGAAGCCTGCGTTGCCCAGCATCTCCGGGGTCGAGTTGGCATGCGGCTCGATGGTGATCAGGTCGAAGGCGATCGTGCCCTCCCGTCCGACCAGAGCGCCTTCGGCGAACGCTCCGGCGCCGTAGCCCAGCGCGGCGACCACGGACCCGATACCAAGGAGGGCGGTAGCCACCCTCGGGGAGCGCAGGTCGGTCTTGCCCACCGCTACGCCCACCAGGATGTAGGCCAACCAGGTGATCGCCGGGTAGTAGCCGGACCACACCTCGGCCAAGCCGGGAAGCAGCGCCAGTTCGTGCACCGGGCCGGCTTCACCGTGGAAAGCGTGCCGGGTCAGGACCAGGATCTGCGGTCCGATCGCGAGCACGATACCGGCGCACCCGAGCACCGCCACGGCGCTCATTCGTAGGAACGGCACAGCCACGACGAACAACACCGCGTAGGCGGGCAGGATCACCGCCACCGGGGTGCCCAGGAACACCAGGCCGTAGCCGAGGAGGTACAGGATCAGGGCCCGGCGCAGGATCCGACCGCGCTGGAAGGCGAACCTGGCCGGGTCGTCCTGGGCGCGGCGGGTCATGAAGACCAGTCCGATCCCGGCCAGCATCGCGAACAGCGCCGAGGGCCGCCCGTCGCCCAGGAAGAACCAGCCGGTGGTGGTCCAGATCTCGCTGTGGCGCTCCATCCCCAGGTGCGCCACGAACATGCCCAGCACCGCCAGCCCGCGGGCGGTGTCGACCCCTACGATGCGCGTGCGCGCTCTCGTCTGCATCCGCCCACGGTACCGACTGCGCATGGCGCGGCGAGACCGGGCATGCGCCCGTGAGCCCGGCGATCTGCGGATCCGGTCTCACCGCACCCGACCGGGATCGGGTGGTGGACGGGCGGCTGGGGGCGGCGTGTGCACGAAGAGCCGCGCGGGCTATGCGGGCTGCGCGGGTTATGCGGGCTGCGCGGCTATGCGGGCTGCGCGGCGCATGCGGGCTGCGCGGGCTATGCGGGCTGCGCGGGTCAGGCGGGTCCCATGCGGGCTGGTGGGGGGCTCCGGCGGTGGCAGTAGGGTGAGGATCATGCAGATCGCACGGTTCGCCCTCGGTGATGACCCGCGCTATGGCGTGGTCGACGACAACGACCTGGTGGTGCTCTCCGGCGACCCGCTGTACACCCCGATCGACCCCACGGGCCAGCGGGTGCCGATCGACTCGGTACGGCTGCTCGCCCCGGTGATCCCCCGGTCGAAGGTGGTGGGGATCGGGCGCAACTACGCCGAGCACGCCGCCGAACTGGGCAACGAGGTGCCGCAGCGGCCGCTGGTGTTCCTCAAGCCGAACACCGCGGTTATCGGACCAGATGACCCGATCCTGCTGCCGTCCTACTCCAGCGAGGTGCATCACGAGGCCGAGCTCGCCGTCGTCATCTCCCGGATCTGCAAGGACGTGCCGGCCGAGCGCGCAGGCGATGTGATCTTCGGCTACACGGTGGCCAACGACGTCACCGCGCGCGATGTGCAGTCCGAGGACAAGACCTGGACCCGGGGCAAGATGTTCGATACCTCCTGCCCCCTCGGCCCGGTCATCACGATGGACCTGGACGTGGCAGACCTGCGGGTGCAGGCCCGGGTGGACGGTGAGTTGCGGCAGGACGGCTCAACCGCCCAGATGGTGCACAAGGTGCCGGAGCTGATCGCCTACGCCTCCTCGCTGTTCACCCTGCTGCCCGGCGACGTCCTGCTCACCGGAACCCCCGCGGGGGTCGGCCCGATCGAGGCCGGTCAGCGCGTGGAGGTGGAGGTCGAGGGCATCGGGACCCTGGCAAACCCGGTGATGCGGCGCTAGTCGCGGTCCTGCCACCTCGCCTGTGGACGTCGCCGGCGTGCTGCCGGTGTCGTCACGAGGCGTGCGATCTGGGCGCTGAGATGAGGATCTAGGCGGGGCGAGTTGCTCGATAGGGTGGGGGATCATGGCTACCCCAGACTTCGCAACCGGCGCCGATGTGCGTGTGCGGTTCTGCCCCTCACCCACCGGCACCCCGCACGTCGGCCTGATCCGCACCGCCCTGTTCAACTGGGCCTACGCCCGCCACCACGGCGGCAAGATCGTGTTCCGGATCGAGGACACCGACGCCGCCCGGGACAGCGAGGAGTCCTACCACCAGCTGCTCGACGCCTTGGGCTGGCTGGGCCTGGATTGGGATGAGGGCGTGGAGGTCGGCGGACCGCACGGGCCCTACCGGCAGTCGCAGCGGATGGACATCTACTCCGACGTTGCCGCCCAACTGCTTGCCGCCGGGCACGCCTATGAGTCCTTCTCCACCGCGGAGGAGATCGAGGAGCGCCACCGGGCGGCCGGGCGGGACCCCAAACTCGGCTATGACGGATTCGACCGCGACCTGACAGAGGAGCAGAAGCAGTCCTACCGCGACGCCGGCCGCACCCCGGTGCTGCGGATCCGGATGCCCGAAACCGACATCGTGGTGGACGACCTCATCCGCGGGCAGATCACCTTCGCGGCCGGCTCGGTCCCGGACTTCGTGATCGTGCGCGGCAACGGTCAGCCGTTGTACACCCTGGTCAACCCCCTCGACGACGCCCTGATGGGCATCACCCACGTGTTGCGCGGTGAGGACCTGCTCTCCTCCACCCCGCGCCAGGTGGTGCTGTGGCGGGCGCTGATCGACCTGGGGCTGGCGCAGGCGGTGCCGGCGTTCGGGCACATGCCGCTGGTGCGCGGTGAGGGCAACCGCAAACTGTCCAAACGCGATCCCGAGTCCAACCTGTTCACCCATCGTGAGCGGGGCTTCCTGCCCGAGGGGTTGCTGAACTACCTGGCCCTGCTGGGCTGGTCGATCGCACCGGACCGGGACATCTTCACCCGCGAGGAACTGGTGGCCGCTTTCGACATCGCCGACGTCAACCCCAACCCGGCGCGGTTCGATGTGAAGAAGGCCGAGGCCATCAACGCCGCCCACCTGCGGTTGCTCGACGAGACCGAGTTCGGCGCCCGGGTGGTGCCCTACCTGCACGAGGCCGGCTTGGTCGGCGCGGAGACCTGGGAGGGCCTCGACGAGGCTGAACAGCACCTGCTCACCCAGGCTGTTCCGCTGATCCAGGAGCGCATGGTGCTGCTGGGGGAGTCGGTGGGGATGCTCGGGTTCCTCTTCCGCACGCACGCCGACCTGCCCCGGGAGGAGGATGCGCTGAACGCCTTGCGTCCCGAGGCCGCTGACGTGCTCGATGCCGCCATCGCCGCGCTGGAGCCGAGCCAGGACTTCGGTGCCGGCCACACCCAGCACCTCCTGCGCGAGGCGATCGTGGAGGGCATGGGGATCAAGCCGCGGTTCGCCTTCACCCCGTTGCGGGTGGCGCTGTCCGGGCGGCGGGTCTCCCCGCCGCTGTTCGAGTCCATGGAGATCCTCGGCAAGGATGAGTCGCTCGCGCGGTTGCGCTCCCTGCGCACCGACCTGGATGACTAGCAGGCCCGACGGCGTGCGTGCGGATCCCGCGTTCGGTGCCGCGGGTGTTGGGTCGTCCCGGGCGGGTGACCCAGACCAGGGACACCAGGAAGGTCGGGGAGACCGGGAGCCTGCGGTGGCTGCAGCAGACCGACCCGGCGTCGAGGCCGTGCTGTTCGACGTCGATGACACCCTCGTGGACACCGCCGGGGCGTTCGCGGCGGCGATCGAGGCCGTCGCACAGGAGTACCTGCCCCACGTCGGTGCTGAGGAGCACGCCGAGATGCTGGCCCTGTGGCGTGCCGACGCCCGCGGCTACTACCGGCGCTTCACCCGCGGCGAGATCACGCACACCGAGCAGCGCCGGGCGCGTGCCGCCGAGCTTCACGAGGCATTCGGCGGTCCGCCCTTGCACGACGATGATGACCTGTTCGCGCGGTGGGATGCCCGCTACAACGAGGCCTTCGCGGCGGCCTGGCGCCCGTTCGACGACGCCCTGGCCTGCGTGCGCGAGGTGTCCGGCCGTGGCCTGGCCGTCGGCGCGGTGACCAACGCGCAGCGGGCGATGCAGGAGCAGAAGCTGCGTCGGTGCGGCCTGGCCGATGACGTGCCCCTGCTGGTCACCCTGGACACCTTCGGTGTGGGAAAGCCCGACCCGCGGGTCTTCACCGAGGCCTGCCGGCTGCTCGGCACCGACGCGGCCGCCACGGTCTACGTCGGCGACGAACTGGACCTCGACGCTCGTGCCGCCCGCGCCGCGGGCCTGCGTGGAGTGTGGTTGGACCGCCCCGGTCGACGGCGTGGGGGAGCCTTCGCCGAGGATCCCGAGGCGGCACGCGCGGAGGGCATCGAGGTGATCGCCGGCCTGTCCGAACTCACGGTGTTGCTGGAACCCTGACCGCAGGAACCCGGACGCAGAGCGAGCGCGGGTCCACGACCGGCGGGACGCGTCCGGGCCGATGCACTCGGTTCGTGGCTCGTCCGGCACTTGCCGCCCGGGCAGGGCGCTGCTCGGTCGGTCAGCGCACCTCGAATCCATGCAGGTTCTGGGCCTCGGCCTCCTGCGTCTCCACCTCGGTCACCTGGGCGTGCCGGGGTCCCTCGTGGGCCCAGTCGATCAACGTCTGCACGGCCTCGGCCGGACCCTGCACGTGTGCCTCGACGTTGCCGTCCGGGGTGTTTCGCACCCATCCGTCCACACCGAGTTGTTCGGCCCGGCACCGGCAGTTCTGGCGGTACACCACGCCCTGAACGTGGCCGCGGATCATCAGGTGACGGGCGATCTGATTCATTCGCCCATCCTGACCCATCCCGGCTGCCCGAGCACCTGCGCACGCCGCCGACAGGCTCCAGGACGCAGTCGCCGTCGGGCATGTGAGATCTCCCACCCCCACGGGTTTGGGCGCGGCCACCGGGCTCGGGTAGAGTTACCGGCTGGTAGGACGTCCGGGGTTGTTTCGGTGCGCGCGGGACACTCTGACGTCATACCCCCTTGGGGTATGGTGTAATCGGCAGCACGACTGATTCTGGTTCAGTTAGTCTAGGTTCGAGTCCTGGTACCCCAGCGCCGACGATGTGCAGAGCACCCCGTGTGCTCCGGTATGATCGTCGGGCTGCTCGGCCCCGTCGTCTAGTGGCCTAGGACGCCGCCCTCTCAAGGCGGTAACGCCGGTTCGAATCCGGTCGGGGCTACACGCGAGAACCCCTGGCGAAAGCCGGGGGTTCTCTGCTTTGTGGCCGGCTCGGGGCCGACGGCGTCCATGCCTCCGATGATTCACGGCGCTCCTGCCGGAGTCCCAGCGGGGTACGGCTGTGACCCACTCCGGCGCGTGCCCCGCAAACCCGCGCCGGCACCGGGCTACCCTCGGATCATGGTTTCGCCGGCGCCTGCCCGCGAGCACTGTGCGGTCGGGAGGAGGACGCAGTGATGGTCCAGCAGCACCCCAGGAGAACGGCATCGGTTCTCGTGGCCACCCTGACCGCCGTCGGGCTCTTCCTGGCCGGTTGCTCGTCTCCGACCGACGGCGAGGACGCCGACGCCGACGCCCCTGCCCCGGAGTTGACCGCCGCCGAGGCGCTGGCCGAGGCGATGGCCGGCGGGGACTTCTCCGAGGCCCCGATGGGCGCCGAGGAGCGCGAGATCGCCCAGGCTGACGTCGATGCGGCCCTTGCGCAGATGGAGGGCATCGACCGGGAGGTGGAGGTCAGTTGGGTCTCCAGCCCGTACGAGGAGGATGAGGGCCTGGCCGCCGATGCGGCGATGCGCTGGCACTGGAGCATGCCCGGCTCGGAGCAGACCTGGTCCTACCCGATCTCGGTGCACTTGTCCGCCGAGGACTCCGAGACCTGGCACGCCACCTGGTCCCGGGACCTGATCGCCCGTGAACTCGGTGAGAACGGGGTGTTCGTGGTCGAGCGAACCGATGCCGACCGGGGTGCCATTCTCGATGGTGACGGGGAGATCCTGGTGGCGGAGCGACCGGTCTTCCGGATCGGGATCGACAAGACGTTCATCGAGTCCGACGACTGGGCCGACGCCGCGCTGGCACTGGCCGAGGAACTGGACTTCTCCAACCCGCAGGCCTACGCCGACCGGGTCCTGGCCTACGGCCCGCGGGCGTTCGTGGACGCGGTGGTGATCCCCCAGGACAACCCTGAGGGCCTGGACCTGGACACCCTGCGCGCCCTGGACGGAGTGCACTTCGTCTCCGGGGTGCGCATCCAGGGCCCCACCGAGTCCTTCGCCCGCCCGGTGCTGGGCCGGGTGGGGGAGGCCACCGCCGAGATCATCGAGAACTCCGAGGGAAGCATCGAGGCCGGTGACATCATCGGACTGTCCGGCCTGCAGGCCCAGTACGAGGAGGTCCTGCGCGGCAGACCTGCCGTGGCCATCTCCGTCGTCGACGGCGCCCCGGTCTCCGACGCCGGCGAGGGTGCCAATGACGGCGAGGGTGCCGGCGAGGACGACGACGGCGCCGGTGGCGAGACCGATGGCGGGGGAACAGGCGCCGAAGCCGCCGGCGACGGGCAGCCCGAGGGCGCCGAGCCCACGCAGGTGTTCACCTTCGACGCGGGCGACGGCATCGATCTTGAGACCACCCTGGACGCCGACATGCAGGTCCTGGCCGAGAAGATCCTCGCCGAGGTGGAGCCGGCCAGTGCCCTGGTGGCGCTGCGGCCCTCCGACGGCCACGTCCTGGCGGTGGCCAGCGGCCCGGGATCGCAGGGCTGGTCCACCGCGACCCTGGGCCAGTACGCCCCCGGCTCGACCTTCAAGATGGTCACCGCTCTGGCCATGCTGCGCGAGGGGATGGAACTGGAGGACACCGTGCAGTGCCCCGAGACGCTCACGGTGGACGGGCGCACGTTCTCCAACAACCCGGGCTATCCGGACGAGATGCTCGGTGACATCACCATGACCGAGGCGATCGCGCACTCGTGCAACACCACGTTCCTGGCCCAGCACGACCGGATCGGTCCGGCCGATCTCGCCTCGGCCGCCACGGCGCTGGGACTGCTGGACTCCGGGGAGTTCGGGTATCCGCTGTTCCTGGGTTCGGTGCCACAGGAGGTGGGAGCCACCAACCACGCGGCGGCCATGATGGGTCAGGGCCAGGTGCTCGCTTCCCCGATGGGCATGGCGGTGGTCGCCGCGTCCTTGTCCGCCGGGCAGACGGTGCGTCCCACCCTGATCCGCAACCTTGCCGACCTCACCGCCGACCCTGCTGAGGGTGCCGAGGGCGATGACGTTCCCGAAGGGGGCGACACCCAGGATTCGAGTACCGACGGCGACGACGGCGGTGCTGACGACGAGGACGGCACCACCGGGGACGAGGGCGGCACCACCGGGGACGACGACGGCGCCACCGGGGACCAGGCCGGTGCCACCGGCGACGACGACGGAGCGGCCGGGGAGTCCGAGGAGGACGGAGCCACCGGGGTTCCCGGCGACGACGGTGACGGAACCGACGGCGGCGAGGGTGCCCAGGCCACCGAGACCTCCCCGCTGACTCATGAGGAAGCCGCTGTGCTGCGCCAGGCGATGCGCGCCGTCGTCGTCGATGGCACCACGCCGATGCTCGCCGATGTCGACGGCCCTCCGGTGGTGGCCAAGAGCGGCACCGCCGAGCACGGCAGCGGCGAAGCCATCCGTACCTGGGTAATCGCCATCCAGGGCGACCTGGCCGTGGCGGCCTTCGTCGAGGACGGGGAGTACGGGGCGGCCACCTCCGGTCCGCTGGTCGCAGAGTTCCTCGACGGCATCAACTGACCGACGTCAACGCATCCCCCACCTCGAGGTGTCCGCGCAGCCGGTCCCGTGCATCACGATCCGGACACAGATTGCGAAAGCGTTACCGCGTGTGTGCATAGCCGCTTATGCTGCGGAGCACCACACACCCCGTGGTGCAACAGAAGCAGTGACGTGGGGCGCTCCGGCGGCTTGGGTCTCGACCGACCCCGGCGCCACGCCCAGCCCGCATGAAAGCGTGACCTTCGAGAGGACGATGGAGTCATGACAGCAGTGAGAAGCAGACGACGGCTACGGTTTGCCACCGCGCTCGTGCTCGGGGCCGGGTTGGTCGTGGCAGGGTGTGCCCAGGATGCGCCCTCGGATGAACCGGAACCGGACAGTGGCGCCGAGGACGGTGCGGCCGACGGTGAGGAAACCTCCGGCGAGGACGTCGAACTGCGGATGTACTGGTGGGGCTCGGACCTGCGGCACCGGATCACCGAGGAGGCCATCCAGGCCTATGAGGCCGAGAACCCCGGTGTCACGGTTCAGGCCGAGTACGCCGACTGGTCGGCCTACTGGGATCGCTTGGCCACGATGACCGCCGGCGGGGACATGCCCGACATCATCCAGATGGACTTGCAGTTCCTGTCCGAGTACGCCGCCCGTGGCAGTCTGGCCGATCTGGAGAACCTCCCGATCGACTTCAGCGAATGGGATGAGGGCACGGTGGACAACGGGCGCACGCCCGACGGGCTGTTCGCTGCGGTCGCGGGGATCAACGCCCAGGTCGCCCTGCTCAACCCGGCGGTGTTCGAGGAGGCCGGCGTGGACCTGCCTGATGACACCACCTGGACGTGGGACGACTACCTCGAGATCGGCCAGCAGATCAGTGACTCGGGAGTCGGGTACGGCACGTCTCCGATCATCTCCGACCACGCTGCCGAGGCGTGGCTCAACCAGCGCGGGCTCAGTCTGTTCACCGACGACGGCGGGCTCGGGTTCGAGGCCGCCGACCTGGCCGAGTACTACGCCTACATCGAGGAACTCACCGAGAGCGGCGCAGCACCGGACCCGGCGACCCAGGCCGATGACATCTCGGCACCCTTGGACCAGTCCCTGTTCGGCACCGGGCAGAGTGCGATGAGTTTCTGGTGGAGTAACCAGTTGGCCGCGGTGGAGGACGCCTCCGGGACCGACATCGAGATCGCGCTGCGGCCCAGTTCCAACGCCGGGGACTCACCCAGCGGGACGTACTACAAGGCCTCAATGTTCTTCTCCATCGCCGAGACCAGCCCGCACCAGGAGGAGGCTGCCGCGTTCCTGGATTTCATGCTCAACAGCGAGGAGGCGGCTCCGATCGTCCTCGCCGAGCGGGGCATCGCGCCGAATCTGACGGTGCGTGAGGCGATGCTTGATGATCTCACCGAGGCCGACGTGCGGGTGTCGGAGTACATCGATGACATCGCCGACGTCGTGGACTCCCCGCCGCCGATCCCGCCCGAGGGCGGCAGCGTGGCTCAGGAACTGATCCAGCGGATCGGCCTTGAGGTGGTCTTCGGCCAGTCCACTCCGGAGGAGGCCGCCGAGTCGGCCTACGCCGAACTGTCCGACAGTGTGGTGGGGGGCTGAACCGCGGTTGATCGTGCGTGATCTGGCTTGATCACGTGTGAGGGGACCACCCCGGAGATCTCGGCGAGACCGAGGCTCCGGGGTGGTTCAACGAGCGCCCGGCGCCCGGTGTGCCTACGGTGGCGAACATGCGAGTAGTCATTGCAGGAGGGCACGGACAGATCGCCATGCATCTACTGCGCCGCCTCGTTGAGCGCGGTGATGCGCCAGTTGGCCTGGTTCGCAATCCCGATCATGTCGGCGACTTGGAGAGAATCGGCGCGCAGGCGCAGGTGCTGGACCTGGAGCAGACCGATGAGGCCTTGGTGGCCGACGCTCTCGCCGGCGCCGATGCTGCGGTTTTCGCCGCCGGGGCGGGCCCCGGGAGCGGAGCGGCTCGCAAGGACACGATGGACCGGGCCGGGGCCGAGTTGTTCGCCAGGGCTGCCGTCCGGGCCGGCGTGCGCCGGCACGTGCTGATCTCGGCGATGCGGGCCACGAGGGACCCCGGACCGGACGTGGAGGAGGTCTTCGCCGCCTACCTGCGCGCCAAGGGCGCCGCGGAGGAGGCGGTCCAGGCGATGGATCTGGACTGGACCATCCTGCGTCCGGGCATGCTGACCAACAATGAGGCCACCGGCCTGGTGGAACTTAGGTCCGCGGTGGCCCGGGGCGAGGTATCCCGTGCCGATGTGGCCGCAGTGATCGTCGCGTTGCTGGACAGCCCGGCCACCGCCGGGATGGTGCTGGAGGTCGTCGGCGGTCAGCAGCCCATCAAGGATGCCGTGGCCGAGTTGTTCGACACCACCCGGATCGAGCATCCCCGCTCGAAGCGCGGCTGAGTATGGACCTCAGGAGGCCGTAGCGGCGATCCCGCCGCCGCGGTTCAGTCCTCCGGGGTGGAGCGCAGCACGTCGGTGAGGCGGTTTGCGGCTGCCATCACCGCGTTGGCGTGCAGCCGGCCGGGCATGCGCGTCATCCGCTCCACCGGCCCGGAGATGGACACCGCGGCGATCACCCGGCCCGACGGTCCGCGCACCGGCGCGGAGACCGAGGCGACCCCGGCGTCACGTTCGGCAACCGACTGTGCCCAGCCACGTCGTCGGACCCCGGAGAGCACCGTGGCGGTGAACTTCGCGCCGTGCAGGCCTCGGTGCAACCGATCCGGTTCCTCCCAGGCCAGCAGGACCTGGGCGGCCGAGCCGGCCTCCATCGTCAGCGTGGCCCCCACCGGGATGGAGTCGCGCAACCCCATCTGCTTCTCCGCCGCGGCCACGCAGATGCGTTGATCACCCTGGCGGCGGAACAGTTGCGCGCTCTCGCCGCTGTGGTCACGTAGGGCGGTCAGCACCGATCCGGCTGCGGCGAGCAGCCGGTCCTCGCCCGCGGCCGAGGCCAGTTCGGCCAACCGGGGGCCCAGGATGAAGCGGCCCTGCATGTCCCGCGCGACCAGCCGGTGGTGCTCCAGGGCGACCGCCAGGCGGTGCGCGGTGGGGCGGGCCAGATGGGTGGAAGCGACCAGTTGCGCCAGGGTGGCGGGCCCGGCCTCCAGGGCACCGAGCACGGTGGCGGCTTTATCCAGCACGCCGACTCCGCTAGAGTTGTCCATAGGACGATACTGCCGTCTCGGGACGTGAGACGCAAGTCCCGCTGCGCGGCAGGGCGAGGATCCTGTGGTGAACCGGGCGGAACCGCCCGCTGGAAGAAGTGGAAGGTGATGGCGATGGCCGGAACTCTGGCTGAGAAGGTCTGGCGCGACCATGTGGTGCGCCGCGGCGATGCAGGGGCACCGGACCTGCTCTACATCGACCTGCACCTGGTGCACGAGGTGACCAGCCCGCAGGCGTTCGAGGGCCTGCGCCTGGCCGGGCGTCAGGTACGGCGCCCGGACCTGACCCTGGCGACCGAGGACCACAACACCCCCACCCTCGACATCGACCTGCCGATCGCCGACCCCACCTCGCGCACCCAGATCCAGACGCTGCGCAACAACGCCGAGGAGTTCGGGATCCGGCTGCACTCCCTGGGCGATGCCGATCAGGGCATCGTGCACGCCGTGGGGCCCCAGCTCGGTCTGACCCAGCCGGGCATGACGGTGGTCTGCGGTGACTCCCACACCTCCACCCACGGTGCCTTCGGTGCGCTGGCCTTCGGCATCGGTACCTCCGAGGTGGAGCACGTGCTGGCCACCCAGACCCTGCCACTGACGCCGTTCAAGACGATGTCGATCACCGTCAACGGCGAACTTCCCCCGGGCACCACGTCCAAGGACATCATCCTGGCGATCATCGCCAAGATCGGCACCGGCGGCGGTCAGGGCTACGTGCTGGAGTACCGCGGTGAGGCGATCCGCAACCTGTCCATGGAAGCGCGGATGACGGTCTGCAACATGTCGATCGAGGCCGGCGCACGTGCGGGCATGATCGCCCCGGATGAGACCACGTTCGCCTACCTCAAGGGCCGCCCGCACGCCCCCGAGGGTGCGGACTGGGACGCCGCGGTGGAGTACTGGAGGACGCTGCGCACCGATGACGACGCGACTTTCGACGCCGAGGTGGTGCTCGAGGCATCGGATCTGGAGCCGTTCGTGACCTGGGGCACCAACCCCGGTCAGGGGCTGCCGCTGTCCGCGTCGGTGCCGGTGCCCGAGGAGATCGCCGAGGACAACGAGCGCACCGCCGCCGAGCGGGCGATCGAGTACATGGACCTGGTGCCCGGGCGCCCGCTGCGGGAGGTCGCGGTGGACACGGTGTTCATCGGCTCGTGCACCAACGGCCGGATCGAGGACCTGCGCTCGGTGGCCAAGGTGATCAAGGGCCGCAAGAAGGCCGACGACGTGCGCGTCCTGGTCGTCCCTGCCTCGGCCCGCGTCCGGCTGCAGGCCGAGGCCGAGGGTCTGGATCAGATCTTCACCGACTTCGGCGCCGAGTGGCGCAACGCCGGTTGCTCGATGTGCCTGGGTATGAACCCCGACCAGCTCGCCCCCGGTGAGCGGGCGGCCTCCACCTCCAACCGCAACTTCGAGGGCCGCCAGGGCAAGGGTGGGCGCACCCATCTGGTCTCCCCGCTCGTGGCTGCGGCGACCGCGGTACGCGGCACCCTGTCTGCGGTGGCCGACCTGGAGTGGGACACCGAGGTGGATCTGACCAGTTTCGACGGCACCCCACTGGCGCCGTTGGACCCCAACGCGTTGATGCACGTCTGAGAGGGAGAACGATGGAGAAGTTCACGACGCACACCGGGATCGGCGTTCCCCTGCGGCGCAGCAACATCGACACCGACCAGATCATCCCGGCGGTCTACCTCAAGCGCGTGACCCGCACCGGGTTCGAGGACGCCTTGTTCGCCGCGTGGCGCAATGACCCCGAGTTCGTGCTCAACCACGAGGTCTACCGCTCCGGCTCCGTGCTGGTGGCCGGGCCGGACTTCGGCACCGGCTCCTCCCGCGAGCACGCGGTGTGGGCGCTGAAGGACTACGGCTTCCGGGTGGTGCTGGCGGCCAGGTTCGCCGACATCTTCCGCGGCAACTCCGGCAAGCAGGGCCTGCTGGCCGCCGAGGTCGCCCAGGAGGACATCGAACTGATCTGGAAGGCCCTCGAGGCCCAGCCCGGCCTGGAGATCACGGTGGACCTAGAGCAACGCACCGTGATCTGTGGCGACATCGTGGCGTCCTTCGCCATCGATGACTACACCCGCTGGCGGCTGATGGAGGGGCTCGATGACATCGGCCTGACCATGGGGCGCGAGGATGACATCGTCGCGTTCGAGGCCGAGCGCGCGGACTGGCGTCCCAAGACGCTGCCGGCCAAGCACCTGCCGAGCGTGCCGATCGAGGCAGCCCGCTCGGTGGGCTGATCGCGGCCCGGTAGCGAGCCGCATGACCTGAAGTGGTGTCACCCCGGGGAGCGATCGCACTGATAGTCGCCGCATGAGCCGGTCCGGGTCGATGAGGCCGAATCCTCAGGACCGCGGACCTGAGGAGGGGCCGAGGAGCGCATGCTGCCGGAGTTGGTGAGACCGACGCACCCAGACGCTGAGGGGTTGGGGATCAGCGGCGACCTGTCGGTGAGCCGGATCTGGCCACGGGGCCCGGGGAGCGTGAGCCTGGAACTGCTCGGCCCGGCGGGGGAGTTGCTGGCCGGGCAGCTGATCGAGGACGACGGCGACCGGCGCCGCGTCATGGCCGCTACCTCGGCCGGGGCGCGGGCGGGCGCCGACGTGCTGGTGGCGCCGGCGCTGGACGGTCGCGGCGCCGAGGTCGGTACGGTCCTGGTGCAGGCGCGCGGCGCGGACCGGCGACTGCAGGCACTGCCGCACCTGCTGACCGAGCCGGGGTCGCACCTGTTGGTGCACCGTCCGGAGCGGCGCGCGGTGGGCTACCTGCCGGGTGGCCCCGAGGTGGTTGCCGGTGCCGGAGCACCGGACCAGGCGCCGGGCGCGGGAACCTACGCGCGGGTGTTCCGGCCCGGGCGCACCGCGGCGGTCGTGCGTAGCGCCCGGTTGGGCGTGCATGTGCTCGGCGGCCTGCCAGGCTTCGCCGCCCCGGCGGTGCTGGAGCACCGGGAGGGTGACGGCGTGGTGGTCACCTCCTCCTTGCCCGGCGAGAGCCTGCGTGCGCTGCTCGGCACCGAACAAGGCGCTGCGGTGCTACGCGCCGGAGCCGCTGGTCTGGGCCATCTGTTGCGCCACCTGGCTGGGGCCCCGGTCCCGAGGGACCTCCCGGTGCGCGACGCGGCGGCCGAACTGGCCTGGGTCGGGGTCTGGATCGAGCGTGTGCGGCACCACCTTCCCCGGATCCATTCCCGGCTCCCGGCTGGGCTGGAACTCATCGCCGATCACCTGGACCGCAGGCCCGCGACCGGCGCCGGAATCATCCACGGCGACCTGCATGACGGACAGGTCCTCATCAGCCGGACACCCACCGGCCGGACACCCACCGGCCGGACACCCACCGGCCGGACACCCACCGGCCCGGCACTCGATGACGACACCGCCTCGGTGGGTGTGCTGGACTGGGATACCGTCGCGGTCGGGGAGGGGGCGCTGGATGCCGCCAACGTGTGGGCGCACACCGACCTGCGGCGCCTGCTGGGCCACTGGCCTGCCGACTCGGCCACGGACTTCTGGACCACCGTCGTCGAGCATTGGGACCCGGCCCCCGCGGAACTGGACCGGGCCACCGCCTATCGCCGTCTCCTCCTGCTACGACTGGCGTGCCAGTACGCCTTCCGTCCCGCTCACGCGCACGTGACGCAGGACCTGCTCGCGCTGGCCATGTACGGGAGTGCGGACGGTCGAGGAGGACGGACTGCCACGGACCACTACGGGCACCGGGGGATGGGAGCGCTGTAACCGGTGTTCGACCGGTTCGAGACGTAGTAATCGCTCACCCACCGGCCGTCCCGCAGCCGGTTCCACACCGTGGTGGTGCCTACCCGGGAGCCCGCCCTCTGGCAGGTCACGTAGGCCAAGGCACCACGGGGCAGCGGGCTGCCGGTCGTCCGGTAGGTGACACCCGGGCCGGTGCGAGCGTTCAGTGAGGCCGTGGTGACCTGGCCGGGGTACATGCACCTGGGCAGCGCGGAGGTGAAGCCGGTGTTGGAGGCGGTCGAGACCCACCGATCGCTGACCCAGGCCCCGGACGTCAGCCGGTTCCACACCGAGGTGGTGCCCACCCTGCTGCCACTGCCCTGGCACACCACCGACAGCGTCGCGCCGGGGTTGTAGGTGCGCACCACCGAGGAAGACGTGCTCGGTCCGGTGCGGGCGTTGAGCGGGGTGGTGCTGGTGACCCGGTATGTCCGGGCGACGGTGGCCACCGGTCCCCGGACGCGGTCACTGTCGATGTTGAGCCGCACCCCGCCCCAGGTCTCGTTGTGGCCACCGCGGTACTGCTTGGCCCGCTGCCACACCGCCCACTGGGAGTTGGACGCCGTCGGCCACCCGATCAGCGAGGAGTTGCCGTCCCACCGGGCCATCCAGACCGCATCGGGACGCGCGTAGGTCGAGGAGGTGTAACTGGCCGCCAGGTCCCGCAGACCGGAGTCCTGGTGTACGTAGACACCGGCAAGGTAGCCCGAGGCGTGCAGGGTCTTGGTCCACGCCGACACGTACCTGCGCACGGCAGTACGGCAGGAGGCGTCGGCGCGGTTGTAGTGCTCGACATCGGCGTACAGCGCGCTGCCCGGAAGCAGACCGAGCGACCGTGCCCGGGCCAGCGCGTCCTTGGCGTCGGCGTTGCCGCGCGAGGTCGCGTTCGAGGCGGTGTAACGGTAGGGCTTGTCACCGTGCATGCAACTGGGTTGGTCACCCATATAGGTGGGCAGCAGTCGCCAGCCCATCGCGTGGGCGTCCCGCACCCACGCCTTGGTGAGGTTGGGCTGGTCGCAGCCACGGTTGCGGCCGCCGAAGTAGATGTTCACCACGCGGTACGGGGAACTCTGGCGCCAGGCCCGGAGGGTGGACAGGGGCGGCGCCGCACAGGTGTCGAAGCCCGAGGCGTCGGCCCTGGTGGCCGAGGAACCGTCAGGATAGGTGATCTTCGTCTCCGGCTCCGCCATCACCGGTTGGGCGCTCGGTCCGAGAAAGTCGACCGACAGCACCGCCAGACCCACGAACAGGGCCAGGGCTCCGATGGGACCCGCTCCGAAATGCGATCGCTTCCGTTCCTGCGACATGACACACCTCCGGGTCAGTCCCCGTCCTACTGCACAGAGTGCGCCTATTACCCGCGGTGCGCAAGGGGCGGACGTACCTGGCAGATCCGGCGGCCGGGTATCGCCCGACGTCGCGCTGGGCGCGGCCCACCCTGAGTGGCGTGCGGTGATCGGCGATGGCGCAGCAGCCGTGCCAGGATGCCTGGCATGGAACCGTTGCCGAAGTACTGGAGCCCGGCGGAGGACCGGGTCCAGGACCCCGCGGGCAAGACCTACGTGCTGCGCCTGTGGGGGTGGTCGGTCACCTCGCCCAGCCATGCCGCCGTGGTCGCCGCCCGCCGACTAGGGGAGGTGCTGCAGAAGATCCGGACGGGCCGGCCGCTCGGCGGAGGTTACTACCCGCGCACGCCCTTGCGGGAGGAGGTGCTTGAGGAGATCCGCGACTCAGGCGGCGACCTGATCGGGGTGATCACGCGCAATGCCTACGGCGCCGCCATCCTCAACACCGATCGGATCCTGATCGCCGACGTCGACGATCCGGCCGCGCAGGCCGCACCCGGGCTGCTGAGCACCCTCGGCCGGCTCTTCGGCCGTGGCAAGCGGGACCAGCCGGCCGGACCGGAGGACAACCCGGTGCCGGCGCGGATCGAGGAGTTCGCCCGGGTCCGGCCGCACCTGGGGGTGTACCTCTACCGGACCGCCGCGGGCTTCCGGGTGCTCATCACCGGCGTGCACGCTGCACCGGATTCGGCCGAGGCCGGCGAGATCCTCACCGCCCTCGCGTCCGACCCGATCTACGTCCGGTTGTGCACTGTGCACGGCAACTACCGCGCTCGGCTGACTCCCAAACCGTGGCGGTGCGGCATGCGGGCCCTCAAACCGCGCTGGCCCTGGCTCGATGAGCGCGCGGCCGGCACGGCCGCCCAGTGGCTGGACCGGTACCGGGAGCGCACCGGCCACTACGCCGTCTGCCGGCTCCTGCGCGCGGGCCGCACAGCGCCGTCAGCACAGGAGCGGCAACTCCTGCAGCGACACGACCAGTTCGTGCTCGGCCACGGGGACCTGCCGCTGGCCTGAGCACAGCCAAAGCGCGGCGTGGCCGCTGCCGCGGCGCGCATGGCCTCAGAACACCTGGCGCAGGTTTGCCCGCGCCAGGTCGATCAACTCATCACCGCGACCGGACATCACCGTGCGGATCATGTACAGGGTGAAGCCCTTGACCTGCTCAGCGGTCACCGCCGGTGGCATCGTCAGTTCGTTGGGTTCGGTGACCACATCCAGCAACGCCGGGCCGTCCTGGGCGAAGGCCTCATCGATGGCACCGGACAGAGCGGCGGACTTCTCCACCCGGAACCCCCGGATGCCCATCGATTCGGCCACCACCGCGAAGTCCGGGTTCACCAGTTCGGTGCCGAACGGCGGGAAGCCGGCCGCCTTCATCTCCAGATCGATGAAGTTCAGCGAGGAGTTGTTGAACACCACGATCTTCACCGGCAGTCGGTGCTGGGCCACGGTGAGGAGCTCACCCAGCAGCATCGCCAGGCCACCGTCACCGGCCATCGCCACCACCTGGCGATCGGGATGGGCGAACTGAACCCCGATTGCCTGTGACAGCGCGTTGGCCATGGTGCCGTGCGTGAAGGAGCCGATCAACCGCCGTCGCCCGTTCATGCTCAGGTACCGCGCCGCCCAGACCACCGGGGAGCCGACGTCGGGAATGAACACCGCGTCCTCGGAGGCCTGTTCATCGAGCAGCCGGGTCAGGTACTGCGGCCGGATCGCCCTGCGGCCGCGGGTCGGCGTCGCCAGATCGTCCAGGCGCTCGCGGGTGCGCTGGTAATGCTTGACCGAGGACTCCAGGTGGCGCCGGTTCTTGGACCGCAGCAGCGGGAGCAGGGCGCGGGCCGTCTCACCCACGTCGCCCACCAGGCCCAGATCCAGTCGGGTCCGCCGGCCCAGCTGCTCCCCCCGGATGTCGACCTGGATGATGGTGGCGTCCTCTGGATAGAACTGCTGGTAGGGCAGGTCGGTGCCGAGCATGAGAAGCGTGTCCGCCTCCGCCATCGCGCGGTACCCCGAGGCGAACCCGAGCAGTCCGGTCATCCCGACGTCGAAGGGGTTGTCCCAGGCGATGTGTTCCTTGCCGCGCATCGCGTGCACGATCGGCGCGGCGAGGGTGTCGGCCAGGGCGAGCACCTCCGCGTGCGCGCCGGCGGTACCGGCGCCGGCCAGGATCGTCACCTTGTCGCAGTTGTTCAGCAGATGTACCGCCCGGCCCAGGTCGTCCTCGGTGGGCAGGACCCGGGGCCGGGCGTGCTGCACCTTGGTGATCGACTCATCCGCGGCCTGGAGCAGGGCCACGTCCCCGGGGATCACCAGCACCGCCACGCCCCGGCGCGAGACCGCCTCCTGCATCGCGATCCGTAGCGCCCGGGGCATCTGCTCGGTGCTGGTGACCGTCTCGGTCCAGACGCTGCACTCAGCGAACAAGTCGGTGGGGGTGGTCTCCTGGAAGTAGCCCGAGCCGATCTCACTGCTGGGGATGTGTGCGGCCAGCGCCAGCACCGGCACGCGCGAGCGCTGGGCGTCGTACAACCCGTTCACCAGGTGCAGGTTCCCCGGTCCGGCCGATCCGGCGCACACCGCCAGCTCACCGGTCGTGGCGGCCTCGGCGGCGGCGGCCAACGCCCCGGCCTCCTCGTGCCGGACCGTGATCCAGTCCATCTCGGAGGTGCGCATCGCCTCGGTGATCCCGTTCAGGGAGTCCCCGGCGATGCCGTAGATGCGCTGCACACCGTTGGCAGCCAGGTTGTCCACGATGTTCTGGGCGATGGTGACCATGGGGCTCCTCGGTTCGGTCGGCGTCGGCTCTGCCCTCACCGTGCCGCACCGGAGCAGATCGCGCCACAGGTTTGCGCCGGCCCGGCGATCGAGCCGGCGGAGGAATCACCTGTCCGCGGATCCGGCGGCTGGCTAGCCTGAGGTGATGGCCGTGCTACGTAGCCTCGTGATCGACTGTGCCCACCCTGCCGCTCTCGCCCGGTTCTGGGCCGGTGTACTCGACGGATACCGGGTCCGCGACTACGACCGTGCGGAGATCGACAGGCTCGCGACGCTCGGCCACACTCCGGAATCCGATCCGAGTGTCGCGGTCGATGGCCCCGGCCCCGGCTTCTTCTTCACCCGCGTCCCCGAGGGCAAGGTCACCAAGAACCGGATGCACATGGACATCGAGGTCCGCGACCGGACTGCCGCGGTGACCACCCTGACCGAGCGGGGTGCCCGGATCGTGCAGGAGTTACCGGAGTGGACCGTGATGGCCGACCCGGAAGGCAATGAGTTCTGCGTGTTCCCGCAGTGACCGCACGCTCAGCCACGAAGCGAGTCAGCCGTTGCGCACTCAGCCCGACCGGATTGCACTGACAGCACGGAGCACGAGATGAAACTGGGGATCTTGCCGCCACCTACGGTACCTGCGCCGACCCGCGGGCGGCGGTGCGCGTGGCCCGCCACGCGGAGGCCGCGGGCTTGGAGTCGGTTTGGACCGGCGAGCACCTGCTGCTGCCCGATCCCGCACCCGGGAGCGTGCCTTTCGACCCGTACCTGCCGTTCCTCGACCCGCTGGTGGGCCTGAGTTGGATCGCGGCGCACACCGAGCGCATCCGCCTGGCCACCGGGGTGCTGATCCTGCCCCAGCACGAACCGGTGCTGCTGGCCAAGCAGGCGGCCAGCCTCGATGTGGTCAGCGGCGGGAGGTTCATGCTCGGTGTGGGCGGTGGGTACCTGCCGGCCGGATTCCGGGCCACCGGCGTGCCGATATCGGACCGGGGTGCCCGGGTCGATGCGCACCTGGAGGTGCTGCGCGAGTTGTGGACCGCCGATCATCCCGAGTACCACGGCACGTTCACCACCTTCTCGGGAGTCCAGGCCCGGCCACGCCCGCACCAGGGCGGCGGGCCGCCGATCATCATCGGCGGAGCCAGCGCGCCGGCCCGCCGGAGGGCATTGACCAAGGGGCAGGGGTGGTACGTGTTCAACGTCGACGCGGACCTGGCCCGCGAGGCGACGACGCTGATCCGGACCGAGGCAGGTGAGGTGGACCGGCCCGCGTACCTGGGCCCGCTGGAGGTGACCATCACCCCGAAGGTCCCGTTCGACCAGCGCACCCGGGATGCCTACATGGATGCGGGTGTGGCACGGGTGGTGGTGCTTCCCGGTGGCGGCCACCGCCGGGACCGGCACGCGCCGGTACCCGTCGGGGAGATCCTGAGGACGATCGACGAGGCGGCCGCCCTGCTGCAGTGAGCGGGCCGGCATGGCGTGCCGGCAAGACGTGCCGGCATGACCTGGCCGCTAGTACGGGCCCGGTGGATGCGGTGCCGGATGCGTACCCGGCGCACTGCAGCCGACCCACGCCGGGTGAACTGCTGCGACGGCCCCGTCGCGGCGGACCGTCCGGACGCTGAGCGGTCACGGCGGTCCTGCGAAGAGTTCGTGAGCGTTCTGCGTCGAAGCCCACGCCGCCGTCTCCCGCACGGCCGATCTCGGCCCGGCGCCGTACGCTAGGGGTGCCCCACGGGCATCGATCGGGCACGCGCGTTGCCCACCACGACACGGACACGACCAGGACACGACCAGGAGTACCGATGAGCCTGATGAAGGTACACGGCGGCACACCGCTGCACGGGGAGATCACGGTGCGCGGAGCGAAGAACTTCGTCTCCAAGGCGATGGTGGCCGCGCTGCTCGGCGAGGGCACCAGCGAGTTGCGCAACGTGCCCAACATCCGGGACGTCAATATCGTGGGCAATCTGCTCAAACTGCACGGCGTGGTGGTCGAGTGGGACGTCGAGGACGGGATCGTGCGCCTGGACCCGGGCAATGTCGAGACCGCGCACAAGGCCGACATCGACACCCATGCCGGTACCTCACGGATCCCGATCCTGTTGTGCGGTCCGTTGCTGCACCGCCTGGGGCAGGCGTTCATCCCGGACCTGGGCGGCTGCCACATCGGGGATCGCCCGATCGACTACCACCTGGAGATCCTGCGCCAGTTCGGCGCTCAGGTGGACAAACTGGACTCCGGCATCCTGATCACCGCCCCCCGGGGACTGCACGGCACCAAGATCGAACTGCCCTATCCCAGCGTGGGTGCCACCGAACAGTTGCTGCTGACCAGCGTGCGCGCCTACGGCCTGACCGAGTTGCGGAACGCCGCCATCGAGCCGGAGATCATGGATCTGATCGCGGTGCTGCAGCGCATGGGCGCCATCATCTCGGTGGACACCGACCGGGTGATCCGGATCGAGGGGGTTCCGCGCCTGGGCGGTTTCACCCACACGGCGCTTCCGGACCGGATCGAGGCGGCATCCTGGGCCGCCGCCGCTCTGGCCACCCGCGGCGACGTGTTCGTCCGTGGCGCTCGCCAGCCGGACATGATGACCTTCCTGAACACCTTCCGCAAGGTGGGCGGGGAGTTCGACATCCGCGACGAGGGCATCAGGTTCCACCACCCCGGCACCGGGCTGAAGTCGATCGTGCTGGAGACCGACGTGCACCCGGGCTTCATGACCGACTGGCAACAGCCCTTGGTGGTCGCGCTGACCCAGGCCTCCGGACTGTCGATCGTGCACGAGACGGTGTATGAGAACCGGTTCGGCTTCACCCAGGCGTTGCGGCGGATGGGCGCCACGATCCAGGTCTACCGCGAGTGTCTGGGCGGGGGACCGTGCCGGTTCGGGCAGCGCAACTTCCACCACTCCGCGGTGATCTCCGGACCCGCCCCGCTGCGGGCCGCCGACATCGAGGTGCCCGACCTGCGCGGCGGGTTCTCCCACCTGATCGCCGCCCTGGCTGCGGACGGGGTCTCCCAGGTGCGCGGGATCGAACTCATCGACCGCGGGTACGAGGACTTCCGCGGCAAACTCGACGCCCTCGGCGCCAAGGTCGAGTCCGGCTGAGGCCACTCCGCGGAAGGCCGACGGCGGAACCCGCCGTGGTGCACCCCCCTCACCCCCGTGCGCCCGGGCCGGTAGGATGGTAGACCCGCGGGTCTGCGGGTCTCGCGCGCGAAGGAGCACACCGATGCAACCCACCCGGACCTGGTCCTTCACCGGAACGAGCGGTCGTATCCACGCCGAGGCATGGGATGTCGAGGGCCGCCCGACCCGCTACGTCGCGGTGCTGTGCCACGGCTACGGCGAGCACATCGGACGCTACGGACACGTCGCCGGTGCGTTGGTGAACGCCGGTGCCGAGGTCTATGGCCTGGATCACACCGGTCACGGCCGCAGCAGCGGGGAGCGGGTGCTCATCACCGATTTCGAGGACGTCGTGGCCGACCTGCACATCGTGATCCGGCACGCCGCGCGGGAGAACCCGGGCATCCCGTTGGTTCTCATCGGCCACTCGATGGGCGGCATGATCGCCGCTCGCTACGCCCAGGTGCACGGCAGTGAACTCAGCGCCCTGGTGCTGTCCGGGCCGGTACTGGGCCGCTGGAGGGCCGCCGAGCAACTCGTAGCGGCTGAGCAGATCCCCGACGAGCCGCTGGATCCGGCCACACTCTCGCGCGATGAGCAGGTCGGTCTCGACTATGCCGCCGACCCGTTGGTGTGGCACGGACCGTTCAAACGCGCCACGGTTCAGGCCATCCTGGACACTCTCGAGCAGATCGACGCCGGCGGAGCGCTCGGGACGTTGCCGACGCTGTGGGTGCACGGAGCCGAGGACGCACTGGTCCCGGTAGCCGACAGCCGTCTCGGGATCGAGGGGCTGGGGGCTGCGAACCTGACCGAACAGGTGCTGCCCGGGGCCCGGCATGAGGTGTTCAACGAGACCAATCGCGGCGAGGTGCTGGCCCTGGTCACCACGTTCATCGACGAGGCGCTCGACGGCGCAGGATGAGCGGCGCCGCGTCGGGTGCCAGGAGCACCCCGACAGGTGGTGACTACTCGCCGTCGACCGCCGGTTGCGCAGCGGAGCGACGGACCAGCCGGTGGAAGATCGTCCAGTACATCACGCCGATCATCACCCCGCCGCCGACGATGTTGCCAAGCGTCACCGGCAACAAGTTGTCCACGTAGAAGGCGCCCCAGGTCAGTTCGCCGAAGTCCTCCGGCGCCAGACCCGTATCGGCCCAGAAGGCGTCATCGGCGCTGGTCCTGATGATCACCCCCAGCGGGATCAGGAACATGTTGGCCACCGAGTGCTCGAAGCCGCTGGCCACGAACAGCGCGATCGGCATCGTCACCGCGACCACCTTGTCGGTGGTGGTGCGCCCGGAGTAGGCCGCCCAGATCGCCAGGCAGACCAGCAGGTTGCACAGCACGCCCAGGGCGAACGCCTCCACGAAGGAGTGGCTGACTTTGGTGGTGGCGCTGTTCAGCACCACCGTGCCCCAGCCGCCGTCGACCATCCGCCAGGTGCCCGCCACATACACCAGCACCACCATCGTCAACGCGCCGAGGAAGTTGGCCACGTACACCACGGCCCAGTTGCGCAGCAGCTGCCACCACGTGATGCGCCCGGAGGCGCGGGCGGTCAGGGTCAGAGTGTTGGAGGTGAACAGTTCCGCACCGGTGAGCACCACCAGCACCAGGCCGGTGGTGAACACCAACCCGCCCAGCACCCGGGCCACGCCCCAGGGCAGTGCCTCCGCGCCGACCTGGCTGGTGACGAAGAAGACGAAGCCCAGGGCGATATAACCCCCGGCGGTCAGCCCGAGCAGGAACGAGGCCAGCGGTCGGTTGACCGCTTTGGAGTAGGCGGCGTCCTCGGCGGCCCGGGCCATCTGGGCCGGGGTGAGGATGCCGTAGGAGTCATTCATCGCAGAACTTCCTCGTTCGGGACGGGATGTCGATGGACGGGCCCACGTCGATCACGGGCGGGCAGCGGGTTCGGAACCGGGCGGGGCCGGGCGTGCTGCGGTTGTGGCCACGCCCGGCCCGCTGGTGTCAGGACAAGCCGTACTGACCGGCATCCTTGACGGCCTTGGCCAGGGCGGCCTTGTCGATCTCGACGTCGTCCTTGTGCTTGATGATCATTCTCGTCTCATCGCCGGAGAGCCGCTCGAAAGCGACGGCCCCCACGTCCTGGACATTGCTGACCGACATGCGCACGGCCAGCACGTCGTCGTTGGAGGTGATGCCACTCAGGGTGTAAATGGTGGAGATCATGGCTGTCATGGCTGGTCCTTGCCTCTAGATGCGGCCGTTGAACGCTTGCATGGCGGAGTCCTCACGGGTGCCGCCACGTCCGTCACCGTACTCGGCGTAGTCGGTGATCCACTCAACGGACTTGACCCACTTCACCATCTTGTAGCCGTGGTTGGACTCCACCCGCAGACGCAAGGGTGCACCCAGGTGGATCTCCAGAGGCTGATCGTTGCGCTCATAGGCCAGGATGGTGTCGTCCTCAGCCAGCATCTCCAGGTCCAGCACCGCGTAGAAGGGTTCGCGTGGCCGGTGATCGTACATCTCCTGGGCCAGCCCGTGGGACTCGATCATCACGTAGTTGGCCTCGGCCGGGCGGGGGCCGAGCAGGTCCAGCACGTCCCGGACACGCACCCCGCCCCACTTGGAGGTGGCCGACCACCCCTGCATACAGGTGTGGATGGCGATGTACTCGGTCTTCGGCAGTGCCTTGAGGTCATCGAGGCTGAGCTCGAGGACCTTGCCGTCGACCTCCCCGCCGACTCTCAGGCGCCAGTCCTTCCACTCGTTGTCGCGGTGGGTCAACCACTCGGTGGACTCGTCCTTGGTGGGCGGCAGGCCGTTGGTCCAGTGGAACTCGGAGAGGTCCTCGGCGGTGTAGGTGTTCTGCTTGCCCATCCGCGGCTTCATCCAGTTCAGGGTCAGTTTGCGCACCGGCTCGGTCGCGGCGACCAGGAACCGCTGGGCCCGGGCACGGTCCGAGAGGGACCAGTAACTCAGCGCGATCCAGAAGGCGAAGACCACCACGATGGTGGCGATGACGATGGTGAAGGCCTGTGCGTACCGGGAGGTGTCGGTGACGCCGAAGACCATGTGCGCGAGGTTGTACTCGGGGTGGACCAGGAACACCAGGCCCACGTGCATGATGATGAACAGGGTCATGATGACCATGCCGATGAAATGCAGCGAACGCGCGCCCTGATGACCTCCGAGCGCCTTGACGAACCAGGGGAAGCGCGAGCGCACCGCCGGGGCCATGCCGAGGCCGGTGAGAATCATGAACGGCGCGACGATGAAGATGATGAAGGTGTAGCCGAGCATCTGCAGGGCGTCGTAGGGCTGGAAGTGCTCGATGCTGGGCACGCCGAACCCGAGGTAGATCACCAGGGAGTCCCAGGCCTCGCCGAAGACGTCCCAGGAGGTCGGGATGATGCGCCGCCACAGGCCGGTCCCGAAGAGCAGGGCGACGTAGACGATGCCGTTGAGCAGCCACAGCGAGGTGCCCAGGCCGTGCCAGTGCCGGCCCAGCCCGATGTTCTTACGGCCCGGCAGCCCGATCAGCGGGTGCAGGCTGCGCTCGTCCATGAGCGAGGTGTAGACGCCCTCTTCCTTGGGCAGTGTGCGGCGGGTGAACTTCAGCCACTCGGTTCCCGGCTTGCAGTCGTTGCGCCACCAGAAGCGGGGCAGCGAGGAGATGATCTCCCAACCACTGCGAATGAGGATCCCGATGAGTACGAAGTTGATCAGGTGCGACGCGCGCAACCAGAGCGGAAAATCGCCGCCGTCCATGCCGGCCTCCATTGATGTTGGGTCGTGTCGTTCGTTGACGACGGTGGGTAGTTCTCCTCACACCGTACTGGCTAAGGCTGATGGTGCGAGGCGGTCGAGGGCAATTATTACATGGTGTAGTTGTAGTTATAGCCGGTGCCCGCTCGTCGCGGTCCGCCCGTGTCGCGGGCGGCGGCCGCCCGTGCCGAGGATGGCGGTCCGCCCGTGCCGTGGGCGTCGTCCGCCCATGACGAATGTCACGGGCGAGGCGTGCGTCCGGGCTCGGATTCAGTGCGAGAGCGCACCTGTGCCGCCGCGCGGACCGGCCCAGACTGAGGGGTATGGACGAGGAGATCATCACTGTCGAAGCGCTGCGCCGAACCTATGGCCGGACCCGGTCGGCCCCCGGATTCGACGCCGTGCGCGGGGTGAGCCTGCAGGTGGGCCGTGGGGAGCTGTACGCCCTCCTGGGGACCAACGGTGCGGGGAAGACCTCGTTGCTGGAGGTGATCGAGGGCATCGCCCCGGCCACCGCCGGGCGAGCGCGGGTGCTGGGTAGGGATCCGCACCGCGAGCGGGCCGCGGTACGACCGCACACCGGCATCATGCTGCAGGAGGCAGGGTTCCCTCCCCAACTGAAGGTGGCCGAGTTGGCCCGTGCCTGGTCCCGTACCCTCTCCCGGCCCCGGGACGTCGGAGAAGTGCTCGGTGAGGTGGGCTTGTCCCACCGGGCCGGTGTCGCGGTCAAGAGCCTGTCCGGTGGGGAGCGGCGACGGTTGGATCTGGCGCTGGCCATTCTGGGCAGTCCCACCGTGCTGTTCCTGGATGAGCCGACCACGGGCCTGGACCCGGAGAGCCGGCGGGCCAGTTGGGACCTGATCCGGTCGATGGTCGACGACGGTGTCACCGTGGTGCTCACTACCCACTACCTGGAGGAGGCCGAGGAACTGGCCGACCGGATCGGCATCATGCATGAGGGCCGGCTGGTCCGGGAGGGCACCGCCGCGCAGATCGTGGCCGACGAACCCGCCCGGATCTCCTTCGTCCTACCCGAGTCCGCACCGGCCCTTCCAGCCCTCTACGGACGGCACCGGGTGCGCACCGGTCGGACGGTGCGGCACACCATCAGCACCCACCGGCTGCAAACGGACCTGCGCCTGTTGCTGAACTGGGCCGAGCAGGCCGGCGTCGAACTGGCTGAACTCAACGCAAGGGCCGCATCGCTGGAGCAGGCATTCCTGGCGATCGCCGGCCGGGAGGGTCCCGAACCCGACGCGAGCACGGCCGGCCGTGAGCAGGGCGGTGCCGGACCTGGCGGGTCCGGCACGAATCAGGAGGTAGGAGTATGAGTGTGACCACGACAGGGACCAGCAGCACGCTGCTCGGCCGCGGGGCGGCAACCCTACGGCGCGTCGGGGCGCTGGCACGCATGGAAGCAACGCTGCTCGTGCGCAACACGACCGCGCTGGCGACCGCGATCGCGGCACCGCCGCTGATGGTGCTGCTCTTCATCCCGATGGTGGACTCCCTCGCCGACAACGAGGGCGTATTCGCGGCGCTGATCATCGCCATGATGGCCACCTTCGGTCTGCTGTTCATCGCCTACTACAACCTGACCACCACGGCAGTGGCCCGCCGGGAGGAGTTGACGCTCAAACGGCTCATCACCGGAGAGATCTCCTCGGCGGAGGTGCTGGCCGGGATGGCGGTCCCGGCTGTGCTGATCGTCGGTGCTCAACTCGTGCTGGTCACCGTCGTCGTCGCCTTCGTCTTCGAGATGCCCGCACCGACGAACGCGGTGCTCGTGCTGGTCGCGATCGTCGGTGGCCTCATCGCCTTCTCCCTGTTCGGCTACGCCTCATCCGGGTTGACCAAGACGGTGGAGTCGGCCCAGCTGACCACGTTGCCGGTGATCTTCGGGACGCTGCTGGCCAGCGGACTCGTGTTCCCCTTGACAGCACTTCCCGACACCGTGCAGCGCATCGCGGAGTTCACCCCGCTGGCACCGGTGGTCACGTTGATCCAACTGGGGCTGACCGGCATCGGGCCCGACGGCCAGATCCATACGTTCGCCGAGAGTTTCGGCGCGGGGTTCCTTCCGATGGTGGTCCTGGTGGCATGGTGCGTGCTGGGCGCGCAGGCGATCAAGAAGTGGATGCGGTGGGAGCCCCGTCAGTGAGACCCCAGGGCCCGCCGGTCCGCCGGGAGGCGCTACCGTGGCGTCGGTGACCACCAGCGCGAGCGCCAGTCTCTTCCGCTGGTCCGCACTGAGCAACCCCCAGCGGTTCGAGGCCTACAACCGGTGGTCCTTCTACAGTTTCCTGGCCGCCGTGCCGCTGCTCTCCCTGGCGCAGCTGGCCGGCCCCACGCCGTGGACGGGCGCGCAAGGACTGACCTACCTGGGTGTGATGATGGCGCACACCGTGGTGTGCCTGGTGGTGGCATCGAGGTCCTTCGACCACATCCTCGGGCGGATGCCCCTGCCCCGCCGAATGCTGGTCGGGCTGGCCGGGACGGTGTCGGCCGGCCTTGTGGTGATCGCCGCCGTGTACCCCGGGGTCGGCCGCGCCGAGGACCCGAGGGCGTTGCTCTATGCGGTCCTCATCCTGCTCGTCTCGGCGCTGTTGGCGGTCTGCCCGCTGATCAAGGCCCCGTACGTGGCGATCGGGAGTGGCCTGACCGCGCTGGTCGCGGCCACATTCGCTGCCATGGCCGGGGCCCTGAACTACATCCCGGTGGCTGGGTTCGTCGGGCTGGCGCTGTCGTTGTCGATGGCGCTATCGATGCGGATCGCGGTGTGGATGGTGCTGGTGATGTGGGACCTGGACCGGCGCCGGGAGGTCGACGCCAGGCTGGCCGTGGCCGAGGAGCGGTTGCGATTCTCCCGGGACCTGCACGATGTGTTCGGGAGGACCCTGTCCACGGTGGCGGTGAAGAGCGAACTGGCCGCCGCCTTGACCGAGCGCGGCGACTCGCGGGGGATCGAGGAGATGGAGCAGGTCCGCTCCCTCGCAGAGGACGCGCTGAAGGAGGTCCGTGAGGTGGTGCAGGGCTACCGGGCCGCCGACCTGCCGACCGAGATGGCCGGTGCCCGGGCGATCCTGACCGCGTCGGGGATCGAGGTCCGGGTGGCCGGGGAGCACCTGCACCTGCCCGCTGGCGCCCAGCGGGCCCTGGCCTGGGTGGTTCGCGAGGGCGTGACCAACGTCGTGCGGCACTCGCGCGCCACCGAGTGCACCCTCGAACTGAGCGAACGGGACGAGGGCTACCTGCTGCAGATCACCAATGACGGCGTCGCCGCGACCGGCGCCCCGATGACCGCCCGGCCGGCCGGCGGTAGCGGTCTGCGCGGCCTGACCGAGCGGTTGGGTGCCCTCGGCGGGACGCTGCAGATACCACCGGCCCCGCCGGAACACTTCGTGCTGTGCGCCTGGGTTCCCGGCCACGCCGAGGTGCCGCGCCCCGCTCACGGCACGTCCGACCACCCTTCGCATCCCACGGAGTCACCATGACGATCAAGATCCTGCTCGCCGACGATGAGAACCTCATCCGGGATGCGCTGGCGAGCCTGCTGGGTCTGCAGGAGGACCTGGAGGTGGTGGCGCAGGCCGCCTCGGGGACCGAGGCGATCGCGGCAGCGACCAAGCACCGGCCGGACGTGGCCGTGCTGGACCTGCAGATGCCCGGACTGGACGGGATCGAGGTGGCCGAGCACCTGGGTCGGGAGGTCCCGGGCTGCGCAGCGGTCATCGTCACCAGTCACGGCCGGCCCGGCTATCTGCGCAAGGCCCTCGAGGTCGGGGTGCGCGGGTTCGTGCCCAAGACGGTCTCGGCGAGCGTGCTGGCCGATGTGGTCCGGCAGGTCCATCAGGGCGGTCGCTACGTGGACCCCGAACTCGCCGCCGACGCGATCGCCTCCGGCGCGAGCCCGCTGACCCCGCGGGAATCGGACGTGCTGGAGTTGGCGGCCGACGGCGCCCCGGTTGAGGAGATCGCCGCACGCGCACACCTCTCGGCCGGGACGGTGCGCAACTACCTGTCGGCGGTGGTGTCCAAACTCGGAGTCGCCAACCGTCACGAGGCGGTGGCCAGGGCCCGTGCCCAGGGCTGGCTCTGAGGCCGGGTGTCGAACTCCTGAGACCTGCACCGCCCACCGCCGGCGGGCCGCACCGAGCGTTCGCAGCGACGCAGTATCCCCGGACCGAGGTCAGCGACTGTTCGTGATGTGGATGTCACCGCTGATCGACCTCGCCTCGACCGTCAGCACCTGCTCATCGCTGTCGGGAGCCCTGGTGGCAGCCAGGGTGGACTTGGTGTGACCGGAGGTGCTGGAGCAGTCCAGGAAGACGGGGGTTCCGGCCGGGACGGCGACGGTGACGTCCCCCGAGGCGCTGCTGGCATTGATCGTTCCGTGGGTGGCCTTGCGTACCTCCAGGTCGCCGGAGGCCGAGCGAATCCGTGCCGTTCCCGCCAGCTCGCCGATCCGGCTGTCTCCAGAGGCGGTGGTGGAGACGACGTCGGTCGCCGACTCGATGATCAGGTCCCCGGAGCCGCTGTTGAACTCGATGTGCCCGCTGGCCCGGCCCAGCCGCAGGTCCCCGGAGCCGGACTTGAAGCCGCCGTCGGTCAACGAGTCGACCACCACATCCCCTGATCCGCTGGACACCTTGACTGCACCCGCCTGCTCCAGATACACGTCACCGGAGCCCGTGCGCACCTGCACGCTGCCGACCGTGCCGCGGGCGGTGAGATCCCCCGAGCCGCTGAAGACCTCGATGTCGGACCCGGGCGGCACCTGAACCTCGATGTCCAGCCGCGGGGTAGACCCGAAGAACAGTCCACCCGCGCGCGGGACGGTGATGTTCAAGACGTCACCGTTGAACTCGACCAGGGTGTCCTCGGCATAGGCGCGACCGGTGGAGTTCTCCCGGTGGGGCTTCAGCCGCACGGTCGCTTCCGCGGTATCGGCAGCGGTGATGGTCAGGTCACTGCTGCGGGTGCCGGCGTGCACGCGGACCGGCCCGGTCACGGCAAAGGCGTACTGCGTCATGTCGATGGCCTCGTTCTCGCTTCGGGTGCTCAACGCTTCGGCCGGGTATTGTCCCGGCGCCGACCGGCGGGCCGGGTGGTGCGCTCCCTGCGACGCTTGGGCTTGCGCAGGTGGAACGGTGGTGGGTCATCGGCATTGCGTACGATGTGGAATCCGAAGTTGGATGTGGGAATCAGTTCCATCGAGGGGCTCCTTCAGCGCACCCAGCCGGTCATCCGCCGGCCGGTGCTGGTGGTGCGGGTGCTGGACGGTGCCGGGTGGAGTGCGTGTTGCGCGGCGCGCACCAGCCAGGCGTTGGTGGACAGGCCCTCGGTGGCGGCGGCTTGTTCCGCCTGTGACTTGAGGGACTCGGGCAGGCGTAGGGAGATACGGGAGATGTCGCCGTCCTCCGCCGGGGCCGGCGGGACAGGCGGCTCGGGCGGGGTTGGTGGTTCGACGTCCGGGCCGGGGGTGACGACGACGTCCGGGCCGCCGCCGCGGAAGCGGACCTCGACGGTGTCGCCGTCGAGTTGCAGCGTGATCTGGTCGGATAGGTCGGCAGCGAACTCCGTCAGCGTCAGGCGCAGGGCCGACTCCATGGTGCGGCCCAACCGTTCGGCCGCCTCCTGCACCTCGGCGGAGGAGGTTTGTGCGGCCGCGCCCAGTGCTTCCTGGAGCGCCTGGAGGTACCGATCGAGATCCATGACGCCACTATGACATCAGAATGACGTCAGCGCAAGGCTTTATGGCGTCGAAGTGGCGCAATCGTGATGCCGTACTGACCTGCGGGTTGCGCCGTCCCGGCGTCAATCCAGGTCAGGCGCGGTGAAGGAGTGGTGCTGCGGCGCGTAGCATCACGTCGTGATCCACCCTCCGGTACCGCGTTCCTACCGGGCTGCCGTCGCCGTGGCCCGCCCGGTGATGCGCGCGATGACCAGGAGACGGCGGGAGGGTGGGGAGAACCTCCCGCAGGGTGGCTTCATCGCCGCGGCCAACCACCTGAGCCATGTGGACCCGTTCACGTTCCTGCACTTCCTGATCGACCACGGCCGTTACGCCAAGGTCCTGGCCAAGCACTCCCTGTTCACGATTCCGGTGCTCGGTCACCTGTTTCGTTCCACCGGGATGATCCCGGTCTACCGTGGCACCGAGCGGGCGGCGGGCGCGCTGCACGAGGCCCGGGCGCGACTGGCGGTCGGGGAGGCGGTGGCGGTGTTCCCGGAGGGCACCCTGACCAAGGATCCGGACCTGTGGCCGATGGTGGCCACGACCGGTGTGATCCGCCTCGCCCTGGCCACCCGGGCCCCACTGATCCCGGTGGGGCAGTGGGGGGCGCAGGCACTGCTGCCCCAGGGACGCCGTATTCCACGGGCGATCCCCCGCAAGCCGGTCACGGTGTTCGCCGGGGAGGCGGTGGACCTGAGCGACCTCCACGACCTGCCCCTGGACGCCGAGGTGCTGCGCGAGGGCTCGGCCCGGCTGATGGCGGCCATCACCGCGCTGGTGGCCCGCGCCCGGGTGGAGACACCACCGGCCACACCGTTCGATCCGCGCACCGGCCCGGTCTGAGCCTCCAGCCGGCGGATGTGGCGGCGCCGGTCCAGCGGTTCTGATGAAGGAGGTGCTGACCTACCCGGGCCCGATGAGGACATGACCGGCCGCCGGTGGTGCCGGGGCGGGTGGTGCCCGCCGCAGGGCCGGCTGGGCGCGCGGTAGCGTGGCCGGGATGAACCAGAGCACCCGATTGATCAACGACCTGCTCAGCATCCGCACCTGGACCGCGTTCGATATCGACGGCGAGGGCCGCGTCCTGGCCGGTCATGACGAACTCGGCTCGATGCAGTTGGTCGAGATCGGTACCGACGGCTCCCGGACAGCGCTCACCGACCTGCCCGGGCGCTGCACCGGCCGTTACATGCCCGGCAAGCGGGCCGTCGTCGTCCAGCACGACGCCGGTGGTGACGAGAACTGGCAACTGTCCGCCCTGGACCTGGAGACCACGCCCGCCACCCCGGCGCGCCTGGAGGACCTCAGGCCCCTGGTTCGCCATGAGCGCTACATGCACGTGCTGCAGGACGTGACCGAGGCCGGCCTGGTCTACTCCACCAACCGGCGCAACGGCGTGGACATGGACGTGGTGGTGCGGTCCCACGATGACGGCACCGAACAGGTGGCCTATGACGGCGGTGGGTACGTCGTCGCGGTGCGTGCCTCGCATGACGGCACGAGCGCCGCGGTGGTGCGCCTGAGTCTGCAGCCGGCCTCCACGGTGGTGGAGACCGTCGGTCCCCACGCGTTCGGTGCCGCCGGACCGGCCGATGCCTCGAGCGGGACCTTTGGGGCAACCGACACGGCCGGGACCGGCGGTGCAGCGGAGAAGGCCGGGACGTCGCGGACCGTCACCGACCCCGGCGAGCACGCCTCGCACCGCCAGGTGCATTGGGGCGCCGAGGACGACGGGCTGATCCTGTCCAGCAACCACGGCCGGGAGTTCCACGCGCTGTGGCGGGTGGACGAGGACGGTTGGCGCCTCCTGGTCGGCGACGAGGCGGCCGACCTGGACTGCTGGGTGAGTCCCGATGCGACGCGCATGGTGGTGGGCCGGCAGCGCGACGGCGTCATCGCCCTGTCCCTTTACCGCACCGACGGCACTCACGAGCGCGACTTGGACATCCCCGGGCTGGGGAGCGCATCGGTGACCTGGTCGACCGACTCCGCCAACGTGGTGATCTCCGGATCGACGCCCACCGAACCGGGAGCGATCCACCGGGTGCGGGCCGTGAGCGGGCAGGTGGACCTGATCGCCTCCTCCGCCGCCGAACTCGACGAGGGTCTGCGCGATCGGCTGATCACGCCCAGCGTGCACCGGGTGCCGACCCCCGACGGCGAGCAGGTGCCCTGCTTCGTCTACGCCGGGGCGACGGTGACCGATGACGCCGCAACGGGCCAGAACCAGGCCCGCTCGGCATTGAGCGGGGCGTCGGTGATCCACATCCACGGCGGCCCGGAGGCCTCGGCCGACCTGATCTTCGCGCCGGTGATCCAGGCGCTCGCGGCCACCGGACTGACCGTGCTGGTGCCGAACGTGCGGGGCTCGGCCGGATACGGCAAGCGGTGGATCTCCCTGGACGACGTCGAACTGCGGCTGGACTCCGTCGCCGATCTGGCCGCGCTGCACGCCTGGCTGCCCGACCTGGGCCTGGACCCGGGCAGGTCGGCGCTGTGGGGTGGTTCCTACGGCGGCTACATGGTGCTCGCCGGGCTCTCGATGCAGCCGCAGTTATGGGCCGCCGGGGTGGACATCGTCGGGATGAGTTCCCTGGTGACCTTCCTGGAGAACACCTCCGACTACCGCCGGGCCTACCGGGAGCGGGAGTACGGCACGCTCGAACAGCACCGAGCGTTCCTGGAGAAGGCATCCCCGATCACCTATCTGGACCAGATCAGGGCACCGTTGTTCATCATCCACGGCGCCAATGACCCTCGGGTACCGCTGAGCGAGGCCGAGCAGATCCAGGAGGCCCTGGAGGCCTCCGGAGTGCCCAACGATCTGCGTGTCTATCGCGACGAAGGCCACGGGCTGTCCAAGCGGTCCAACCGGCTGGACGCCTATCCCGCGGCGCTGGACTTCCTGCGCACCCACCTGGCGGTTCCGCAGCGCTGAGGGTGCGCAAGCCCAGGCGCGCCCGCGCCGGGCCGCGGACGGAGCCGCGCCGGGTTACGACCGTGCCGGCGGTACTCAGCCGTGCTGCGCGGCGGCGACGGCCAGAGCCTGGAACAGGTCGGCAGCGAGATCCTCGACGTTCTCGATACCCACGCTCAGGCGCACCAGGTCCTCCGGCACCCCGTCGGGCTCGGTGGGGATGCGGCGACGGCGCTCCAGCAGCGACTCCACCCCGCCCAGGCTGGTCCCGGGCATCCACAGCCGCACCGACTCCACCAGCGCCTGTGCCCCCGCCCGGCCACCGCGCGGGCGCACCGTGATGACTGACCCGAAGGTGTCCAGCTGCGCGGCGGCGCGCTGATGCTGGGGGTGGGAGGCCAGCCCCGGGTAGCCCACCTCGACCACGTGCTCATGACCTTCCAGCCGGGCCGCCAGTTCGGCTGCGTTCGCGCTGGCGCGCTCCAGCCGCAGCGCCAGGGTGCGCAAGCCACGCAGGGCCAGCCAGGCCTCCCACGGCCCGGGGATCGCTCCGCCGAGGGTGCGGCGGGCACGGATGGCCGCGGCGACGTCCGCGTTGTTGCTCAGTGCCGCCCCGATCAGCACGTCGGAGTGGCCGGCCAGGTGCTTGGTGACCGAGTGGACCACCACATCGGCCCCGTGGGCCAGGGGCCGCTGCCCCAACGGCGTGGCGAAGGTGTTGTCCACCACCACCAGGGCGCCCAGCGTGTGGGCGCCCTCGATCAGCACCGGTAGGTCGGCCACCTCCAGCATCGGGTTCGTCGGAGACTCCACCCACAGCACCACCGGCGCCCCGGGGCCCAGGTCGGCCGGGGCGGTGGCGTCGTCGTCGGCCGCCTCCCGCAGCGCCGCGAGCACTGTCTCGGTCCGCGCGATCGGAACCTGGTGCACCCGCACCCGGCTGCGCCGGGTGAGGTCGTGACCCGCCTCGATGGTGGCGTTGTAGGCGTGGGTCGGCAGCACCAGGTGCCCGCCCGGGGCCACCAGGGTCAGCGCGGCGTCGATCGCACCCATCCCGGAGGAGAACACCACGGCAGTTTCGGCGGCGCCCTCGAGCAGGGCGAGTGCCTCCTCCAGCGGCTCCCATGTCTCGGTGCCGTGGCGGGTGTAGACCCGCTGACCGGACCCGAGTTGCGCGGCGGTGCTGACGTAGGTGGAGGACAGCACCACCGGGGGGTTGACCGGGGCCTGCTCGGTGCGCGCCGGTCGGCCGGCTGCGACCACCTGGGTATCGGGGCGCCAGCCGGAACCGGGGCGGGCGGGCGTGTCGTTGTCCATCGGGCCAGACTAGGAGTGTCGAAGGGTATTACGCTCAACGGTGATGAGTGATTCCAGGATTCGAGTGGCCGTGGTCTTCGGGGGCGCCAGTAGCGAGCATGCGATCAGTTGTGCGACCGCTGCAGGGGTGCTGGGCGCGATCGATCGGGACCGTTTCGAGGTGGTGCCGATCGGGATCTCACCCAAGGGGGAGTGGGTGTTGGCCGCTGATGATCCGCAGCGGTGGGCGCTGGACTCCGGTGGGACGGGGCAGCCCGCCACCGATGCGGCGGTGCCCGATGGCGGCAACCCCGGTGCGGGCGAGGCCAGTGAGGGCAAGGCCAGTGATGGCAACCCCGGTGACGTCCGGACCGACCCGGGCCCGCAGGCCCCCGGGGCGGGCGCGCCGCGCGGCCCGGTGGTGGGGGCCGAGCACGGACTGGTCACGCTCCCGCTGGGGGACGGCACGCAGGGGCCGACCGTGACCGCGCCGGGTCAGGTGCCCAGGGAACTGGCCGCCGTCGATGTGGTGTTCCCGCTCCTGCACGGCCCGTTCGGGGAGGACGGCACCGTGCAGGGTCTGCTGGAACTGGCCGGCCTGCCCTACGTCGGCTCGGGTGTCCTGGCCTCGGCGGTGGGGATGGACAAGCACTACATGAAGGTGGTGCTGCGCGACGCCGGCCTGCCGGTGGGACCGTGGCTGACGGTCACCCCGCGGCGATGGGCCGAGCACCCCGATGAGGTGACCGCCGCCGCGGGGGAGCTGGGCTGGCCGGTGTTCGTCAAACCTGCCCGGGCCGGATCGAGCGTGGGGGTGTCGAAGGTCGAGGGACCCCAGGGGCTGGCCGAGGCGATCACGCTGGCCCAGGCCAGTGACCCCAAGGTGTTGATCGAGGCGGCGATCGCCGGCCGGGAGATCGAGTGCGCGGTACTGGGCGGACGCGATGGTGGCCCGCCGCGCACCACCGTGCCCGGGGAGATCGTGGTGGGTTCGGACGGCGGGTTCTACGACTTCGAGACCAAGTACTTCGACCCCGGCGCGGCCGAACTCCTCTTCCCCGCCGACGTGCCCGAGGTCGTGGTGGACCAGGCGCGGGACCTGGCCGCGCGCACCTATGAGGCGCTGGGGTGCGAGGGCCTGGCCCGGGTGGACTTCTTCTACACCACCGAGGGGACGTTGTTGGTCAACGAGATCAACACCATGCCCGGGTTCACCCCGTTCTCGATGTTCCCGATGCTCTGGCAGCGCTCCGGGATGACCTACCCCGAGTTGATCACCGAACTGCTCGACCTCGCCCTGCAGCGCCCGGTCGGCCTTCGCTGAGCGATCGCCGGTCAGCCCCGCTCCCGGCCGATCTGCACCTGACGCACCGCCTGGGCCAGCAACGCCAGCACCACCACCCCCAGCAGCACGTAACTGGTGCGCCACTGGACCCCGAGGAAGGCCACCACCACCAGGACCACGCTCGTGGCGATCACGGTGTCGCGCCACGCTGCCGCGGTGGCCCGGTCGCTCCAGCCCGGGTCGTCGGCCGACCCGCGTGGCCCACCTCCGGGCCGGGAACCGGCGCCGCGTGCAGCACCCTTGGCCGAGCCCGCGCCCGTGGCACGCGTACCGACACCGCCGCCGGTCGGCGCGGAGCCGAACAGGATCCAACCCAGCACCGTCAGCGGGACCGCGAGCACGCCCGCCACGACGGCCAGCGTGAGCAGGTAGGCCCCGGGGTTGGCCCCGGCGGCGATCACACCGACGGCCACCGCCAGCACGATGGCCGAACACACCGCCGGCACCCGTCGTCGCATCATGGTCGCGTCCCGTCCCTCCACTCACGTCGCGGCCACCACGGATCCGGCGCGCTCGCACCGCCACTCACAGCAGGTCCTCCTCCAGGCTCAGGCACTCCCTGGTCTGGGGTACCAGCGTGATCGCCGGAGCCAGGTCGGACAGGATCGCGTCGTGACCCTGCCCCTCCCATTGTTGCGGGACCTGCACCTCCACCGCGGGTGAGCGCCCGAACGTGGTGAGCGTGAGCACGTCGGCCTGCCCGTCCTCGGGTTCGCGCATCACCCAGTCCACGGCCGGCCCGTCCGGGCTGGTGATGGTGACGCAGTGCTCGGTGGTGGGGCCCAGCACCTCCACCCCGCAACGCAGCGTGATCGGCGGGTCGCCCCAGGCGCGGGTGGACTGGGAGGTGGTCGAGCGCCGTTCCAGCCCGCCCAACTCCTGCGGGGTGGCGCGCAGCACCTCGGCGCACATCGGGTCCGAGGCGTGCGGGCCCGGGGCCACGGTTGCCGCCGGGGTGCACCCGGCCAGCACCACCGCACCCGCCGCCAGGCCCCCGGCGACACCCAGTACTCGCCGCAGCACACCCATGTCCCCACCGTATCGGTGCCCAGCGGTGCACTTGCTGGTCCGGATCACGGCGGGCGATACCCTGGCCGGATGCGCGTGGGTGAGATCAGCGAGACCGATCTGCTCGCCCGGATCCTCCCGCGGCTGCCCCGCGGGCGGACCACCCTGGTGGGCCCCGGCGACGACGCGGCAGTCCTGGCCGGGGCCGCAGCACCGCAGGTGGTCACCACGGACGTCCTCGTGCAGGACCGCCACTTCCGGCTGGGCTGGGGCACCGGCACCGACCTGGGCTGGCGTGCGGCGATGCAGAACCTGGCCGACGTGGCCGCCATGGGCGCGGTGCCCACCTCCTTGGTGATGGCACTGGTACTGCCCGGGCACGTTCCGGTGCGTTGGGTTGAGGACCTGGCCGAGGGGTTCGCCCAGGCGTGCGCACCGCATCACGTCGGGGTGGTCGGTGGGGACCTGACCAGCGGGGATCAGATCGTGGTCGCGGTCACCGCCCTCGGTGTGATCGACGACGGCGAGCCGGTGCTGCGCAGTGGAGCCCGCCCCGGTGATGTGGTCGCCGTGAGCGGTGTCCTGGGCCATGCCAGGGCCGGTCTGGCGCTGTTGGAAGCCGGGCGGGCGGAGCCGGCGGATCTGGTGGGAGCCTTCCTGCGCCCCACCCCGCCCCTGAGTGCCGGTCCGGTTGCGGCGCGCGCGGGCGCGCACGCGTTGATGGACATCTCTGACGGGCTGGCCCGGGATGCCGGCCGGATTGCCGTGGCCTCCGGGGTGCTGGTGGATCTGGACCCGGCCGCGTTGGCCGCCGATATCGCAGAACTGGACCCGGTCGCCGCTCAGGTCGGTGCCGACGCGACGGCCTGGGTGCTCGGCGGTGGTGAGGACCACGGGGCACTGGCCACCTTCGCGCCGGCGGCAGCGGGCGCGCGGGGGAGTTCGTCCGCACCTGCGGTGCGCACCCCGTCGGCGCATCCGCGTGGCGAGGGCGCTGCGCCGTCGTCGGCCCTTCCCGAGCAGTTCCGCCCGATCGGGCGGGTACACGCGGTGCCGCCGGGCCTCGCACCGGGTGTGCGCTGGGGCGGTGCGGACCTGCCACCGGGCACCGAGGGGTGGGATCACTTCGGGCGCTGAGATACGGGCCGTTCAGGTGTGATTCTGCTCACAGTGAGATATCGTGTGGTATGCGTATCTCAGAGGTAATCCGTCGTAAGGGCGCGGCCGTGATCACCATCCGGCCCGACGCCACCGTGCGCGACCTGCTCAGGGTGCTGGAGGAGAACGGGATCGGGGCGGTCGTGGTCTCCGAGGATGAGGGCGCAACCTTGGTGGGGATCGTCTCCGAGCGGGATGTGGTGCGTGCGTTGCATCGCGACGGGGAGTCGGTGCTGGAGGCTCAGGTGAGTGCGTTGATGACCGCCGAGGTGGCCACCTGCCTGCCCGAGGACGATCTGGAGTCGCTCGCCCGGGTGATGACCGAGCGGCGTGTCCGCCACCTCCCGGTCGTGGTGGAGGGCCGGCTCAAGGCCCTGGTCTCCATCGGTGACATCGTCAAGCATCGCATCGACGAACTGCAGGCCGAACGCGATCAGTTGGTCGACTACGTGCGCCGCTGAGCGGTCACCGGCTGGGCATCCGAGTCTCACCGCCGCGTAGTCAGCGTTCGAGCAGTAGCCGCCGCGCAGGCAGCGTTCGAGAGGCCCGGACTCAGCGGGGCCGCCCTCGGACGCGACGAAGCCGCCCACCCGCAGGTGGACGGCTTCGGCGAGAAGGTGCGCGCGGCAGAGGACTCAGGACGCTCGCGGCACCTCGAGGACGGGACTCAGACCGCGCGGACGACCTTGCCGGCCTTGAGGCAGGACGTGCACACGTTCAGCCGCTTCGGGGTGCCGTTCTGGACAGTGCGGACCTTCTGAATGTTCGGGTTCCAGCGCCGCTTGGTCCGGCGGTGGGAGTGCGAAATGGAGTGGCCGAAGCTCGGTGACTTGGCGCAGACGTCGCACGTGGCAGCCACGGGAATCTCCTTGGTTGGTCGTGTGCTCGTCACCTACTCATCGGCGACAGGCCTGATATCGGCAGGCCATCGGATGTTCCCGGGGGCCCGCGCGCCCATTCGGGCAACCGGTACAGGATACCGGCCCCGGCGACTGGTCACAACGCCATCCGGACCGGGTGCGTGGGTGAGAATGGTCACCTTCACCTCGCCGGGTCAGGACAGCGGTGCGGACAGCTTCGTGGTGAGGACACCATGGGGCCGGCCCGGGGCTCATCGTAGCCAACTCGCCCGGCCCCGTAATCAACCCGCCCGGCCGCACTACCGCCGTCACCCGCTACCCACGGCGCAGGGCGGGTGGATGCCTGCGACGTCGGTGGGCACCGATCGGTCGGTGGGCGCCGATAGCATGGCGCCAGCCCAGCACATCCACGAGGAGGCTCAGGTATGCCGGGACAGGTCAGCCCGGGCAGGGCCCTCGAACGCGTGGTCGGACGCGCCGCGGAGCGTCTCGCCTCGTTGGGCATCCACTCCCTGCCGGACCTGCTCTATCACTTCCCGCGCAAGATCATCCCGGTCTCCCACTACTCCTCCCTGGCCGAGGTGACGCCGGGGGAGTACGGCACCGTGATCGTCGAGGTGCAGCAGATCCACGGCAGGCCCACCCGTCGGCACGGCCTGCACCTGACCACGCTGGTGGTCACCGATGGGGTCGAGACCGCCGATGCGGTCTTCTTCGGACGCGGCAAGGGAATGGAGTTCGCCCTCCGCAAGGCGGTCCCGCCGGGTAGCCGGGTGGAACTGTCCGGTGATGTGGACTGGCGTGGCGGGCGGATCCAGTTCAAGAACGTCACCTACGCCCCGATCGATCCGGATGAGGCACTGACCGAGGACGTGCGGAACCTGCATGCCGACCTCGCCGAGCTGGAGACCGGGCAGCGCCAGCCGAAGCGGCGGGAGCTCCGCCCGGTCTATCCCGCCACCGCCGAGGTGCCCTTGGACCTGGTGCGCGCGTCGATCGAGGTGGCCCTGGCCCACCTGGACAGCGCCGGCTTGCACGACCCGATCCCGGCCGAGGTGCTGCGTGCCCGCGACCTGATGCCGCTGGCCAGCGCCCTGGAGACCATCCACAACCCGCCCACGATGACGGAGTACGAGGCTGCCCAGCACCGCTTCCGGTTCGAGGAAGCATTCCTGCTGCAGACGGCGCTGGCCCGCCGGCGCGCCGATATCGCCGCCTACGATGCCCGGGCGCGCCCGGGCCGCTCCGGCGGCCTGGTCGAGGCCCTCGACGCGGCGTTGCCGTTCGAGCTGACCCAGGGCCAGCGCGAGGTCGCGGCCGAGATCGCCGCCGACCTGGCCGACCCTCACCCCATGCAACGGCTGCTGCAGGGCGAGGTCGGCTCGGGCAAGACGGTCGTGGCCGTGCGGGCGATGCTGCAGGTGGTCGAGTCCGGCGGGCAGGCCGCGCTGCTGGCACCCACCGAGGTGCTCGCCCAGCAGCACGCCCGCTCGATCGCCGACCTGCTCGGCCCGCTGGGGCGCGCCGGGATGCTCGACGGCGACGACGCCGGAACCCGCATCGTGCTGTTGACCGGGTCGATCACCGGTGCTCGGCGCCGGCAGGTCCTGGCCGAGATCGCCTCCGGGGCAGCCGGCATCGTCATCGGCACGCACGCCCTCCTGCAGGAGCAGGTCCAGTTCGCCGACCTGGGCTTGACGGTGATCGATGAGCAGCACCGCTTCGGGGTGCAGCAGCGCGAGGCCCTGCGGGCCAAGAGCAACGTGATGCCACACCAGCTGTACATGACCGCCACCCCGATCCCGCGGTCGGTCGCGATGACGTTCTTCGGCGACGTGGAGGTCTCCACACTCCGCGAGATCCCCGCCGGTCGGGCGCCGGTCACCACCCACATCGTTCCGGCAGCCAACGAGCGATGGCTCGCCCGGGCCTGGACCAAGATCGCCGAGGAGATCGACCGCGGCAACCGTGCCTACGTCGTCGCTCCGAGGATCTCCTCGGGCACCGCCGAGGAGAGCACCGACCTGGTCGATGACGACGACGCAGGCCCGGCCGCGGCCGCGTCCCGTTCCGCCCGGGCCGGGAGGGCAGCCGGCCCGGGCGGCGGGCCCTCAGGTGCTCCGGCGCCGATGAGCAACGTCACCGACGTGGCGCAGATGCTCGCCCGGCACGAGTTGTTGGCCCATATCCCCCAGGGCATGCTGCACGGCCGGTTGCCGGCGGAGGAGAAGGATGTCGTGATGGCCTCCTTCGCCGACGGGCGCGCCCCTTTGTTGGTCACCACCACGGTGGTGGAGGTCGGGGTGGACGTGCCCGAGGCCACCGTGATGGTGATCCTGGACGCCGAGCGGTTCGGGCTGTCCCAGTTGCACCAGTTGCGGGGCCGGGTCGGACGCGGCAGCGAGCCGGGGTTGTGCCTGCTGGTCACGGCGGCCGAACCGGGCAGCCCGGCGCACGAGCGCCTGGCGATCCTGGAACGCACCAACGACGGTTTCGTGCTGGCCGAGGAAGACCTGAAGACCCGCAAGGAGGGTGATGTGCTCGGCTCGGCCCAGTCCGGCCGGTCCCGCTCGCTGCGCCTGCTGCGGGTGGTCACCGACCGCGACATCATCGCCCGGGCCCGCGAGGACGCGCGGGCCCTGATTGAGCAAGACCCTAACCTGGTGCATCATCCCGAACTGCTGACCGCGATCACCACGATGGTCGACCCCGAACACGAGGAGTACCTGGACCGTGCCTGAGCCCACCCCCCTGGTACGGACCAAGGGCCTCACCCTGGGGTACGGAGCGGACCTGGCCAGCCGGGTCTGCCCACCGGTCTCGGTCTCGGTCGCCCCCGGCCAGGTGCTGGCGGTGATCGGCGCGAACGGCACCGGCAAGTCCACCTTCCTGCGGGCGGTGGCCGGGCTGCTGCCCCCGCTGGCCGGGTCGGTGCAGACCTTCGGGCGCCCGGTGGACGAACGCGCCGCGTGGTTCCGGGCCTACACCGCGATGCTGCTCGATGAGGACTCCTACCTGCCGGCCCTGACCGTGCGCGAGCACCTGCTGCTGACCGCCCGTGGTCACGGCGTGAAAGGGGTGTCGGACCTGGTCACCGACCTGGTCGAGGAGTTCGGACTCACCGACCGTCAGCACGCCATCCCCACCGCGCTGTCCTCGGGACAGCGGCGCCGGCTGCTGCTCTCGGCGGTGTTCGTGCGGCCGCGCAAACTGCTCCTGTTGGACGAGCCGGAGCAGCGCCTGGACTCGGGCATGCGGGACCGCCTCGCGCAGCGCCTGGTTGCCGAACGGGCTGCCGGCGGTGGCGTGGTGATGGCCACCCATGACCCGGTCCTGGTGCGCCGGTCCGCTACTGCGGCGGTGCTGCTCACCGAGGACGGGGTCACCCGGCTCTCACCGGAGGACGGTGCCCGGGCGATCGAGGCGCTGTGAGCCGAGGCGCCGCGAGTAACGGGACCGAGGCTCCCGAGGGTGGGCAGTGGCCACCGCCGCCCCAGGAGGCGCTGTCCGGCGTCGACCTTCGGCGGCTGACCCGTCAGGCCACCGAGGCGCACGGCGGTGGCCGGATCAGTGAACTGGTCGGAGAGGTCTACTCCGTCCTGGTAGCCGGGGCGATCGCCTGGCTGGTGGTGATCGGTGCCGTGCAGGCGCTCGGAATGGAGGCCGATACCGGCCAGGCACCAGCCCTGATCGAACCGGGCTGGTTGGCTCTGGCCGCGGCGACGCTGGCCGCCGGCGTCGTGGTCAGCCTGTTCGCCCGGTTGGGCCCGATGGCGATGGGGGCCGGTCACGCCACCTGGTGGCTGCCGATGCCCGCCGACCGATCCGGGATGCTGCACCCCCGGCTGTTGGCCATGCCCGCGGCGGGCATGGTCCTCGGAGTGGCTCTGGGGGCCGTCGTCGGGGTGCTCGCGGACCCCGGGGACCTGTTCCGGTCGGTGGTCTGGTCCATGGTCTCCGGTGGGGTCGCGGGCATCGTGGCGGTGCTGGTCTGCGTCGCCGGGCAGATCCGGCTGGGTGTCGAGCGCCCACGGCGGGTCCGCCCGTTGGTGGTGACCGGTGATGCCCTGGTGGCCGCCGGACCGATGCTCGCGCTGGTCGCGGCGCTGCTGCGGCCACCACCGTTGAACCTCGTCGGGGCCCTGCCGCCGGCCACCGCGATCCTCGGCGTGGCCGCGGTGCTGCTGCTGTGGTGGTGTTGGCGCCGGTTGTCCCAGGTGGGTGGCAGTGAGTTGCGCCAGCGCGGGGCCGTGACCGGGGCCGCCGCCGGGTCGGTGCTCTCCCTGGACACCAGGGAACTGGGGCGGGCGCTGTCGGTGCCGGGTCTGCCCCGGACCCGGCGCAGGTCGGCCTCCTTCGGTTGGGTGCGCGGGCCCGTCCTGGCCCTCATCACCGGTGATGCGATCACGATGCTGCGCAACCCCCGGCATCTGATCCAGGCGGGCATGGCGGTGGCGATCGCCTTGGTACCGCTGGTGGCCGGAGCCCCGCTGGCGCTGGCGGTGGTGGCCTTCGTGATCGCCGGGTACCTGGCCGCGCTCGCCACCGGGGAGGGCGCCAGGCTGGCGGAGGTGGCGCCGGTGCTGGACCGCACCTATCCGCTCGGTGCGGCGATGGTGCGCCGGGTCCGGGTGGTCTGGCCGGTGCTGGTCCTGGGGCTGTGGTGCCTGGTGGTGACCACCGGGTGGGCGCTGGCCTACGAGGACTGGCAATGGGTGCCGCTCGGCCTGGTCGCCGCACCCACGCTGGCCGCAGGGGTGTTGCGGGCCGCCTACCGCAAACCTCCGGACTGGGGGATGCCGTTGGTGCCCGGGCCGGCCGGCCCGATGGCCCCGGGCGTGGTCACGGCGTTCTCCCGGGGGCCCGATGTGGTGGTGCTGTGCCTGATCCCGCTGCTGGTGGCGGCCCTGGCCACCGGTCCGGGCACCACGGTGCTGTTCATCCAGATGGCCACCTCCGCGGTGGCGCTGTCGATCGCGTGCTACCTGCCCGCACCGGACCGGAGCCCCGGCGGCGAGGGTGGCGTGGCTGCGCAACGGAGAGGTTGAGGATGTCGCGCATCATCGCAGGGGAGTTCGGCGGGCGGCGGTTACGGGTCCCCGCCCAGGGCACCCGCCCCACCAGTGACCGGGCCCGGGAAGCCCTCTTCTCCCGGTTGGAGCATCTGGGCGCCCTGGACGGCGCGCGGGTCCTGGACCTGTACGCCGGCTCCGGTGCGCTGGGCCTGGAGGCGCTCAGCCGTGGCGCACGCGAGGTGGTGATGGTGGAGTCCGCACGCCCGGCAGCGGCCGTCTGCCACGCCAATGCTCGAACCCTGGGCGTGGCCGATCGGGTGCAGGTGATCACCGTCCCGGTCGAGCGGTACCTGGGCCGGTCGGCACCGGCGGCCGGATTCGACCTGGTGCTGGCCGACCCGCCCTATGACGTGGTGGACCTGGACGGCGTGCTCGAGGCCCTCGCCCGGGACTGGTTGGCGGCCCGGGCGGTGGTGGTGCTGGAGCGGGGGGCCCGTGCGGCAGACGTGGACTGGCCGCCGCCGCTGACGCCTATGGACGTGCGCCGGTACGGTGACTCGGTCCTCTGGTTCGCCGACACCGGGTCGGACTGAGACAGAATCTGCCTACGTGGTGGCCGGCTGGGTGAAGGGTGCGCCCAGCTCGGTGAACGTGCGGCCCTGGACCGCCACGCGCTCGCACCAGTCCTCGATGTCGGTGACCACCGGGTGGTACCCGTGCTCGTCGTCCAACCAGGTCACGTGCTCCGGGGCGATCGGGGTCGGGTCCGGCGCGGTGCGGACGGCCTCGAGCACTCGCATGAAGGCCCCGGTCTCACGCACGTCGGAGAGCAACGGGACCCCGGAGTTGAGGTGATCACAGAGGTTGTGCAGCAAACCGGTGCGTCCGAAGGTCAGGTCCACCGGGTCGAAACCGTTGCGCACGGTCAGCGTGTCGTCGGTGTAGGAGAAGTCGAGCTCCCCCTCGCTGCCGAACACGGTCACCCGCGGGGAGGAGTGCCCGGGTGCGGTCAGGGCCAGCCCGAAACTGAGGCTGAGTCCGTTGACGGTGCGCACACGCACAGCGGAGGTGTCATCGGCCTCGATGTGGTGCGCGCGGAACAGGTCGGTCACCACCTCGTCGACGTGGTCGGCGCGCAGTGCCCCGGCGATCCGCAGCCCGGTGGCCACCGCGTGCGCCAACGGGTTGGTCACCACACCGTCGACCACCTCGCGGCCATCCATCCGGCGCCGGCCGGCCCACGGTGCGCGAGCGTAGTAGTCGGTGCTGCGCAGCCAGGTCCCCACCCCGCCGATGCCGCGCAGTTCGCCGATCTCGCCGGAGGTGATGCGCCGGGCGATCTCGGGCAGCGCGTGCGACCCGAAGGACTGGAATCCCACCTGGCAGGCCAGGCCGGTCTCATCTGCGACCTGGACCAGACCGTGGAACTCCGCCAACGTGGCGGTGGTGGGCTTCTCCACCAGCACGTTCGATCCGGCGCGGAGCGCCTGCTCGGCCAGCGCACCGTGGGTATGGATCGGGGTGGCCAGCACCACGATGTCCGGCACGGTCCGGTCGAACAGGTCATCGAGGGAGGTGAGGGAGACCGCCGAGTCCGGGATGTCCGGCAGCCCCTCGGTCCCGTGGGTGTCCACCACGGCCACGACCTCGGTGAGGCCCTGGGCGCTCAGGGCGCTGAGCGCTCGAAGGTGCTGACGTCCGTACCCCCGGGCACCGACGACGGCGACGGATCTGGTCACATGTCCTCCTGCAGGATGCTGGTCTGGTCGGCGGCCAGCACGGCCGCCTCATCTGGGGTGATGGCCCGGTCCGTCAGGACCGCGGCCAGGCTCATCCGGTAGTGCTGCCCGAGTCCGAGGTGCCGCTGGTCGCGCCAGGTCACGGCAGGCCCGGCGCCCACGTACCCTTGCGTGCGCACGAACCACGGCAGCGTCGGCGCCGGTTGGACCAGCAGCAGGCTCACGGTGCCTCGTTCGCGCTCCTGCTGCACCAGTAGCCACGGACTGCGCGAGCCGAGCGCCCGCTTCGTGCCACCGCCGTCGACGACGGTGACCGTGGTCGGCCAGGAGGTGTCCGACAGCCGCCAGAACAGCCCGCCGTACCCGGCTCCGATGCGCCCGCGGGTGGCCGGCGACCCCAGTGCGAGCGCGGTGGCGTCGGCGTGCAGCACCGAGTGCCAGTGCAGCGCCCAACCCTGGGCCTGGGGAAGATGCACTGCGCGCAGATGCCGCTGCTCACTGAGGTGATGGGTCCCCGCGGCATCCAGCCACTGCACCTGCTGCTCGATCGTGGTGGTGCTGGCGTGGGTGTGCAGGACCTGCTGCCGACCCTGGTCGGGCAGCATCTGGTACCCGCGGGATTCCACGTAACTGGGCCCGCCCCAGTAGTTGCTGGAGTCCACGTCCGCGATCGCGTTGGACATCCCGTAATGGTGCGGGTGATCGGCCGGTTCGGCCTCGGTCATCTCCACCCCGTCCAGAGTGCGCACCGGGTGCAGGTAAGGCCGGGGGGAGTGGTCGGGATCCATCGAGGTGCCGTCGCAGTAGTCGGCTACGGGTGTCCCGGCCACGATCAGAGTCTGGGCTCGGATTGCGGTGGCGTGAGCAGTCACGCGGGATGCATCTCTTCCTTACTGGATGGGAACGATGCCCGGGCACGGGCCGAGGGCGTCGCTGGCAAAGAACCGCCACCCAGGGTAGCGCCGAACCCGGGCTCCCCGAACAGGGGCGCGCCGACCCACGGCGCCCCCGGACTCGTGCCGACCGACCCGGGTCGCGCTGGGCCGTGGCGTATCTGGCAGGATCGTGGCATGACTTCTCCTCGCGCCGTCATCATCTCCGGAGCCGGGCGCTACGCCGACCCGTGGCACCCGTTCGAGCAGACGTCCGCCGCGCTGGCCCGGCTGCTGGCCGAGAACGGCGTCACCGCGCACATTCATCCCAGCGACGCCGGGGACGTGGACCTGGCCGGGGTCGACCTGCTGGTGGTGAACGCGGGGGGCGGGTCCACCACGGATGACGACGCCGCCGCCTCCGATCCGGTCGCGTTGCGCCGGTCGGTGCTCGACTTCACCGCAGCCGGCGGGCCCACCCTGGTGGTGCACACCGGATCCAACACCTTCTATGAGTCCGCTCGCTGGTCGGAGTTGCTCGGCGGGGCCTGGGTGACGGGCGTCTCGATGCATCCGCCGTTGGGCGAGGACGTGGTGCAGGTGGTCGATGCCGATCATCCGATCAGCACCGGCTTGAGCGAACTGCGCATCCGCGACGAGCGGTACAGCTTCCTGCGGGTGGCCCCCACCGCCCGGGTGCTCATCACCCACCGGCACGACGACGCCGAACACGCACTGGTGTGGGTGCACACCCACGAGGGCGTGCGGGTGGTCTACGACGCCCTCGGCCATGACGAGGCGGCCTACGCCGGAGCGGACCGGCGCGAACTGCTGCGCCGGGAGGTGGCGTGGCTGCTGGACCGGACGACCGGGTAGCCCCGGGGCGCCGTCGGCCTCAGGTGACCGCGCCGACGTGCCACGGGATGAACTCGTCCTGACCCAGGTCCAGTTCCTCGCTGACGGTCCGCTGCCCGGAGGCCACCGCGATGATCTGCTCGTAGATCTCCCGGCCCTTCTGCTCCAGGGTGGTGGTGCCGTCGACGATCCCGCCGCAGTTGATGTCCATGTCCTCGTGCATGCGCTCGTACATGGCGGTGTTCGTGGCCAGTTTGATCGACGGCGTGGGTTTGCAGCCCAGCACCGAGCCGCGTCCGGTGGTGAAACACACCACGGTGGCGCCGCCGGCCACCAACCCGGTCACCGAGACCGGGTCATAGCCGGGGGTGTCCATGAACGTGAATCCGGTGTCGGTGATCGGTTCGGCGTACTCGTAGACCGCCGTCATCTCCGCTGAGCCCCCCTTGGCCACCGCACCGAGGGACTTCTCCAGGATGGTGGTCAGCCCCCCGGCCTTGTTGCCCGGCGAGGGGTTGTTGTCCAGGGTGCCCGCACCGGCAGCGGTGTAGTTCTTCCACCACTCGATCCGGTCCAGGAGTTTGGTGCCCACCTCCGGGGAGACCGCCCGTCGGGTGAGCAGGTGCTCGGCCCCGTAGACCTCCGGGGTCTCGGCCAGCACCGAGGTGCCGCCGGCGGCCACCAGCATGTCCGAGGCCAGCCCCAGCGCGGGGTTCGCGGTGATGCCGGAGTAGCCGTCCGAGCCGCCACAGTTCAGACCCAGGGTCAGGCGGGACACGTCCGCGGGTTCGCGCTGCACCTTGTTCACCTCGGGCAGCATCTGCCGGATCCGTTCCACCCCGGCACGCACGGTGGCACGGATCCCGCCCATGTCCTGGATGGTCATCGTCTCCACGTAGGTCCCGGTGGGTAGCCCCAGGTTTCCGGCCAGGGACTCCACCGGGATCATCTCGCAGCCGAGTCCGAGCACCAACAGGCCACCGAAGTTGGGATGGTTGGCATACCCGCGCAGGGTGCGCAGCAGCATCTGCCCGCCCTCGGAGTCCGGAACCAGCCCGCACCCGCTCTGGTGGGTGATCGCCATGACGCCGTCGATGTTCTCGTACCCTTCGAGCGCACCGATGCCGCGGAACTGGTCGGCGATCATCTTGGCGGTCGAGACCGAGCAGTTCACCGAGGTGATGACGCCGATGAAATTGCGGGTGGCGACGCGCCCGTCGGGCCGGTGGTAGCCCAGGAACGTGCGGGGCAGGTCCGCTGGCGCCTCCGGACGGATCCGGTCGGTGCCGAACTCGTGCTCGCGCTCGGCGGGGTCCATGCCCAGGTTGTGGGAGTGCACGTGCTGACCGGCAGCGATCGGGCTCAGCGCCAACCCGATCGACTGCCCGTACTTGCGGACCTGCTCGCCCTGGACGGCGTCGCGGACCGCGAGCTTGTGTCCCATCGGCACCGCCTGGGTCACCTCCAGGGTTCCGCGTTCGGCGAGGGGGGTGCCGGCCAGGTCCAGGACCGCGCCCGGGCTGAGTTCCCTGGTGGCCACGGCCACGTGGTCCTGATCGGCCAACAGCAGCGCGGTCTGGGAGAAGGGGAGCGGGGAATGCGGCACGGCTGCCTCCGGACGGGTGCGAAAACGCTTTCATCATACCCGGTCGGTGCACCTCGGCTCCGCGACCAGCCGCACCTCGGGCTCCGCGATCGGCGCACCGGTACCGGATCGGGCGGGGGAGGTGCTTTCGAATGTACGTTATTGACGTGAGTTCTCGTATCGCCGTCTGCCCCGGTTCGTTCGACCCGGTGACTTTCGGGCACCTGGATGTGGTGCACCGGGCCCGGAGCCTGTTCGATGAGGTGATCGTGGCCGTGGGCATCAACGCTGGTAAGTCCGCCCTCCTGGACCCCGAGCAGCGCGTGGACCTGTTCGCCGGCGCGGTCGCCGATCTGGCGGGTGTGCGGGTGGAGCGGATGGACGGGTTGCTGGTGGACCTGTGCCGCGAACACGGTGCGGACGTGATCGTCAAGGGCCTTCGGGGCGGGGCCGACTTCGACGACGAGCACCCGATGGCCGCGATGAACCGGCACCTGGCGGGGGTGGAGACGGTGTTCGTCATCCCGGATGCCTCCCTGAGCCACATCTCCTCCTCATTGGTCAAGGATGTGGCCCGCTACGGGGGCGACATCACCGATCTGGTTCCGGCCACGGCCGCTGATGCGGTCTATCAGGCCCTGGGCACCCGCCCACCGAAGGAAGGCAGGCGATGACACGCGAATCCGATGCAGGTTCGTCCCTCGTGGCGATCCTGGACGAACTGGATGAACTCGTCACCAGCGCCCGGTCCATGCCGATGTCCGCCTCGGCGATCATCAACCGCGCCCAGGTGACCGAACTGATCGAGGCCGCCAAGGAGGTACTGCCCGGCCAGATCTCCCGTGCCGACCGGGTGGTGGCCGACGCCGACGCCGTGCTCGCCGAGGCACGCAGCCAGGCCGAGGACATCCTGGAACGCGCCCATACCCGGGCCGAGGAGTTGATCTCCGAGCAACACGTGGTGGCCGAGGCCGAGGCGAAGGCAGCACGGATCGTGGCCGAGGCCGAGGTGACCGCGGAGAGACTCGCCCGGGACGCCGATGACTACTGTGACCGCCAACTGGCCCAGTTCGAGATCGATCTGAATGCCGTAGCCGCCCAGGTCAGCGCCGGAAGGGCGCGCCTGGAGGAGCGCGCCCGCACCCGCGGACCGGGTGACAGCGGCGCGGGTACCCACCGTGCCGGGCCAGGTGGCAAGGAAGGACGAGAGTGACCGATTCCCCATTCGTGATCAGTACCTACGAACTGCGCCGCTCACCCGGGGCGATGATCGAGGTTGAGGCGACCGCCAGCAGCGAGACCGACCTGGGAAACCAGGTGATCTCGGTTCCGGCCCAAAGCCCGATCGCACTCGATCTGCGGTTGGAGTCGGTGATGGACGGCGTGCTGGTGACCGGATTCGCCCGGGCCGAGGCCCGCGGGGAGTGCGTGCGCTGCTTGCGTCCGGTGACCGCGGACCTGGCAGTGGACATCACCGAGTTGTTCGCCTACATGGGCGCCCGGCACGTCAAGACCGAGGACGACGCGGACGAGGAGCCGGTGCCCCAGGTGCACGCCGACACGGTGGACCTGGAGGGCACGGTCATCGATGCCCTGGTCACCTCCTTGCCACTGCGGCCGCTGTGCGATCCCGGTTGCCCGGGACTTTGTCCCGAGTGCGGGATCCGGATGGAGGACGCCGAGCCCGGCCACGCCCACGAGAAGATCGATCCGCGGTGGGCGGCCCTGGCTGCCCTGGCCGGTCCGCAGCAGGAGGGCGAGCCGGACCGTGATGCGGATGACGAAGGTGCCGCGGACCGCAGTCCCGGTGGCGGTACTCCCGAGGATGCCCACGAGCCCGACGGCGGGGATGCCCCTCGTGACTGATCCCGGCGATGCTGCGGTGCTGTTGGACGCCCTCGGCGTGCAGATCTCACCGGAGTTGTTGGTCCTGTCGCTCACGCACCGCTCCTTCGCCCATGAGGCCGGCGGCATCCCCACCAATGAGCGCCTGGAGTTCCTCGGCGACGCCGTGCTCGGGGTGATCGTGACCGAGTACCTCTACCGCAGCCACGAAACCGTCCCCGAGGGCGGCTTGGCGAAGATGCGTGCGGCAACCGTGTCCCAGCGGGCCCTGGCCCGCAGCGCACGGGCGTTGAACCTGGGGGAGTACCTGCTGCTCGGCAAGGGCGAACTGGCTACCGGTGGGCGGGACAAGGACTCCATCCTGGCCGACACCATCGAGGCGGTTTTCGGCGCCGTCTACCTCACCCACGGTTTGGAGACCACCCGGGAGGTGGTGCACCGGGTGGTGGGCGAGTCCCTGGAGCAGGCTGCCGGTCTGGGCGCGGGCCTGGACTGGAAGACCTCCGTGCAGGAACTCTCGGCCCGGTTGGGCCTGGGCACGCCCCGGTACGAGGTCGAGGGCACCGGCCCGGACCACGCCCGCAGTTTCACCGCGATGTTGCTACTGGACGGGACCGAGTGGGGCCGGGGTCACGGCCGGTCCAAGAAGGTCGCCGAACAGGACGCCGCCGAGAGGGCGCACGCCGCGCTCCACCAGGCCCACCCGGAGGTACCACGCGGTGCCTGAACTCCCCGAGGTGGAAACCGTTCGGGCGGGACTGGCGGCGCACGTGCCGGGCCGCACCATCACCGCCGTGACGGTCTACCGGGACCGTGCGGTGCGCCGCCAGGTGGGGGGAGCAGCCCAGTTCGAGTCGATGCTGCTCGGGCGGACCATCACCGCGGTGGTGCGCCGCGGCAAGTTCTGCTGGTTGTTGCTCAGCGGCCCGGACGGGGTGGGTGAGGACTACGCGCTGCTGGCCCACCTGGGTATGAGCGGGCAACTGCTGGTCCGTTCGGCACCCGACGGGGAACATCCGCACCTGCGGATCCGGATATCGATGCACGACGACGGCGAGGTCTGGTTCGTGGACCAGCGCACCTTCGGCTACCTCTCCGTGGATGATCTGGTCCCCACCCGCGACGGGGGCCCGGGAGGTTTCGCCGGTCCGGCTCCGGGCCCCGAGCAGTCCGTCCGGTCCGCAGCCGACCCGATCACCCCGGACCCGGGCGTGCCCAGCGACGGACAGGCCGCCGGGGCCGGTTCGATGCTGCCACGGTCGGTGGAACACATCGGGCGGGACCTGCTCGATCCGCTGCTGGCCCCGGGCATGCCCGGGCGAGCGGGCTTGAACCGTCGCCTGCGGTTGGGCCGACGGGACCTCAAACGGGCCCTGCTGGATCAGGAACTGACCTCCGGTATCGGCAATATCTACGCCGACGAGGCACTGTGGCGGGCGCGGCTGCACTATCAGCGCCGCACCGACCGGCTGCGCCCAGCCGTCGTCGATGAACTGCTCGACGCCGCCACCGAGGTGATGCAGGAGGCGCTGGTGGCAGGCGGCACGAGTTTCGATGCGCTGTACGTCAACGTCGACGGGACGGCCGGCTACTTCGACCGGGCCCTCGCGGTGTACGGAAGGGCGGGGCAGCCGTGCCCGCGATGCGGGGCCATCATCGTGCGGGAGTCGTTCATGAACCGGTCGTCCTACTTCTGCCCCCGGTGTCAGCGCCGCCCGCGCCGGCTCTGAGCCGGGCTGGGAGGCTTTCGCCGCGGCTGTTAACGCCCCCCGGGCGGCACCGAGTCCCCTGACCGTGCGCCGGTGTCAGGTATGCGGGTCCGAGCGCACGTCCTCCTCGTCCGGGTGAACCCGGGACAGCGCCGTGTGCTCACGGTCCACCTTGCGCCCGAGCAGGAACAGGCCCAGCACCAGGGCCGAACCGAGCAGGAAGACGGCCACCGCCAGGCCCACCTGCTCATCCGGTGCGAGCAGCTCGCGCCCGTCGCCCTGCCAGGGCCACAGCGCCCGCAGCGCCCCGGCCACCACGCCGGTGAGTACCACGAGCGTGACCTCACGCCGGTGCGCCAGCAACCATTGCAGGCCCTTGACGAACAGTGCGAGACCCGTGATCAGGCCGGCCACGAAGATGCCCAGGTAGGTCAGGTCCCGGGAGTTCAGCGCCTCCAGGGTCGGCTCGTACAGGCCGAGGGTGAGCAGGATGAATGCCCCGGAGGTGCCGGGCAGTACCAGGGCGCACACCGCCACCGCGGCGGCGGCGAAGATCAGGGGCGCGACCGGATCGAGGTTCCCTGGTGGCAGGCCCACCAGGAAGAACACACCGACGGCCACCGCGACGCCCAGGAGCACCTGGCCGGCGGACCAGCGGGTGCCCTTCATGGTGATCGGCACGATGATCGCGGTGGCCGTCATGCCCATGAACAGCGCCAGCATCGGGATCGGGTGGTCCTCGACCAGTGGAGCCAGGAACCGCGCGCCCAGCAGCACCGCCGGTACCATCCCGGCCAGCAGCGCCAGGATCACCTTCCAGTTCACCCGTCCGAACTCCATCCGGGCGCGGGCGCGGTCGGTGATCAGGGCCTTGACGCCGCTGAGGAAGTGGCCGGCGGAGGTGATGATCGTCTCGTACACCCCGGTGACCAGGGCGATCGTGCCGCCGCTGACCCCGGGCATCACTTCCGCGGTGCCGATCAGACCACCGCGGATCACGGTGTAGACGCTACGAAGGAGGGACACGGCGCAACCTTAACCGCTGCGTGCGCCGTGGGTCGGTGCGGCGCCGCGCCCGCGCCGCGGTGGGCGCAGATGCCTCAGGTGCGCACCGTCGTCGTCGGGCCCTTCGTCAGGGCCGACGACGACGCAGCGCGACCCGGTGCGGCACGGCGGTGATCAGCGGTCCACGCGGGCGCTGCCCCCACCGGCGAGTTTGACCACCTGGTCCTTGGTGACCATGGAGGTGTCACCCGGGGTGGTCATCGCCAGCAGGCCGTGGGCGGCGCCGTACTCCACCGCGGTGGCCAGCGGCTCACCTGTGATCAGGCCGTAGATGAGGCCGGAGGCGAAGGAGTCGCCGCCGCCCACACGGTCCATGATCTCCATGTTCTTGCGGTGGGTCGCCTCGGCGAAGCCCTCGTCGGCGGACCAGGCGATCGCGCCCCAGTCGTTGTCCGAGGCGGTGTGCACGGTGCGCAGCGTGTTGCCGATCACCTGGAAGTTCGGGAACGTCTTCGAGGCGGTGGCGATCATGGACTTGAAACTGGAGATGTCCAGGTCGGCGAGATTCTCGTCCACGCCCTCCACCTCGAACCCGAGGGAGGCGGTGAAGTCCTCCTCGTTACCGATCATCACGTCGATGTGCGGGGCGATCCGGGAGTTGACCTCCCGGGCCTTGTCCACCCCGCCGATCGACTTCCACAGGCTCGGGCGGTAGTTCAGGTCGTAGGAGACGATCGTGCCGTGCTTCTTCGCCGCGGTCACGGCCTCGACCACGACCTCGGCGGTGGTCTCGCTCAGTGCGGCGAAGATCCCGCCGGTGTGCAACCAGCGCACGCCCAGGTCGCCGAAGATGTGGTCCCAGTCCACATCGCCGGGTGCGAGCCGGCTGGCGGCGGTGTGCCCGCGGTCTGAGACACCGACCGCCCCGCGCACGCCGAAACCGCGCTCGGTGAAGTTCAGCCCGTTGCGGGCCTCGCGGCCCAGACCGTCGAAGGGGGTCCACTTGATGAAGGAGGGGTCCACCCCACCGGTGAGGATGAAGTCCTCCACCAGGCGGCCCACCTCGTTGTCCACCAAGGCCGTCACCACGGCGGCACGCAGGCCGAAGGCGCGGCGCAGGCCCCGGGCCACGTTGTACTCGCCACCACCTTCCCAGACCCGGAACTGCCGCGTGGTGCGGATGCGTCCATCGCCGGGGTCCAGCCGCAGCATCACCTCGCCCAGGGACAGCACGTCGTAGCGGGTTTCCTCAGCGGGGCGGATGTTCAGAGCCATCGTGGCTGCTCCTTCGAGATCGGGGATGTGGTTCGGATCGGCCGGTGGTCAGGCCGGAAGGTTGGGTGGTGGTGGCACGACCATGGGGTGGCCGTGGGGGACCGTCCGGGGGCTGTGGCGCCGCCCGGCGCGTCGCCGGCGGGCCCAAGGCCAGCCGGCGCCAGGTCAGCGGGCGGCCAGGCGCACGGCCTCGGCGGTCAGGCCGCTGATCTCGTCGAACGCGCCTGCAGCGACCTTGTCCCGCGGCACCATCCAGGATCCGCCCACGGCCAGCACGCTCGGCAGGTCCAGGTACTCGGCGAGGTTGGACGGGCCTATCCCGCCGGTGGGCACGAACCGCAGCCCGCCGAACGGGGCGGACAGGGCCTTGATCGCCTTGGCGCCCCCGGAGGTCTCGGCGGGGAAGAACTTCACCACCTCCAGGCCGGCCGCGAGCGCGGCCTGGACCTCGGAGGCGGTCACGGCGCCGGGTAGCGGCAGCACGCCGCGCTCCTGGGCCCGGGCCACCACGGGAGCGTGGAAGCCGGGGGAGACGATGTACCGCGCCCCCGCGTCCACGGCGGCGTCCACCTGTTCCGGGGTGAGGACGGTGCCCGCCCCGACCAGCACGTCACCGCGGGCGGCGAAGGCCTTGATCGCCTCGGCCGCGGCGCTGGTGCGGAAGGTCACCTCCGCCACCGGGAGGCCACCGGCGACCAGGGCCTGGGCCAGGGGATCGGCGGAGCGGGCGTCGTCGAGCACCACCACGGGCACCAGCCGCGCGGCGCCCAGTTGCTCGAGAAGTTCAGTGGACATCGGCATCTCCTGATCGCAAACGTTTACAGCAAGCCTTGACGGGGAACGCTAGCACGGACAGGATAAGGGCTACAAGAGTGACCGGAAACGTTTGCAGCCTCGACCGTCCGCAGCGTTGTGGTCGATCCGCCCCGTCCTCTCGGGGTGTGGTCGCCCGCAGCGAAGTGAGCGGGGCGTAGGTCTGCCACGCACGCGGCGGGAAGGTGGGGCATGAGCACGACCATTCATGACGTGGCCCGCACCAGCGGGGTCTCAACCGCCACCGTCTCGCGGGCGCTGGCCGGATCACCCGGCGTGGCCGCCGCCACCCGGGCCCGGGTGGCCCGGGCCGCCCGGGAGCTCGGCTACGTGCCCAACCGTGCCGCCCGGCAGCTGGTCACCGGCCGGGGCTACTCGGTCGGTCTGGTGCTACCGGACCTGGAGAACTCCTTCTACTCCTCGGTGACCAAGGGTGTGCAGCAGCGGGTGCGGGCCGCGGGCTTCACCGCGGTGGTGGCCGACACCGATGAGGACGTCGAGACCGAGCGAGCGGTCCTGGAACAGTTGGCGGCCGGGATCGATCGGCTGATCCTCGCCTCCCCCCGGGTGCCCGATGAGGACCTGCTCGAGTTGTCCACCCGGGCGGACCTGGTGCTGATCAACCGGCAGGTTCCGGCCCGGCCCGGCGCCGGGGCGGCGGGCGCCGGGGACGGCCACGTGGTCCGGGACGGCATCGCCAGTGTGGTGCCGGACAACGCCAGCGGGATCGCCCAATCGATCCGACACCTGCGCAACCTCGGCCACCGCCGGATCGGCTATGCCGGCGGGCCCGGTACCTCCTGGTCGGATGCGCGGCGCCGCGCCGCCTACCGAGCCGATTCCCAAGGTGTGCAGATCGTGGACCTGGGGGCCTTTCGGCCCGGGCAGGCCGGGGGTGTCACCGCGGCGGATGAGGCGATCGCCACGGGGGTCAGCGCGGTGCTGGCCTTCAACGACCAACTCGCCATCGGCATGCTGGGCCGCTTCGCCGCTCGCCGCGTGGCCGTGCCGGAGCAGATCTCGGTGGTCGGGTTCGACGACGTGCAGGTGGCCGCCCTGCTGGCTCCGGCGCTGACCACCGTGGCGGTGCCGGCGAAGCGGATGGGAGCCCGGGCCGTGGACCTCCTGCTGGCCACGCACGCCCCGGCCCGCCGGTTCCGGCCCAGTCCGGTCCAGTCGGTGGAAGCGGTGGAACTTCAGGTCCGGGCCTCCACCGCGGAACCGTTCCAACCGCCAGCGGGCGCCGGCAGCGCCCCAGTAGAGTGACCGGCATGAGCAAGGCATCCGCATGACCGAGGACATCCGCGTCATGATCATCGACGATCACGAGGTGGTCCGTCGTGGCCTGCTCGAGGTGGTCCAGCGAGCCGAGGGCCTGGAGGTGGTGGCCGAGGCCAGTTCGGTGGCCGAGGCGACGCGCCGGCTCGTGCTGGTGCGTCCGGATGTGCTGCTGGTGGACCTGCAACTGCCCGATGGTACCGGGATCGAGATCATCAACGCCGCCGGCCGGCATGTGCCCGAGGCCGGGTGCATCGTGCTGACCTCGTTCGACGACGACGACGCGGTGGCCGCCTCCCTGGCGGCCGGCGCCAAGGCGTTCGTGCTCAAGACCGTCCGCGGGGCCGAGATCGCCGACGTGATCCGCTCGGTCGCGGCCGGTCGAACCCTGCTCGATGAACGCACCGTGACGCGCCGCAAGGCCCACGTCGAGGACCCGACAGCGGATCTGACCGCCTCCGAACTGCGGATCGTCGAACTCATCGGTGAGGGGCTGGCCAACCGGCAGATCGCCGAGGTCCTCGGGGTGGCGGAGAAGACCGTGAAGAACCACGTCACCGCGGTGCTGGCGAAGATGGGCCTGCAGCGCCGGACGCAGGTGGCCGCATGGGTGGCCGGGCAACGCTCATCCGGGTGGCGGGGCGCCCAGGAGAGCGCGGCTCAGCCCGGCCGGCACCCCTGAGGAGACCCTGCCCCTCCCGGGCCACCACAGCCCCGGGGCTGCAAGGATGGAGCCATGACCTCCTCCGAGCACACCGGCGCCCCAGGTTCCATCCCACCAGACTCTCCGGCCGACGCCGCGCTGCGCGAGCGCGTTGCGGGCCTGATGCCCCGAGCGCTGGCGGACCTGGGTGACCTGGTCGCCTTCCGCTCCGTCGCCGACGCCGAGGTGGAGGACCCGGCTCAGTGCATCGCAGCAGCGCACTGGGTGCGCCGAGCCCTCATCGACGAGGGTCTGACCGCGGACCTGGTGCCCACCCCTGACGGCAGCGATGCGGTGATCGGGCACTACCAGGGGCCACCGGGAGCCCCCCGGGTGCTGCTGTACGCCCACTACGACGTCCAGCCCGCCACCCCTGCCCAGTGGACTGGCGATCCCTGGACGCTGACCGAGCGGGAGGGGCGCTACTACGGTCGGGGGGCCGCGGACTGCAAGGGATCGGTGATCACCCACCTGACCGCCCTGCGGGCGTTGCGGGCCGACGGCGACTATCCGGTCTCCCTGACCGTTGTGGTGGAGGGGTCGGAGGAGCAGGGCACCGGCGGGCTGGAACAACTCGTCCTGGCCGATCCCGACAGCTTCGCTGCCGACGTGATCCTGATCCAGGACACCGGGAACGCCGCGGTGGGGGTGCCGACCCTCACCGTCGCGCTGCGTGGTGTGGTCGATGCGACGGTGCGGGTGCAGTCCCTGAGCACATCCCTGCACTCGGGTGCCTTCGGTGGAGCGGCCCCCGACGCCCTGGCGGCGCTGATCGCCATCCTGGCCAGCCTGCGCAACGCCGACGGTGACACCGTGATCGATGGGCTGCCGGCCACCGGCACCTGGGACGGGATGGGGTATGACACCGAGCAGTTCGCCCGCGACGCCGGATTGGTGGACGGGGCCCAGGTGATCGGTTCGGGCACCGTGGCGGACCAGATCTGGGCGCGGCCGGCCGCGACCGTGCTGGGTATCGACGCTCCGGCGGTGGAGGGTGCGGTGGCGGCGATCCAGCCCCGAGCCGCGGCCCGGGTGAACCTGCGTATCCCGCCCTCGGTCGATCTGGCCGAGGCCGAGACCGCCCTGGTGGAGCACCTTCGGTCGCACGCCCCGTGGGGTGTCGAGGTGGCGGTGGAGGTGACCGGACGCGGCCGGCCCTTCGCCGCGCGCACCGACACCCCTGCCTTCGCCGAACTCAGCAACGCGCTGGCCCAGTCCTACGGCCGGGCCACGGTGACGAACGGTCAGGGCGGAGCCATCCCGTTGACCGCAGCGCTGGCCGAGGCGCACCCGCAGGCCGCGATCGTCATGCTCGGCCTGTCCGAACCGGAGTCACGGATGCACGCCCCCGACGAGAGCGTGCACCCCGGGGAGATCGAGCACATCGCGCTGGGCACGGCGCTGTTCATGCGCCGGCTGGGTGGGCGTGGCTGACCCACGGGCTGCTGGCCGAGCGACCGAGGTCGGTGCGACGCCGATCCACGGCTGCGCAACACCGCGGGTCGGTGCGACATAGAGCCGGCACGAGCCGAACTGGAGGGAACGGTCATGGTGCGGGCGATGCTTCGGGCAGTGTTCCTGCTGGTGGCGATGGGGGTGCTGGCCGGCTGTTCCGGTGCAGTGCCCGGGTACGCACCCGGCGTGCAGCCGTTGGCGAAGGTCGAAGGATGGCGCGTCGAGCCGTTTCACCCCGACGTGCCCTTCGGGCTCGTGGAGGTTGCCTACGACCGCGACACCGCCGAGCAGGCGTGGCGGGAGAACGTGCCGGAGGATCTCGGGGAGGGCGACAGCGCGGAGGGGGAGCCGGGGCGCTACGGCTCATTGGACGGTGTCGACTTCTCTGCTCAGGTGCTGGTGGTGTGGCACTCGGGCCAGTCCGGCAGTTGTCCGAGTTGGCTGGCCGGAATCGAAAGTGACGGTGCGGCGGTCGCGATCGAACGGGGCGAGTATGTTCCGCAGGACGCGTGCACCGATGACTACAACCCGTACCGCATGGTGCTCGCCGTTGCCGCCGACCGGCTGCCTGAGCCTGGTCTGCTGCCGACCCAGGACGTCGTGATCGACACCATCTCCGACGGCCGCGTCAGCGCCTACCCGGACGAGCGCGTCACGAACCAGAGCGGGTGAACCGCCCGGACCGGACGGAGTTCACGGACCCGACTGCGCTCGACGCAGCGGTACCGTCCAACTCAGGCACAGCCCGCCGTCGCCGCTGTTGTCCCAGGTGAAGGTCCCACCGTGCTGGCGGGCGCGCTGCCCGAGGTTCGCCAAGCCCGAGGAGCGCACCGAGGTGGCCCTCAGCCCCACGCCGTCATCCTGGATCTGCACCTGCAGCTCCTCCGTGCTCAACCGCAGCCGCACGTGCAGCGAGGACGCGCGCGCGTGCCGGGCCGCATTGGCCAGCCCCTCCCGGACCACCGCGACCACATCATCGGCCAGATCGTCCTCGATGCGCGCATCCACCTCATCCGAGGCCAGCGGCGCATCCTTCGGCTCGCGCTCCAGGATCAGGGAGGGGGCGAAGCCCAGCCCGGTACGGGCCAGGGAGACCTCCCGCTCCAACCGGTCCACCAGCCCGGCCCGCTCGTCCGGTGAGCGCAACGCGTGCACGATCGAGCGGATCTGGCGCACCGATTCATCCACCCCCGTCAGCGCCTCATCGAGGACTTCGAGCAGCCGCGGCTCATCCGCGGGGATCTGCTCCCGCGCCTGGGTCAACTGCAGCCCGGATGCGAACAACTGCTGGATGGCCAGATCGTGCAGATCACGGGAGATCCGGGCGCGCTCGTCCAGCACCGAGGCACGGTCCTGGGCGTCGCGCGCCTCGGCCAGTTCCAACGTCAGGGCAGCCTGCCGGGCGAAGGACTCGGCGATGGCCAGATCGGTGTCGGTGAACTCCGGCGCGCTCTTGCGGCGCAGCAGCACGATCACGCCCATCACCGCCTGGCCACCGGTCAGCGGGGCGTACAGCGAGGGCCCGTACCGGCTGAACTGCGCCAGGCGCACCACCTCGGCCCGGGCGAAGGAGTCCACGATCATCCCGCTGCCGCTCTCGATCACCTGGACCGCGCGACCGTTCGCGGGCATGGTCGCCCCGAGCAGGTCACCGTGGAGGTCGCCGTCGACGATCTCGATAACCCAGTCCTTGGACAGACCCGGTAGCACCAGCACGGCGGTATCAGCCCTGGCGATCGTGCGGGCCCGCTGCGCGATCATCTCCAGGGCCTCCTCCACATCGATGCCCTGCAGCATCGCGGTGGTGATCTCCTGCCCGGCCGCCACCCACCGCTCCCGGGTCCGGATGTCGGAGTAGAGCCGGGCGTTCTGCACCGCGATCGCCGCGCCGGCGGCCAGCACCTTGACCTGATCGGCGTCCCCCTGGCTGAAACCGCCGGGCTTCTCCGACAGGTAGATGCGCCCGTACACCTGGCCACCGATCAGCAGGGGCAGGCCCAGAAAGGAGCGCATCGGCGGATGGTCCGCCGGGAACCCCCCGAATGCCTCATGGGTGGTGAGGTCGTCCAGGATCAGCGCACCCTCGGCGGGGATGGCACCGAGGACGCCGTGGCCCCGGGGTGGGTCGTGGGTGTCGGTGAAGGACCGAGGCATGCCGGTGTAGATGAACGTCTCGTTCACGCCGGCCGAGTCCAGTACACCGATGGCGGCGTAGCGGGCTCCGGTGATCTGTGCGGCGGTGTCGACCAGTTCCTGCAGCACCTGATCGAGTTCGAGGTGGGAGGTCAGCGACAGGACTGCCCGCAGGATCGGTTCCATGGCTCACAACGTACGCGGCGCCGGCATGTGGCGTCCTCGGGAAACGCCGGCTACCGGCCGCGACCGGCGCGGCGCGAAGCCGGTGCCGTACGCGTGATGGTTCGGACGCAGCGCCCGGTATGGCCCACCATCGAGAGGTTGTGTGCGATACTCGCCGTGGTACTGCGGGTGGAACCCATACCAGCCGCAGGACCCGACGACATCGGCATAGGTAGTTGGGGTTCGAGTCTTCATGCGCCGCCAGACCGGCCAGGCGCAGGGACCCGGACCGACCACCCGGCACCGGCCCACATGGCACGGAAGATGGCGCCGCGAGAGTTCCCCGCGAGAGATCGCGAAAATTCTCGAACCGACAGACTTTTTCCTACCCGGTACCGGCTCCGGCCGGTACCACCGAGCAGCCCGGAACGCCAGATATGGGTGGCGGCGCCGGGCCGGAGCGTACCTCGTGAGCGATCAGCCCACCAGTAACGAGACCACCAACGAAGAAGAATCCACGCCCGCCGCATCGGGCCGGCGCAGGCCGCGGCGGGCAACCAGGCCGGTGATGACACCAGCGGAGCGCGAAGCGGCCGAGCGGGAGCAGGCAGCCGGTGCTGCCGGCGCCGCGGAGGACGGCGCAACACCCGAGGCCGACAAGGCCGCCGCGGTCGAGGTGACCGCGCCGGACACTGCCGACGCCGGGGATCCCGGGGGCGAGAGCGCCGAGGATACCGACGGCGAGGAGGCCGGCGAGGAGGCCCCTGCGGCCGAGACGGCCGACGGCGAGAATGCGGCCGAGACGACCGACGGGGAGAACGAGGCGAACACCGACCGCGGGGACGGCGCGTTCGATGTCTTTGCTGCGCTGGGTGTGGACCCGGACGCGGCTCCGGCCGAGACCACGACCAGCGCGGCCACGGTCGATGTGACCCTGCCTGAGCGGGATGACCGGCCCAGCCGCTCGCGCAGGAGCCGCCGCAAGTCCGGCGCCGGGCCGACCAGCGACCCGGGGCCGGAGCAACCGGCTCAGGCCAAGCAGGCGAACCGCCCGGAGCAGGCAGACCAGCCCGAGCGATCGGACCACCCCGAGCAACCGGATGGTGCCGACCAGACCGGCTCGGAGGCGGAGGCCGCCGGGTCGAGTGACGACGAGAACTCGCCCCGTCTGCCGGCGACCGCCTTGCTGTTCCAGCCGCCTGATCCCTCCCGTGCACGCCGCAGCCGTCGAGCCGCCGCACCTGCCGGACCGCCGCTGACCAGCGATGAGCCGGACTCGGCACCGGCCGATGGCAGCGAGGACGATGACCAGGACGACCAGGATGGCGAGAATGCCCAGCGGGGCTCCCGGGGTGGGGGACGCGGACGCGGCCGTCGTGGCGGTGGCCGCAGCGACACCGGCAGCACTGAGTCCGGTGGTGGCACCAAGGGGGCCGGGCAGGACGGGCCGGCCGCTGGCACCGCTGAGGACTCCGGCAGCCAGGACGGCTCGGATGAGGACCAGGACGGGTCCGGGGACGACTCGGACCAGCAGGGTGGAGGCTCCAAGCGCCGGCGCCGGCGTCGCGGTGGCCGTGGCCGCCGGCGGGGCCAGTCCGGTGGTTCGGACAGCCACTCCGGTGACTCCGAAGACGATGAGACGGCCGATTCCGCCGCTTCCGACGGCGGCCCGAAGGATTCGGGCCGCCGATCGAAGGGTCAGGGCAAGTCAGACGCCGCGTCCGCGAACTCGGACAGCGGGTCCGACCAGGCCGATGACGACACCGACGGGAACGCCGATAAGGGGAATGGCAACGGCGGCAACGGCGGCGGAGGTGGAGGCGAGCAGTCCGGTTCGTCGTCCTCGCGCCGGCGTCGCCGGCGCAGCCGCGGCTCACGCGGATCGGGTTCTGATGACTCCGGCCGCGATGAGGTGACCGCGCTGAAGGGCTCCACCCGGTTGGAGGCCAAGCGGCAGCGCCGACGCGACGGCAGGGATTCCCAGCGCCGCCGGTCGATCATCACCGAGGCCGAGTTCCTGGCCCGCCGGGAGTCGGTCAAGCGCGACATGGTGGTGCGCGAACGTGATGGGCGCACCCAGGTCGCGGTGCTCGAGGACGAGGTGCTCGTGGAGCACTACGTCGCTCGCAAGACGCAGGTGTCCCTGGTCGGCAACGTCTATCTGGGCCGCGTGCAGAACGTGCTGCCCTCGATGGAGGCCGCCTTCATCGACATCGGCAAGGGCCGTAACGCCGTGCTCTATGCCGGTGAGGTGAACTGGGACGCCGCAGGTCTGGAAGGGCAGCCTCGCCGGATCGAACAGGCGCTCTCCTCCGGTGACAGCGTGCTGGTGCAGGTCACCAAGGACCCGGTCGGTCACAAGGGCGCCCGGCTGACCTCCCAGATCACCCTGGCCGGCCGGTACCTGGTGCTGGTGCCCTCCGGTGCGATGACCGGGATCTCCCGGAAACTTCCCGACACCGAGCGGAACCGGTTGAAGAAGCTGCTCAAGGAGATCGTCCCGGACGATCAGGGCGTGATCGTGCGCACCGCGGCCGAGGGGGCCAGCGAGGAAGAGTTGCGCCGGGACGTGGAACGGCTGGGCAAGCAGTGGGCCGACATCGAGAAGAAGGTCGCCCGTAAGTCGCTTACCGCCCCGACCTTGCTCAAGGGTGAACCCGAGTTGTCGCTGCGGGTGGTGCGCGATGTCTTCAACGAGGACTTCAACTCCCTGACCATCTCTGGTGATGAGGCCTGGAAGACGATCTCGGAGTATGTCCAGGCGGTGGCTCCGGACCTGAGCACGCGGGTCTACCACTGGACCGACAACAAGGACTTGTTCGCCGAGTTACGGATCGATGAGCAGATCGCCAAGGCCCTGGATCGCAAGGTCTGGTTGCCTTCGGGCGGTTCCCTCGTGATCGATGACACCGAGGCGATGACCGTGGTGGACGTCAACACCGGCAAGTTCACCGGTACTGGCGGGACCCTGGAGGAAACGGTCACCCGCAACAACCTCGAGGCCGCCGAGGAGATCGTGCGCCAACTGCGGCTGCGCGATATCGGCGGGATCATCGTGATCGACTTCATCGACATGGTGCTCGAGGCCAACCGGGACCTGGTGCTGCGCCGGCTGGTGGAGTGCCTGGGTCGGGATCGCACCCGATACCAGGTGGCCGAGGTGACCTCGCTCGGCCTGGTGCAGATGACCCGCAAACGGATCGGCCAGGGGCTGCTGGAGGCGTTCAGCGACAGTTGTGAGCACTGCAACGGTCGCGGGTACCAGATACACGCTGACCCCGTGGACCCCGACGAGCGTTCCCGGCGGGGCGGAAAGGGCAAGAGCGGCCGCGGGGATTCCGCTCCGGACGAACAGCAGCGTGCCCAGGTGCGCGCTGCGCTGGCCAACATCGCCGCTGCAGCAGCGACCGCTCACGCCGAGCAGGACGCCAAGGAGGCTGAGACCGGGAGAACCGATGAGGCCGGCGCGTCCGCGGAGTCCGACGACGACAAGTCCGAGGAGTCCGCTGAGGCCGACCACCACAAGTCCGAAAAGAAGTCCGACGATGACGGGTCCGAGAAGGCCGAGACGTCCGACATAGCGGATGAGTCGGGTGGGTCTGACGAGGCGGGCCAGGCGGATGGGTCCGGCCAAGTGGGTGAGCCGGGTCAACCGGACGAGGTTGACCAGCCCGCAGCGACCGCCGAGTCCGTCGCGGCCGAGCCCGGCGGCTCCGCTGACGAGGCGGACAAGGGTGAGCAGGCCGCCGGCGGTAGTGAGTCGGACGGAGCGCAGGTACCGGAGGTACCGGCCGCAGAGCCTGAGGCTGCTCACCCGACGCCGAGCACCTGAACCAGCCTGGCTGTGTGAACCCGGGCAGTCCCGGCCGATGACGATCATCGCCCGGGACTGACCACGCCATCGGGTCCGGACTGGCTGGGTTACCGGCCCCTCGAGCCGTTCGTCGTCTTCATGCGCCCCGGCGCGCTCCCACGGGATCGACCCTGTAACCAGGTGCGCACCACGCGACGGACCACCACCGGGCCACCGGCCAGTAGCGCCACGGTCAGCAGGAACACCTGGTGCGTGGAACCGGAAGCGGCGATGGTGACCAGGAAGACCCCCAGCGCCCACCACATCGGCCACAGCATCGCCCGGGTGTAGGGGCCCCTGGACCGGCGCACGGAGTCGGCACCCCTACCGCTGAACGTGGGTTCGCCCAGCCGGCGCGGTGGTGTGTACGCATCGGCCAGGTCCAGCCCGGCGCGCCGTGCGAACGCTGCCAGCCCTTCCACGTCCCCGCCGGGGGCCCACTCGGGTGCGGGGAGCAACAGGCGCCACCGCTCCAGGCGATCGGCGAAGGCGAAAGCCCATGTGTGACCTTCGTGTGTGAGGCGCACCAACGTGACCACGCCCAGGTCCTGATCGGAACCGGCGGCGAGCCACGCCTCATGCCCACCGGCTCCGCGCACTCCGATGTTCGCGCCGTCGAAGCGCAACTCTGCCCGCTGGGCGAACTGCCTGGTCGCCTCAGGGGAGCCACCCGGCCTGTACACCGCGACCATCCGTCGCCAGTCGCGGTCCAACAGCCACTGGCCGGCCCACCACGCCCACGGTTCGATCACCGCCAGCAGGGCGACCAGCATGCTGATGGTCACCACCCAACCGGCCGAGTCGGACAACGCCAAGCCCAGGCCGGCGATCACGATCGCCGGTGCGGCCAGATACTGCAGCCACGGCTGCAACGGCGAGGCGGGCCCGACCTCGAGCCGGTTCCGCGTGTGGCGCCGGGCGGCCTGCTTCCGGCTCGCAGCCTGCCCCAGGTAGGGCTGCAGGTGCGGGGCAGGACGCAGCAGGTGCACCCCTGGGTGCGGGTCTGGCCCGGTGGGGCCGGACCCAGGGGCGTCGGCAGCGTTGGCAGCAGCCCGTGAGCGGCGCGAGCGTGCGGCGATACTGGGGTGGAGCGGGGGATGGGCCACGCCCCGACGCATCGGTGCCCCGAGCACCGCAGCACCGGCCACGAACCCGCCGGCCTCCAGTGCCCAGACCACCTGGGCGTGCACCGACAACTCAACCGGGGCCAGGGACGTCCATTCGGGTTGGCCGACCACCACGCCGGGCTGGGCCAGCCAATCCGCCACAGCCACCGCACCCAGGGAGTAGCCGTCCGCGCTACAGAAGTGGATCATCCCCAGGTCCTCGAACCGGTCGACCGGCAGATACCTCTGGGCCGGATCGGCCAGGAACTCGGCGGTGCCCGGCGTCGGTGGCGCCACGTGCATGAGGAAGGCGATCGGTTCGGACCCGCCGATCACCTCGTGACCGGCGTCAGTGGTCAGTTCCACCCGGTTCTGCAGGAACATCAACCGGGCGTAGCGGGCCCAGCGGGTCTGCGGGATCGCCCGCGGCGAGGAGCGCAACTCGATCCGGCCCGCAGCCGAGGGCAGCGGTGGCATCCCCGGGCGCTCGAAGTCCCACACGGCCGCGGTGAACATCGCGGCAAGATGGAAGGCGGCGTCGGCGCCGTACACGACGCGGCCGGCCAGGTACAGCGCGTGCAGGGTGCCCATCGCTCCGGCCTTGGTGCCGGTCAGCGCCCCAGCGGTGACCGCCAGGTGATCGCGCACCGTCACCAGGGTGGCGGCGAAACCGAACACCGGCTCGTCCTGGTGATGGCGCGGCGCCGGCTCGGATGCTACCGGCGCTCCGCCCCGCACCCGTTCCTCACCCCAGGGGGGCGGCGGGTGGCGACGCACGGTACGCAACTGGTCCCCGTCGATGCGCCAGTTCCGGGCGTGGATCTCGAACTGCTCGAGCTGCCGCCTCAGATTGGTGAACTCCTCGCGGAGTCTGCCCTGCTCGGCCGGGAGGAACTCGATCAGTTCGGACAGGGCCTGCCAGGCCCGGGCCCCCCGCTCCCGGGCGTGCACGAAGGGGTCACCGGGAAGTGCCAACAGCAGTTGCGTCGTCGTGCGCGGGTAGTGAGCCGGCAGCACCGGAGGGCGCAGCGGATCCATCGTTGAGTCAGGCATCGCCCGCCAAGATTAGCGCCCGGCAGTGCCGAACCGGCCCTACAGCCATGGGCAGACCAGCCCATTGCGTGGCGCTGCCGCGTCCGCTGGTGCCCGGTGGGCCCGGAGCGGTGAACCTCACAGTCAGAGGCCCACATCACAGGGCGTGGGGTTTGCTCGCACTGCCCCGTTCGCGTAACCTTGGGCGTCGGTGCCTCGTGCGCCGCAACCCTTCGCATGCGCTGTGATCCTCGTGTGCCCGCCCGCTTCGTGCCGGGGCCGGCTGCAGATATCCAGCCTCGAAGGACCTCAGATGTTGTCCGCGAGAAGGAATGAGCAAACGTGGTGTACGCGATCGTCAAGGCCGGTGGCCGGCAGGAGAAGGTGTCCGTGGGTGACATCGTGGTCGTGGACCGGCTCTCCGGTGACGCGGGCGACTCCGTGGAACTCACCCCCGTGCTGGTGGTGGACGGCGAGAAGGTGACCACCGACGCCGACGCACTGGCCAGGGTGACAGTCTCCGCCGAGATCGTCCGGGACGAGAAGGGCCCGAAGATCACTATCGGTAAGTACAAGAACAAGACCCGTTACCGCCGTCGGGCCGGTCATCGCCAGAAGTTGACCCGCCTGAAGGTCACCGGAATCGCCTAACACTCCCAGGAAGCAGGTACGTCATGGCAACGAAGAAGGGCGCGAGTTCTACCCGGAACGGCCGCGACTCCAACGCACAGCGGCTGGGAGTCAAGCGGTTCGGTGGGCAGGACGTCAAGGCCGGTGAGATCCTGGTGCGGCAGCGCGGCACCAAGTTCCACCCCGGTATCAACGTGGCTCGCGGTAGGGACGACACCCTCTACGCGCTGTCCGCAGGACAGGTTCAGTTCGGAAGCCGGCGGGGCCGCAAGGTCGTCGACGTCACGCTTGTGGACGCCTGAGATTCGACATCGGCGGGGGCGCACCGGCTAGCAGTCGGGGCGCCCCCGCTTTCGTATTCCCAGCCGGTTCCGGCGCCCGACCCACAACCACCGGAGGAGGGTAGTGATGGCCAGTTTCGTCGACCACGTGATGCTGCACGTACGCGGCGGTGACGGCGGCAACGGCTGCGTGTCGGTCCACCGGGAGAAGTTCAAGCCTCTGGGGGGCCCAGATGGCGCCAACGGCGGACCCGGCGGTGACGTGATCCTGCGGGTGGACAGCCAGGTCACCACGCTGCTGGACTACCACCACTCTCCGCACCGCCGCGCCGGCAACGGCACCCAGGGGATGGGGGACAACCGCACCGGCAAGAAGGGCGAGCACCTGGTCCTCGCTGTCCCCGACGGCACCGTGGTCAAGACCGCCAAGGGCGAGATCCTGGCCGACCTGGTCGGCCACGGCACCGAGTACGTCGCCGCGGCCGGGGGTAACGGCGGGCTCGGCAATGCCGCCCTGGCCTCGCGCAAACGCAAGGCTCCCGGATTCGCCCTGCTCGGGGAACCCGGGCAGGAGCGGGACCTGGTACTGGAACTCAAGACCGTGGCCGATGTGGCTCTGGTCGGCTTCCCCTCGGCGGGCAAGTCCTCCCTGATCGCGGCGATGAGCGCGGCGCGGCCCAAGATCGCCGACTATCCGTTCACCACTCTGGTGCCGAACCTGGGAGTGGTCCAGGCCGGACAGGCCCGGTTCACGATGGCCGACGTGCCCGGGCTGATCCCCGGCGCCTCCCAGGGCAGGGGTTTGGGCCTGGAGTTCCTGCGACACATCGAGCGGTGTGCCGTGATCGTCCATGTGCTGGACTGCGCCACCCTGGAGCCGAACCGGGACCCGATCAGCGATCTGGACGCGATCGAGGCGGAACTGGACGCCTACAGTGCCGACGTCGGAATCGAAGGTGGCCGGGTGCCGCTGGCGCAGCGCCCCCGGTTGGTGGTGCTGAACAAGGTGGACGTGCCCGAGGCCCAGGACCTGGCCGATCTGGTGCGGCCCGACCTGGAGGCCCGTGGCCTGGAGGTGTTCGAGGTCTCCGCGGTAGCGCGCAAGGGCCTTCGGCCGCTGTCCTTCAGACTGGCCGAGATCGTGCAACAGGCCCGCGATGCCGCCCCACCGCCGGAGCCAACCCCGACGGTGCTGCGCCCCCGCGCGGTGGACGAAACCGGGTTCGCTGTCACCCGGCGCAAGAGTGACCACGAGTACTTCCTGATCACCGGCACCAAACCAGAGCGCTGGGTGCGCCAGACCGACTTCGCCAACGATGAGGCCGTGGGTTACCTCGCCGACCGGCTGGCCCGCCTGGGAGTGGAGGAGGCGCTGTTCGAAGCGGGCGCCACCCCGGGTGCGGAGGTCGTGATCGGTGACGGCCCCGAGGGCGTGGTCTTCGACTGGGAGCCGACCATGATGACCGGCCCCGAACTCCTGGGCGCTCGCGGCTCCGACGTGCGTCTGGAGGAGCGGCAGCGGCCTACTCGGGCGGAGAAGCGCGAGGAGTTCCACAACCGGATGGACGCCAAGGCTGCCGCTCGCGAGGAGTTGTGGACCGACCGGGAGCAGTGAGGTCACCTCATCGGCGCGCACCGCACGGGACCCGGGGCGCCCAGTACATGGACGGTCCCGTCCGAATCGTGATCGGGTGCGCCACAATGGTGCCGTGACCAAGACCGTGACGGACCGGCGTGAACTGGGGGACCCCGGTCGCGCCCGACGAGTCGTGGTCAAGATCGGCTCCTCCTCGCTCACCGACGCGGCTGGGCGGCTGGATGTACACAAGCTCACCGCGCTCGTCGAGGTCCTGGCCCGTCGCCGAGCCGCGGGTGGGCAGGTGGTGCTGGTCTCCTCCGGGGCCATCGCCTCGGCGCTGGGCGTCCTCGGGCTCAGCGGCCGGCCCCGGGACCTGGCAACCGCCCAGGCCGCGGCCAGCGTCGGGCAAGGGCTCTTGATGGCGCACTACACGCGCGCGTTCGGTGCCCACGGGCTCACCGTCGGCCAAGTGCTGCTCACCGTGGAGGATGTGGTGCGCCGGGCCCATCACCGCAACGTCCAGCGCAACGTCGAACGACTGCTGGCGCTGGGAGTGGTGCCGGTGATCAACGAGAACGACGCCGTGGCCACCCAGGAGATCAAGTTCGGTGACAATGACCGGCTGGCCGCTCTGGTCTCGCACCTGTCCAAAGCCGACGCCCTGGTGCTGCTCACCGACGTCGACGCCCTGTACGATCGCTCGCCCCGGCTGCCCGGTGCCCGGCGGATCGCACGCGTCCGGGACCGACGAGACCTGGAGGGCATCGAGGTCACCGCACGAGGCGGGGCGGTGGGCACCGGGGGCATGGTCTCGAAGTTGGAGTCCGCCGCGATCGCCTCCGGCGCCGGGATCCCGGTGGTGGTGACCGCGGCACACAATGCCGGGGCCGTGTTGTCCGGTGAGGACGTGGGCACCTGGTTCGAGCCGGCCCGACGGCGCACCAATGCCCGGCGGCTGTGGTTGGCCCACGCCGCGCACACCGGAGGTTCGATCAGCGTCGACGAGGGTGCGGTGCAGGCGATCACTGCCGGGAAGAAGTCGCTGCTGGCGGCCGGCGTGGTGGACGTGACGGGGGAGTTCGACGCCGGCGACCCGATCGACGTGCTGGATCCAGCCGGCCGGGTGGTGGCTCGAGGCTTGGCCTCCTACAGCGCTGAGGAACTCCCTGCGCGTCTGGGCCGCACCTCGGTGCAGATGCGGGAGCAGTTCGGCCCGGACAGTGCCCGCGCGGTGGTGCACCGGGATGACCTGGTGGTGCTGGACCGCACCGACTGAGGCCGGCGAGACGGTCGCATCAGCCGACGGCGCGCTCCGGCGTCTCGGACTGGGACCGCGTCGTGGCGACCGAATGCGCAGCCCTTAGGTAGTTGACACGGCAAGATAGTTGACACGGCAACTATCCGACTCATAGGTTGATCCCAGGTTCAGAGCGTCAGCGCCAAGTCCCGGCTTGCTGACCGGCAACCCCCCGCGCGGCGGGGTGCTCCGGGAGATGACCTGGCCGCGGGCCACATGGCCCCCGGCAAGCGCATCACCGCTCCCCGCGGTGCAGACAGAAGGATGAAGACAGCGATGCACACCGACAGGACCCTTGCGTACCAGCGACGCCACGTCTCCTGTGTGATGTGTGCGATGTGTTGCTGCTTCATGTCGGCCTGAGCCGACACCTCAACCGGCAGCCTCGGGCCCTCTGACGGCCCCTCGGCGCCACCCCTCAGCCGGTCGGTGCGCACCTGAGCCCGATGCGTGACACACCGGGCGTGCGACCCGCGCTGAGGCAGCAATGTTGAGCCCTTTCTTGCACCGAGAGTGAGCACCCCATGTCTGCTGTACCTGCATCTGTGAACGAGACCGCGTCCCTGGTCGGATTGGATCTATCCAATGCCGGCGCGCCCCGGGACTGGCAGCGCGAGCGCAACGCCGAGACCGAGCAATTCATCATGGGCCGCCTGGCCGGCCTGGCCTCCCTCGCCGACCGGGGCGGGGTAGACCTGATCTCGCTGGATGAGACATTCCGGCTCGGTGGTAAGCGGCGCCGGGACGCCTGGCTGGACGGGGCGCTGGCTACCTCCCGCCTTGCCCGGCACACCACCCGGGCCGCCCTGGTGGCCACAGTTCCGCTGGGCATCACGCGCCCCGAACACGTCGCTGGTGCCATCGCCTCGGTGCACCGGGCCAGTGCCCAGCGCGCGGGCTGGCAGCTCGAGCAGGGCGCCACCGCCCAGGGCACCGGTGCGCGCACGGTGGATGCGGTGCTGGACGCGCCGGTGGCCGCACCCCGCAAGCGCACCGTGGATGATGTGGTTCGCGAACCAGTCCGCCCACTGGTGGTGGTACCGGTGCGCAACGGTGTGGACGCCGAGCTGGCTGCGGCGCGCGCTGACGTGGCACGGCTGTCGGTGGCAACCCTGGAGGAGGCCCGTGCCGCCCGGGCTGCGATCCGTGAAGCGGCAATCGAGTGGGGCCGGGCACCCGGTGACGTCAAGGTGCTGGTCGATGTGCACACGGTGATCTCCGCCGATCGGGCCAGCGCACAGGCACGCTGGGACCTGCTGTCCTCACTGGAACTGCCTTCCGGCCTGCCGGCTCTGCGCACCATCGGGACCGCCGAGGACCTCGCCACGCTCTGGAACGCGTGGGTCCGGGCCGGCGGAGCCGACGGGTTCACCGTGGTGCCGGCCTCGGTACCCACCGATGTGGTGGCTCTGGCCCAGGACCTGCTGCCGGCGCTGACCGAACTCGGGCTGCGTACGCCGGCGACGGCTCCGGTCACGCCCGCGGCGACGCCTGCTCGCTCCCGGCGTGCCCCGGTGCGGGTGCGATGAGCCGTCCTTCTCAGGCGGTCCCGGCCGGCCAGTCGTTCTCGGGCAACAGGTCGCGTAGCGGTGCCGAGCGCCCCGGTCCGAGGATCACCTGGGTGTCGATGTTCGCCGGGTCGATCTGTCGGATGAACTCGCGGCAGCGTCCGCACGGTGAGACCACGTGCAGGGTGCCGGCCTCATCGCGCCACACTGCCACGATCTGGGCGATACGGAACTCTCCGGCCGTCACCATCGCGGCGATAGCGGCGTGTTCGGCGCAGAAGCCGGTTCCGCACGGGGTGTCGATGCACACCCCTGAGTACCGCGCGCCGGCGGCCGTCACCAGGGTGGCTGCGACATCACCCGACTTCCGGTCCTCCGCCTCGCTGGGGTTCAGGTACTCCTGGGCCGAAGCGATCAGGGAGGAGAACGACGCGGTGTCCATAGGCGCGATCCTAGAGGGAACCGGTGTGGCAGCCCTCGCCGGTTCCCGTGGCGGACGGGCCCGGATCGACGGCCGCAGCGCACCGGCCGCGGCCTGGGAGCGCGGCGGCGGCGTAGGCTTGGCTGCATGACTCAGACGACGGCGCAGCCCGCCGCGGACGTGACGGCGCAGGTGCAGCAGGTGGCCGCCGACGCGAAGGTGGCCGCCCGCGCCCTGGCGCGGGCCACCCGGGCCACCAAGGACGCCGCACTGCACCGGATGGCCGATGCGTTGGTGGATGCCACCGACCGGATCGTGGCCGCCAACGATGTGGACGTGCGCCGGGAGGAGGCCGGCGGGATGAGCCCGGGCCTGCTGGACCGGCTCACCCTGGACGCCGGCCGCGTCGAGGGGATCGCCGAGGCGTTGCGGGACCTGGCGGCCCTGCCGGACCCGGTGGGGGAGGTGTTGCACGGTTCCACGTTGCCCAACGGGTTGCGGGTGCGGCAGGTGCGGGTGCCCATGGGGGTGGTGGGCATGATCTACGAGGCACGCCCGAACGTCACAGTCGATGCCGCCGGCCTGGCACTCAAGAGCGGGAACGCGGTGGTGCTGCGCGGGGGTTCGGCCGCCGCGCAGTCCAACCAGGAGATCGTGGCGGTCCTGGGTGAGGCACTGGAGCAGGCCGGCCTGCCCGCTGACCTGGTGCAGTCCATTGACGCCTACGGGCGCGCCGGCGCCCAGGCGCTGATGCGGGCCCGTGGGCTCATCGACGTACTGATCCCCCGCGGCGGGGCCGGACTGATCCAGACGGTGGTGACCGAATCCACGGTGCCGGTGATCGAGACCGGGGTGGGCAACTGCCACCTGTACGTCGATGCCGGCGCGCCGCTGGATCAGGCGCTGTCCCTGTTGCTGAACTCCAAGACCCACCGGTTAGGGGTGTGCAACGCCCTGGAGACCCTGCTGGTCCACGCCGAAGCCGCTGCGGACTTCATGCCCGCGGCCCTTGACGCCCTGGACGGCGCCGGGGTGCGGATCCACGGTGACGAGCGCACCCGCACCCTGGCCCCGGGCAACGTCGAGGTGCTCCCGGCGACCGAGCAGGACTGGTCCACCGAGTACCTCAGCGCCGACCTGGCCGTGGCCGTGGTCGATGACATCGATGCCGCCCTGGAGCACATCCGCACCTACTCCTCCGGGCACACCGACGCCATCTGTACCACCGACACCCGGAGTGTGGCACGGTTCACCACCGAGGTGGATTCAGCCGCCGTGATGGTTAATGCCTCCACCCGGTTCACCGACGGCGCCCAACTCGGCCTCGGCGCGGAGATCGGGATCTCCACCCAGAAACTGCACGCACGCGGACCGATGGGCCTGACCGAGTTGACCACCACCACCTGGGTGGTGGAGGGAGACGGGCACATCCGAACCTGAGTGCCCGACTGACATGCCCGGCCTGCGGCGTGGCCCGGCAGGTGTTCGGCATCAGTGGGGCGGTAGAGTTGGGCCTCGGACGATCGACGGCGCAGCGCCCCTGGTATGGCGAGCATCACCGAGGTGGTAGGAACCCGGGCGGGAACGTGCGAAACTGTGCCTGTAGAGCAAGGAACAGAGAGGACCGGAGTCGATGAGCAGTTCGCTGCTGACTTTCACCGCAATGGCCGCCGAGGCATCGAGTCTGCCGATGCCGCCGGTGGGGTACGGAGTAGTGTCCATCACCATCTTGATGTTCCTGCTCTTGGTGACGATCGCATTCCGCTCGGTTGGTACCCGCCAGCGCCACAAGTGAGGCTGCCCGATTACACAGTGTCGGAGTTGACGTGAGCACACCCACGCGCACCCGGATCGGGATCATGGGCGGCACGTTCGACCCGATCCATCATGGTCACCTGGTTGCCGCCAGCGAGGTGGCCGACGAGTTCGATCTGGACGAGGTCGTCTTCGTGCCCACCGGCGCTCAGCCCTTCAAGTCGGACCGCGACGTGACCTTGGCCGAGCACCGGTACCTGATGACTGTGATCGCTACCGCCTCCAACCCCAGGTTCACCGTTTCTCGGGTGGATATCGACCGCGGCGGGGTGACCTTCACCGTCGATACGTTGCGGGACCTGCACAGGGCCCTGCCGGAAGCGGAGTTGTTCTTCATCACCGGCGCTGATGCGCTGGGCCAGATCCTGCAGTGGAAGGACTCCCCGGAGTTGTGGGAACTGGCCCACTTCGTGGGAGTTACCCGCCCGGGGCACGAACTCAGCGGTCAGGACCTGCCCGATGGGGAATACTCCCTGCTCGAGATTCCCGCGATGGCGATCTCCTCGACCGACTGCCGCACGCGGGTCTCGGAGAACAAGCCGGTGTGGTATTTGGTGCCTGACGGCGTGGTGCAGTACATCGCCAAGCACGGTCTGTACCGGGACCCGGCCACGTTCCACCGGCCGGAATTTGGTGTCAGCACTGACGGGAGGGACAGTGACGCGGTGGCGGTGAACTCGGCGTGAACCAGCCGGTCGACCCGAACGAGGACACCACCACCGCCGGTCTGGGCGAGCGACGCCGACGGCGTGAGGCCGAGCGGGCCCGTGCCCGCGCCGCGGGCCGGGCGGAGGAACGTCCCCTGACACGGCGCGAACGGCGCGCCCGCGATGAGGCGCTGGCCAGCGGTGCCCTGACCTATGGGCCCGACGGTCTGGTACCCACCTCGGAGTTCGAGCGGATCGAGGCCGAGAGCCTGTCGGCCGCCTCGGCCGCCTCGGCCGCCGAACCGGCGAGCGCTGCTTCAGCGGCCTCGGCTACGGATCCGCCGCCCCGCAGCAGACGGGCGCGCCGGGAAGCCGAGCGAGCCGCCACCGCGGCTTCGGCTGTGTCGGCACTGTCCGCGCCGTCGGCGACCGAGGCGCCCGCACAGCCGAAGACAGACCGGACCGAGGAACCGGTGCGTCGACGTGAGCCTGACGGTCCCACAGCCGGGAGCGATCCCGGGCAGACGGCAGCCCAGCGTGAGCCGGAGGAGCCTGCGGCGGGGAGCGTGCCGGAGGAGGCCGCGGCTGACCGGGCTTCGGAGGAGGCCGAGGAGCGGCGTGAGCCGCAGGAGCCTGCGGCCGGGCGTACCTCCGAGGATCAGGAGACCCGGTCCGAGCCCGAGCAACGGGAGGGGAGTCCGGCGATGCCGAGCGCGCCCTCGCCCGACGGCGGCCCGGCGACGGCGCTGATGGTGCCGGTGTCCCGCAAGTCCCTGCGGGACAAGCGAGCCGCGGCGCCGGCACCGCCCACGATGGATGCCCGGCCGGCCGAACGCACCAGTACCGGCCGGCGTCCGGTGGTGCGGCCACCGGCCTCGGTGCGTGCCCGCCGCGGGGTGGACGGATCAGGGGAACTGACGGCCATCCAGCGCGCGGTCCGCGAGGCGAACACCGCGGCCGAGGGCATCGCGGTGGGGGAGCAGGGTGAATCCTCGTCCCCGACCTCCTGGCACTCGGCTGTGGACATCCCGGCGGTCAGTTACGAGGTGAGCCAGCAGACGGTGCGCCCTGGGGCCACCGCCGCTTCCGCGCCGACGGCCCGTTCGGACTCTGACACGGTTTCCGCACCGAGCGGTGACTCCGGTCCTCCCGCAGTATCCGCACCGACGGCTGGCTCCGGTTCGAGCGCGGCTTCCGCGCCCACGACCGACTCCGGTCCCACCGCGGTTTCCGCACCGAGCGCAGACTCCGGACCGGCCGCGGCTTCCGCGCCGACACCGTCCCGAGCGCCCGAGGTGACCTCACCGCAGGAGCCGCACTCGCCGTCGTCGGCCCCTTCGGTAGCCAGCGCCGACACCGAGGACGACGACGACGGCGCCTTCGACATGACGCCGCGCTGGGAGTCGCTGCAGCGGGCCGAGGCCCTGCGGGCCAGGGCCGATGCCGAGCCGGCGGCACGCCCCACGCCACCGTTGCGCACCTCGGCGATGCGCTCGGCTGAAGTCGGCGAACCTCCGGTACAGCCGTTGGGCCCTGCGGAGGAGGACCCCGAGGACGAACTCCACGAGGCCGAGGCACGCAAGACGCCCGGCTGGCTGTTCGCGCTGCAGATGCTGGTGTTGGTTCTGGTGATCGCGATCCTCGGGGCGTTGGTATACCTGTTCGCCACCGGGGACTTGTTCGGGGACGACGACGCCGCTGTCCTCGGACTGTCCGGTTCCGTCCTCTGGTCAACGGGCCGCTGAGGCGGCTCGGGCCGTAGACTGGGTTCGACCAGGGCGTCTACCCGAGGAGAACCGTGCCCGCTGACGAACGAGCCATCGAACTGACCGAGGTGGCCGCACTCGCGGCCGCGAACCTCAAGGCGGAGGAGATCATCGCCCTCGACGTCTCCGAGCGGCTCGTGCTCACCGACGTCTTCGTGGTGGCCTCGGGCAGCAGTGAACGGCAGGTGCGCTCGATCGTCGATGCGGTGGAGGAGGCTCTGGCCGACCACGGCGCGAAACCGGTGCGCCGCGAGGGTGTGGCTGAGGCACGCTGGGTGCTGCTGGACTTCGGCGACATCGTCGTGCACATCCAGCACGCCGAGGACCGGGTCTACTACGCGCTGGAACGGCTTTGGAAGGACTGCCCGGTCATCGAACTGCCCGAGGAGGTCCGGGCCGGCGCTCAGGGTGACGGTGCCGGGCAGGCATGAGCGCCACCATCCTGTTCTGGCGTCACGGCCAGACCGATTACAACGCCCAGGGGCGGCTGCAGGGCCAGGTGGATATCCCTCTGAACGAGGTGGGCCGGGCCCAGGCGCTCGCGGCCGCGCCGGCTTTGAGCCAGATCGAACCCGTCGCGATCATCTCCTCGGACCTGGTGCGGGCGCGCGATACCGCCGAGTACCTCGCCGAACGGACCGGGGTGGCGGTGAGCACGGACGCGCGGTTGCGGGAACGCAACTTCGGTGCCTGGGAGGGTCTGACGCACGAGGAGATGCGCGCCGGGTGGGCCGACGCCTTCGCCGTATGGCGTGATGGTGGTCACCCTGCGGGCATCGGGGCCGAGACTCGTTCGGCGCTCGGGCAGCGTGTGGCGCAGGCAGCCGCGGAGGCATCGGCGGGCTACGAGGAAGGCGGGGTGGTCGTGTTGGTGGCCCATGGGGCCGCGATTAGCGCGGGATTAGTGGCTTTGCTGGGCCACGATCCGGAGACCTGGCACGGCATCACCGGGATCGGCAACTGCCATTGGAGCGTGGTGCGCCCGAACAACGGCGCCGAGCCCGGGTGGCGGATGACCGCGCACAACGCCGGCGGGGGTCTGGTCGATTTTCCCCAAGGGGCCAGGATCGTCTAGAGTATCTCTCGCCTGCACAGGCACCCGGGGCTATGGCGCAGTTGGTAGCGCGCTTCCATGGCATGGAAGAGGTCGGGGGTTCGAATCCCCCTAGCTCCACCATAGGAGGCTTACTCGAAACGGCACCTGCTGCAGAGCCGGTGAAGAGTGAGCTCCAGGCCGTTGTCACGACTGTCGAGTTGTCAGCAAAGAGACCGCCCATCTGGGCGGTCTCTTTGTCTTTGGTGGGGATGGCTCCGTGGCCGAGGGCGAACGCGGCGGCGAAGTGTCGCCGGATGGCCTCCTGGTCGAGTCCGAGGGTCGCGGCCTTGTAGGCGGCTTCGGCGGCGAACAGCTGGGCATGGGGTTCGGTGAGGCGGCTGCCGACGACGTCCTCGTCGGTGATGTAGATCGCGCCAAACACGGCCTGGTTGAGGCGGCGGCGGACTTCGTCGGTGGTGTCCTTGTACAGCTCGTGCGGGTTCTCGAGCAGGCTCAGCTGCGCGTCGAGGAACCTTGCTCCGGCGGTCAGGTCGATCGTGACGGCGTCACGCTGGGTGGTGAGGCGTTCGCGCTCCTGCTGGATCTTCCTCAGCCTGGTTTTGATCTTCCCGGTTGTGACGGTGCCGTCTGCGGCTAGGTCGAGGAGGTTCTCTTCCTGGGTGTCGAGTGCGGCGAGCTGGTCGTCGAGTTGCTTCTTCAGGAGCCGCTGTGCCGCGTCTGCGTCACCGAGGGTGTCGGCCATGAGGGACCGGATCGCGGCGAGGAACTCGGGTGTGTACCGCTTGACCTCGTAGTGGCGCTCGACGGCGTCCTCGACGCGGTAGAGGTTGTGGTGCGGGCTGGTGCAGGTGCCGTCCTTGGTGCCGGGGCAGAAGTAGTAGAAGTACTCCTGCCCGGTGCCGTCCGACCGAGCGCTGGATGAGCAGGCGCCGGTCGACGTCGCGTTGCTGCTTGCACTGGCCGCAGAAGACGGTGCCCTTGAGGTAGTGGTGGTGCTCGCGGCGGCGTTCGCCGGACTTGCCTCGGGCGCGGTTGACCTCCCGAGTTGCACAGTAGGTTGCTAGCAATGGGTGTTGCGGTGCTGTGATCTGGGCTTTTGCTCGGGTGGGGATGGTTTTCGGGATACTAATCGGATGGCGTTCGTGCGTAAGGTTCGCACCGGTTCG
>NZ_JBMPQA010000012.1:0-141801 GCF_049725055.1 Pseudactinotalea sp. Z1739 | reverse complement strand
GGGGCGGATGTAGTGGCAGCGCTGGTGGCCGTACGCCCTTCGGCCGCTGAGATGACGCAGCCACAGCGCCCATCGTCGCGCGGATCGGCCGCCACCTTCTCATCAAGGCCCGTGCCCTCACTCGGGCGTCGGGGTTCCACCGGCGTAACGAACCAACTACCTCGCCAGGGCTGGCTACCCGGAGGGTCGCGGTCCCGGTCTATCCAACAAGATGCTGGAGGCCGAGGCACTCGATTGCATAGGCCCGAAGTTGGAACGGGTAGAGAGACCTATTAGGGTCCAGAGTCAGCGGTGACGTTGCCTGCATCTCGATTGGCATTGCATGCATTAGTTGATTGAGGATTGGAACGCCACCGTTGAGCATCAGGCGCATAGCAGACTCGGGGCTGAGGAATAGGTAGTCACCGACCAGTCGTACCCCAGCAAATTGCGTCCAGCCAACGCGCTCGAACGCGTCGAAGATGTCCCCATGGCTGCGCCGCTCCAACTGGAGAGTCATCGCCCGCAACTGCGGGTCGCCGCCTACACGACCTGTCGTAACTGGATCCGGCATCCGATTGTGGATCGTCTTTCGGGACGCTCAGGGCGACCTGACGGATCGGCCGGCACATCGGGCCCATGGCTCAGCAGCCTTGCTCGCGTGGAGGAAAGCCACCTGCGTGCTGTAGCCGAGGACCTCGGCAACGAGCGAGGACGGGCATTCGAGGACGAGCTCACCGATGGCTCGGTTGCGGGCGCTGAGGGGTTGACGCCCAGGTCGCGCAGCCGCTCTATGACGGTGTTGGGGTGCAGGTGATGGCCGGCCAGTGTGCTGGGGAGGCTTGCAGAGTTGATTCCTCTGATCCAATACTCAGGCCACCTCGTGACGTCATCTGGATTACAGGCCGGGTGTCCATGCAGGTGGCGACTAGACACTGGGTCTGGCGCTGATCGGGGGGGGGGCGACTATCTGGCGCCTGGGGGCCGCGCGGTATTGACAGGCCCGGGTTGATCTAGTCAGCGGCTCGTGGTCAGGACGGACGGGGGGTTGTGCCGCTGCCTTGTCGGCCCTTACGCAGCCCGATTTCGTATGCGGTGAAGGCGATCAGCGTCACCGTGATCAATGGGAGGACAAACCATGCCATCACGGCGGTAAATCCTTCCAGTGCGTCGTGTGCGGTGGCAGCCAGGATGAGATACCCGAGGTAAACCAGATACAGGGCTACGAACAGGGCGCCTTCCCATCGCGCCACCGTGAAGCCGGTGAAGGCTACGGGCAGCAAGGCGATCGCGGCCGCCAACATTACCGGGATATCGAAGGCCAGGGCGGCGCTGGATACGGGAATGCCCTCGAGGGAGATCATGGCTGGCAACCCGAGCACGACTCCGATGTTGAAGAGGTTGCTGCCGACCACGTTGCCAATCGCCAAGTCACGTTCGCCACGGCGCACGGCGATGAGGGAAGTCGCCAGCTCAGGCAGAGATGTGCCGATGGCCACGACGGTTAAACCGACCACTAGGCTGCTCACCCCGAGCGTGGTGGCGGTGTTCACCGCGCCCTCGACGAGGAGCGTGGCCCCGGCTACCAGGAGAGCAACTCCGAACACCACGAGCAGAATCGACTTTCCGCTCGAGGCCACAGGCAGTTTCTGGGCCTGGGCGGAGGTGCCGATACCCGGGGAACCCTCAGCCAGCTGCATAACAGGGGCCTTGGACTGTGTCCTTCTGCGGCCGATGGTGACGGTCAGCACGGTGTGAGCGACCACGGCACCGAACAGGATTAGCCCGTCTACCGCGCTGATCACCCCGTCGAGGCAGACCAGCACCAGCGCCGCGGACAGAGAAAGCATCAGGGGGAGATCAAAGCGCACCAACCGTTGTGTCGCGGCCAGCGGTAGAACTAGAGCGGAGAGGCCGAGAATGAGCAAGACGTTAGCAATGTTGCTGCCGACCACATTGCCCACCGCCAGTCCGGGTTCGTCGCGCAGGACCGCACCGATACTCACCGAAAGCTCGGGCGCCGACGTGGCCGCCGAGACCACGGTGAGCCCGACCACCAGGGAGGAAACCCCCGCTCGACGAGCCAAGGCGGAGGCCCCTCGCACCAGTACCTCCCCGCCCAGCACCAGCAGCACCAACCCGACAATGATCCGCCCCAGGTCTAGAAGGTCCATAAGTAGGAGTGTAAGGATCACAACCCGAGTCGCGATGAGCACTCCATCGACCCGGTTGAGCACCCGCATGAGGATCCCCAGCGGGACGCCGCCATCGCCCTTGCCGATCTGCTAGCACTGCGGCGCGGCACGTTCAGCTTACGGAACATCACGCAGCACAGCAGCCTCCGTCAGCATCAACTCGAAGCGACCGAGGCCACGGGCAGTTGTCGGCGGAACCTCGCCGTGCGTGTATATGTGCGTCGCCGGGTGCGGAGTCCGCACCCTGATTGAGTGTCAACGCTGTCGACCGAATCGGGCCAGGCAGTGCCACAGCCATTTGACCGCTTGGGGGTCGTAGTTTCCCGACCGTGACGCGATAGCGAGACTGGCCGGTGTGATCTCGCCACCAAGCGTGCGGGCCAACATGACCGGGACGTCGCTGCGGTAGGTCGGGTCAATCTGCTCTACAGCCACCCGGTAGCCGGGATGCACCTCCACGGGCAAGCAGAGTCGACCGAGCACTTGGGCGTGTGCTTGGTAGTCAGTCGGATCGAGAACGATTGCCTCCACGTCCCTCTGAAGCGTCAGACCTCCATGGATCTGCGCTTCTACGTAATCGTTGAGCGGATCATCCAGCGGCAGGTCGGCAGCAGACTCTGGCAGCAGGCTCGGATCAGTGATCCCTGCGTCGGCCAGACGCAGTAGTTCCTCCAGCCGCTCAGGTCCGCCGACGGCCGTCGGCTCGTAGACGCTGTCAGGCCAACAGAAGGTGGCGCGGTCGATCACTTCAGGACGAAGCCTCAAGTACGCCGAACCGAACCTCGGGGACGCGCCGTAGCTGTCATCGCGTCGATTCCAGGCCCCGTACACGGGCCGCTCATTGGCCGGCGCCTCGTCGTACCGACCCTTGAAAAGTCTGCTCTCCCACCGCCAGCGGTCTCCACCCACGTGAGCTGTCAACCCACCGTTTGAGGTGCCCGTCTCCCACTGGCTGCGATACACGCCGCTGGCCGCGATCGCATCGAGCACCGTGCCGTCGCCGAACCGCCATCCCGGTTGGAAATGCACGACGATGCGCGAAGCCATGTGACGAGAGTAGTCAGCGATGTTCTCGCCACGGGGGCTGGAATCGACACCCGCTACTGGGCATGACCGAGTCACCGAAGGACGCGCTAGACCTTCGTCCCCGCATGCGGATCCCGTCCCGGTGAGGGATCCCCAACTGACACAGCCTCGTTCGCACGCTTAGCGACTCCGGGCTGCGTAAAACCACTTCAGTCCTCGCTGTATAGTTCAGCGCATGCTGACCATTGCTTCTCGCCTGGACGTGATGAACCGGTTGGGCCGCGCGCTGGCCGACCCGACCAGGTCCCGGATCATCCTGACGCTGCTCGACCGGCCGGCCTACCCGGCAGAGCTGGCCCGCGATCTGGACCTCACACGCTCCAACGTGTCCAATCATCTGGCGTGCCTGCGCGACTGCGGCATCGTTGCTGCCGAACCCGAGGGCCGCAAGACGCGCTACGAGATCGCCGATCCCCACCTGACGCAGGCGCTGACCGCCCTGGTTGACGTCACCCTCGCGGTTGACGAGAACGCCCCGTGCATCGATCCTGCCTGCTCGGTGCACGGATGCGACGCAGCAGAGGCGGGCGCGTGATCCTGGCTGCGGTCCTGCAGGCAATCGGCCTGTTCATCGCGACCAACATCGACGACATCATCGTGCTCTCCTTGTTCTTCGCCCGCGGCGCGGGCCAACGCGGGACGACCACCCGCATCTTGGTCGGCCAGTACGTGGGGTTCGCCTGCATCCTCGGTGCCGCTGTGCTGGTGACTATCGGAGCCGGAGCATTCCTGCCCTCAGCAGCTATCCCGTACTTCGGGCTCATCCCCCTGGCCCTCGGTCTCTGGGCTGCATGGCAAGCCTGGCGCGGAGACGATGACGACGATGACGCCAAGGTCACGGGCACGAAGGTCAGCGCGTGGACCGTCGCAGGAGTCACCTTCGCCAACGGCGGAGACAACATCGGCGTCTATGTCCCCGTCTTCCTCAGCGTGGAACCCATCGCAGTGGTCGCCTACTGCCTCGTCTTCCTCGCGCTCGTCGCGGTCCTGGTCGTAGTCGCCAAGTTCGTTGCCACCCGGCCGCCGATCGCTGAAGTCCTCGAGCGCTGGGAACACATCCTGTTCCCCATCGTCCTGATCGGCCTCGGCATCGTCATCCTCGTCAGCGGAGGAGCGTTCGGTCTCTGACGGAGCCAAAGCGAACGAGAGAGGTCGCCAGGCTCGACGCTCCGGTATAGGGATCCCTGTGCGGGTTCATGCTGCGCAGCAGGAGAGTTTGGTGATGTCGGTGGTGAAGGTTTGGGCGGTGAGTTTGAGGCCTTCGGCCATGGTCAGGTAGGGGCTCCAGAGGTTGGCGACCTGGTCGGTGGTCATGCCGGCCTCGAGGATGTAGACGCCGGCGGCGGCGAGGTCACCGGCGTCCTGGGCGAGGGCGGTGATGCCGATGATGCGGCCGGTGTCGGCGTCGGTGACGATCTTGATGAGCCCGCGGGTGTCACGGTTGACGATGGCGCGCGGGACGTGCGCCAGGGGCAGGACGCGGCTGTCGCAGCGGATCCCGGCAGTGCGGGCCTGCTGGTCGGTCATTCCGACGGAGGCCAGGGCGGGGCTGGTGAACACGACCCGGGGCAGGTGGCGGTAGTCGACCTCCCGGCCGGCTCCGGTGAGGGCGTTGTCGGCGACCAGGGCGCCGTGGGCCGCGGCGACGTACACGAACTGCGGGTGGGCGGTGACGTCACCCGCGGCCCAGATCCGCGGGTTCGTGGTGCGCAGGTGGCTGTCGATGATGACCTCGCCGCGCTTGCCGGCGCGCACGCCGATGGTGTCGAGGCCGAGCGTGCCGGTGACCGGGCGGCGGCCGGTGGCAACGAGGAGCTCGGCCGCGCGGAGCTCGTGTGAGCCGTCGGCGGTGGTGGCGGTGACCGTGACCTCGCCGGTGGCCGGGTCGCGGCGCACCGCGGTGGGCACCGCGCCGCGGATGATCTCGATGCCTTCGTCGGCGAGGATTTCTTCCAGGGCGGTGGCGGCCTCGGGTTCCTCGTGGGAGGCCAGCCGTGAGCGGACGAGCATGGTGACCTGGGCACCGAGGCGGGAGAAGAGCTGGGCCTGCTCCATGGCGACGTAGCCGCCGCCGATGACCAGCAGCGACTCCGGGACGTGGTCCAGCTCCATCGCGGTCGTCGAGGTCAGATAACCGGCCTCCTGCAGGCCGGGGACCGGCGGCGCCCAGGGCGTGGAGCCGGTAGCGATGAGGTGGTGCGCGGCCCGGACGGTTTCCGCCGTGCCGTCCGGGCCGGTCACGCGGAGTGCCGGCTCAGTCGGTGTGCCGACGAAGGTGGCCTCGCCGGGGTGGAGGGCCCACCCGTACTCGGCGGCCAGGGCCGCGTACTTCTCGCTGCGCAGCGATCCGACGAGCTTGTCCTTGCCGGCGACCATGGCGGGCATGTCGACCGGTGGGGCGTCGGGGAGTGGCAGACCGGGGAACCGGGCGGCGTCGAGTGTGACGTGGCGGGCCTCGGCGGCCGCGAGCAGGGCTTTGGAGGGCACACACCCGGTGTTCACGCAGGTACCGCCGATGGTGCCGCGCTCGATCATCACCACCCGCTTGCCCAGGGTGGTGGCGCGGATCGCGGCCGCGAACGCCGCCCCACCGGACCCGATCACTGCCAGGTCATACGACCTGCCCTTGTCCGTTGCCGTCATAAGTCCTCCCTTGTTGCCGCGCCTCAGGACCAGGATCGACCTTCCAGTGCACTGGAAGGTCAAGGCAGAATGAGTGGCATGCGGATCGGTGAGGTGGCTCAGGCGTCGGGCACGACAGCTAAGACCCTGCGGTACTACGAGGACGTCGGACTCCTCCCCGACCCCGACCGCAGCCCGGCGGGGTACCGGGACTACGGCCCCGAGGTGCTCGACCGGCTGCACTTCATCCGCCGGGGCCAAGCCGCCGGGCTGACCCTGGCCCAGATCGGCCAGGTGCTGGCCATCCGAGACCGGGGCCAGGCCCCCTGCCAGCACGTCACCGACCTGCTCGACACCCGCCTCGCGGTCATCGACCGGCAGCTCGCCGAGCTCGCGCAGCTACGCACCACGATCGCCATCCTGCGCGAGCACGCCACCACCGGCGACCCGGCCACATGCTCCCCCGAGGACGTCTGCCGCTACCTGTGACCCGCGAAGGTCACCGGCCCGTGGCACCATCGCGACATGGCCGATGACACCCAGCAACGATGCTCGTGCTGCGGCCGCCAGCGGCCACGAAGGTCGCTCCACGCACTCGGGAGCGAACCGGCCTACATCTGCCGAAGGTGCGCGCTCTGGGTCGCCCTTCGCATCGCTCGCGACTGAACGACTCCGCCCGCAACGCGGGCACGCCGCCGGCCGCGGCGAACATCGTCGGATGGTGCGCGAAGGAACCAAAGGGCGCGAATGACGACCAATCATCACGCCGCCAGCGCGATCGCGGGCGCCCGTTGCCGCACTCCTCATCCGACGGTCTGAGCTCCACCGCCTGGCAGCGGTCCGAAGCCTGGAGAGGGCATCGGAGCCGGACGGGACCCCCTAACGCTCAGTGGTCCGCCCTCGCAGCGGTTGCGGTCGGTCCAGTTGTCCGTCCCGTAGGAGGAACGTTCAACGCGGAAGCGCTCCGCTGACCTGCGTCAACGCCCGTGTTTATTCCGGGCCGTCCCGTAAGACCAGTCCGGTGATGTGTCCGGTGAGGGGGCGTTACCTGAACGCCCTCTCGGTGACGCCGGAACAAGCGGGCGTGCCAGGCGCTGTCCATCATTGGCTTGGCGGCCGAGCCCACCAGATACTCAGTGTCCGCGGAAGGCCAACTCAGAAGTGCACCAACGCACCGATCGCGAACACCGACGCCGCCAACGACGCGCAGACGAACTCGATGATCATCCCCAGCCCCATCGACTTCATCGCCTCCACGGACGAACGCAGCGCTGCCCGGAGGTCGCGCCGGCGGTACCATTCCGCGGCCAGGAGCCCGATGGCGAAGCCGAGGAACAGCCCGACGACCGGAATGACGAACATGCCCACGATGGCGCCGGCCACACCGACCAGGACCGGAGTGTTCGGAATGCTCTCTCGACGCATCTTCCGGCCGGTCAGGATCAAGGAAGCGCTCATCCCCGCCAGGGCGAGCACCGCGCCGATGATGCCGGCCGTCCACGAGGCACCCGACCCCAGGATCCAGGCCCAGCCGACGACGGTGATGAGAGTCAACGCTGATCCGGGCAGGATCGGGAAGATCGTGCCCAGCACCGCCACCGCGAGCAGCAGCGCAGCCACGACGGTGACGATCACGTCCAGTGTGGTGGGATCCATCGTTCAGGTCGTCCGCGAGGCGGCCGGCGCCTGGGTGGTGCCATAGGTGGCGCCCCAATGGTCCATTTGCTGCACCACCGCACGCAGCGTGGTGCCCAGTTCGGTGAGTGCGTACTCCACCTTCGGGGGCACCTGCGGGTGGACCGTGCGTTGAATGATGCCGTCCACTTCCAGTTCCCGCAGTTGACGCGTTAGCGTGCGTTCGCTGGCGGTGGGCAGGCGTCGGTGCAACTCGTGGGTGCGGTGCACGCCGTGCTCCAGCAGGTGTTTGACGATGGTGAGTTTCCAGGCTCCCCCGAGGACGGCGACCGCGATCTCCACCGGACACACCTGCGCGGCTCGCTCAACCGATGCTCGCACGCTTCCTCCTCTCGGCCACGAATGGGCGTACCGGCACAGAATTTCGGTACTTCCGCCGTCGACGTCGGGCTGTGACAGTAGCAGCATGACGACGACGCCTCCCCACACGTTTCTCTGGGTCAGCGCCCACCCGGAGCCGGCTTCGCTGAACGGGCACCTGAGGCGCGATGCCGCGACGCACCTGCAGGGACGCGGCCACCAGGTGCTGCAGTCCGACCTGTACGCCATGGGCTGGAACCCCGTCCTCGGACCGGATGCCGTGCTCCCACGCCCAAGCCGGTTCAACCCCTCCGACGACGTACGGCGGGCCTACCTCACCGGGGGCCTCGCCCCGGACATCGTGGCCGAGCAGGAGAAACTGCTCGCGGCGGACGCCGTCGTGCTTCAGTTCCCCCTGTGGTGGTACGGGATGCCCGCCATCCTCAAGGGGTGGTTCGACATGGTGTTCCACTCCGGCTTCGCGTTCGGGAAGGACCCGGCCACGGGCCGCCGGCTGCGTTTCGAACAGGGGCCCTTCGCCGGCAAACGCGCCTTCGTCGTCGTCACGCTGGGCGATCGGCCCCGATCGATCGGGCCGCGGGGCAAGAGCGGGGAACTGCAGGAGATGCTCTTCGGCCTGCTGCACGGGACCCTCGCCTACACCGGGATGGAGGTACTGGAGCCGCTGCCCGTCCCGAGTGCCGACTTCCTCGACAGCCACGGGTACGGCCAGGTCAGGGCGCAGCTGAGCACCCGGTTGGACGGCTTCTTCACCGACGCGCCCATCGCCTACCGGCCGCAGTTCACCGGCCAGTACACCCGCGAGTGGGAGCTGAGCGACCACATCCGGCCGGGTGAGACCGGGTTGTCGGTGCACGTGCTGGACCCTGGCGAGGCCGTTGACGCCGAGCCCCAGGTGGCAGCCGATGGGCGCTATGCGGCGTCCTCGACGTAGACGAAGTCGCCGACCTCCCCGAGCCCGACCTGCCACACATCCAGGGTGTAGGGCGCCCAGGCGCAGTCCACGTCGGCGTCCCACTCGATCTCGATCCATACCCTGGTGGGGTCGGCGTCCAGGTCGGCCTGGACGATGCTGCGCTCGGTACAGCTGTGGTAGCCGGTGACCAGCAGAAAGGCCGTGCTCGGATCCGCGTCCTGGACCGCCAGGAGTCCGGGGCCGGACTCGCCGAAGTCGGCCAGCGCCGCAGCCAGGCCGTCAAAGGAGTTCTGGTGCCGCACCGGCCCGGAGAAGTGCGACACCACCGCCTCCATCGCGTCACGGTCGACGGTGTTCTCATCCCAGGTAGCCAGGAGGTCACCGACCGCCGTCGGTCGCGCCGGTTCCGGGGCCGTCGTGCTGGAACCGGTGCCGGAGGTGATCGGAACCGAGCCGGGGACGTCGCCGCCGGTGAGGCTGAGGGGCACGGCCCACACATCGAGGGTGTAGGGCGACCAGTCACACACAGTGTCGGGATCAGGCGAGGCGACCTCGAAAACGACGCGGACGTCGTCGTCCTCGGTGATCACGATGATCGCACTGGTCTCGGTGCACTGGTGGTAGCCGCCGATGACGAGGAAGTGCTCGGTCAGGTCAACCTGATCCAGTTCCACGAACTCGGCCGGATCGGCACCGGGCAACGTGCTCACCCAGTTGTCGACATCGACGGCGGATCCCAGCACCACCGCCTCGGCCAGGTTCACCTGCCCGACCCACTCCCGGCCATGGCCACCCTCGGAGTAGGTCGCGATCAGTTCACCGGCCTCCTGGTGGTCCGCCCCCGCCGCGCCACAGCCGGTGGCCACGCCCAGCACGACAGCGAGCGCTGCCGCGGATCTGATTCGATGCATTGCTCCACCCTCCCTGCATCCCCTATGTGCCGGGGGTGGCGATTGTGACAGCAGGATTCGAGACGCGCTCTGCGCTCATGCCGCAAGGGGTGTGCGTGCCGGTGATGCGAGGCCGTCCTGCTAGGGAGGGCTGAAGTCAGGCTGCCTCCGGCTTGTTCGCGTGAATCGGTCCGCCCACAACTTCCACTGCCACAACGTGAGTGCCATCGACATCCCGGTGCCAGCGATCGCGCCGACCTTGTCGCGTCGGTAGGCGGCCGTCATTGCGCCGACGAGCGAACCGCTGACCACGGCTGTCAGGGCCAGGATCATCGGCTCCGATTGAGGGTCCCGGGTCCAGGACTCTTCACCCAGGATGGCCCGCGTCGCGAACGAGGACGTGTCGTGAGCCGGCGGGGTTATCACCGGGTTGACCGCCATCCACGCGCCGATGGGCAGGTACAACCACCAGCGCCGCGTCCACAGCGGAACCAACAGCAGTGGGGTGCTCAGGAGCCTTGACCAGGCGCTGATCGGATGAGCGTGCCGCTGGAACAACCAGGCGTAGAAGGTCTCCTCGTGCGGCACGGGTCCAGCCTGATCGTCACGTGGCTTCGCCGCAAGCACCTCACCCCACGAGTTTCTGACGTATCCAGCCGAAACGTCCGGAACGTTACCACTTCGTGATGCCTGGTCCCCTTGACTTATGAACTTAAGCGGTTAAGCATGGGGTGTGACGGGTCACCCCCGTCGGCGGTAGCGATGTGGCCGTGACTTACGAGGAAGTGAGGATCCAGAACGATGAGAAGACGTGGACACGGGGCAATTGCCCTGGTTGCTGCCTCGGCCTTGGTGCTGGCAGCATGCGCGGGGGAGGCCGACGACGTCGATCCGACCCCCGAAGGGGATGGCGGCGCGGGCGCCGAGGTCGATGAGGACACCGACGAGGAAACCGAAGGCCTGGCCGAGGTTGAGGAACTGGTCAGCGAATACCCGCGGGATGAGACCGTGTTCACCAGTGGGCAGCAATGGGGGCCGCCGTCCAGCTGGAACCCGATTACCCAGTCCGGTGAGGCCACCGGAGTGCGCGGCTTGCTGTACGAGCCGCTGTTCATGTTCCACCCCAATTCCCTGGAACTCGAGCCATGGTTGGCCGAAAGTGGGGAGTGGGTCTCCGACGACGTCTTCGAGATCAACCTGCGCGAGGGCCTGACCTGGTCCGACGGCGAGGCGCTCACCGCTGACGACGTGGTCTTCACCATCGAGCTCGGCGAGTACCCCCAGGTTCCCTGGTCGAACCTGTGGAACTGGCTCGATGAGGCCGAGGCCGTGGACGACACCACGGTGCGGTATACCTTCTCCGACCCCCGGTATGAGGAGTGGGACAACTTCCTCTACACCAACAACATCGTGCCCGAGCACATCTTCGGGGACTGGAGCGAGGACGACTACATCTCCAGCCAGAACGAGGACCCGGTGGGTTCTGGTGCCTACCTGTACTCCACCCACGGCCCGGACCGCATGGTGTGGGAACGCAACGACGACTGGTGGGGCATCGACGCGCTGGGGATGGAGATGCCGGCCCAGTACATCGTCGACATCGTCAACCCCTCCAACGAGGTCGCCCTCGGTCTGCTGCTGCAGGGCAACCTGGACCTGAGCAACAACTTCCTGCCCGGGATCAACACCCTGGCCGACAGCGGCCAGGTGGAAACCTACTTCCCCGAAGCGCCCTACATGCTCTCGGAGAACACGGCAGCCCTGTTCCCGAACACCCTGCGTGAGCCGATGGGCGACGCCGCGTTCCGGCAGGCGCTGGCGCACGCTATCAACGTGGACCAGATCGTCACCGGTGCCTACGGCAACATCGTCGAAGCCGCACACCCCTCCGGGATGTTGCCGGCATACGAGGAGTTCTACGCCGAGGACGTCACCTCCGAGCACGGTTTCAGTTACGACCCCGACACCGCCCGGAGCATCTTGTCCGACGCCGGCTATGAGGACAGTGACGGTGACGGGTACGTCGAAACACCTGATGGTGAGCCGATCGAGCTGTCCCTGATCGTGCCGGCCGGGTGGACCGACTGGATGGAGGCGGCCCGGGTCATTGCTGAAGGTGCCCAGGAAGCCGGCATCAACGTCGTCGCGGACTTCCCGGACGCCGGAGCGCTGGACGATGCCCGTGCCACGGGTGAGTTCGACCTCCTGCTGAACAACTTCTCGGGTGTGTCCAACACCCCCTGGACCTGGTTCAACTACGTGTTCCACCAGCCCATCCAGGAGCAGATGTTCCCCGGTAACTTCGGCCGGTACGAGAACGACGAGGCCTGGGATCTGGTACAGGAACTGGCCCGTACCGCGCAGGACGACCCCGCCTACATGGACATCATGGCCGATCTGCAGGAGATCACCATGACCGAGTTGCCGATGATCCCGCTCTGGTACAACGGGATGTGGGCGCAGTACAACACGGAGGTGTGGACCAACTGGCCCAACTCCGAGTCCGGTCCGGACTACTTCCCCAACACCTGGGGCGGCGGCTTCCACCAGGGCGGACTGCACACCCTGGCTGAGATCGCGCCGGCAGGCTGATCCGTCGGCGGTGCCCCACCACGAGCGGTGGGGCACCGCCACGGCTGTGGCGCGCTGAAGCGTAGGCGGCGCCGGCACCAGTTGGTGCCGGCGCATCTACCGGCGCTGCCGCCGGAACGTCGCCAGTCCAATCACCTGAGACGAGGGAACGTGGGACGCTATCTCGTACGGAAGCTCGCGATCTACCTCGCCACGTTCGTCGTGGCGGTCAGCGTCAACTGGGCCATTCCACGACTGATGCCCGGTAACCCGGTGGATCGCATGATCGCGCGGGCCTCGGTGGCCCACCCGGAGGCCATCGGGCCGATGCGGGCGTACTACGAGGGGATCTTCGGGCTCGACCTGCCCGCCTGGCGCCAGTACATCAACTACTGGGCCGAACTACTGCAGGGAAACCTGGGCGTCAGCGTCTGGCTCTTCCCCGCCCAGGTCAGCGACGTGCTGTGGCAGGCAGTCCCGTACACGTTGAGCCTGATGATCCCGGCGATCCTGCTCAGTTGGCTGATCGGCAACAAGGTGGGTGCGCTGACCGCACGCCGCAAGATCCTGGACAACACCATCCTGCCGCTGGGCTACCTGCTCAGCGCCACCCCGTACATGTGGGTCGCGATCCTGCTGGTGTGGGTGCTGGGCATCAATCTGGACTGGTTCCCGGTGGCCGGCGGTTATGACTTCTCGCTCCGGCCGACCTGGTCGGTCGGATTCGTGCTGAACCTGCTCACGCACTGGTTCCTGCCATTCCTGTCCCTGTTCCTCGTCGCCCTGGGCGGCTGGGCGATCGGGATGCGCAACGTCATCATCTACGAACTCGAAGCGGACTACGCCAACTACCTCGAAGCCCTCGGCGCCCCGCACCGCCTGGTGCGCCACTACGCCTACCGCAACGCCCTGCTGCCGCAGATCACCGGGTTGGCGTTGCAACTGGGCACGGTCCTGGGTGGCGCGCTGGTCACCGAAGTGGTCTTCGCCTATCCCGGGTTGGGCTACCTGATCCTGCAGGCGATCCAGAACCAGGACTTCTTCCTGCTTCAAGGTGCCCTGCTGTTCGTGGTGGTCGGCGTGCTCGTGGCGAACTTCATCATCGACCTGGCCTACGTCGTGGTCGACCCACGAACCCGAACCGGAATGCAGGAGGCGAACGCATGAGCACCACACCTCCACCCGTTGCCGGCGCCGCACGGGAACCAACCGAGGAACTTCCCGGCGATGCCCTCGAGGCAACCGACACCGCAGCGGCCACCCCCGGGACGGGGCGAGCACGCAAGGGCAAGCGCAACGAGACGCTGTACTTCGCTCTGCGCAACCCCAAGGTGGTCGGCGCCCTCGTCGTCGTGCTCGGGCTCTTCGGCCTGGGCATGATCGCCCCGCTCACCTTCGATCACGGCCCGATGGACTACGTCGGCGCAGCCATCGAACCCCCCTCGGCCGAACACTGGTTCGGCACCACGATGTTCGGCCAGGACGTGTTCACCCAGTTCGTGGCCGGTCTACGGTCCACCTACATGGTGGGTGTCCTGGCGGCCAGCCTGGCCGCAGTGGTGGGGATGACGATCGGGTTCGTAGCCGGTTACCGCGGGGGCTGGATCGACGAAATCCTCAACATGCTCACCAACGTGGTGCTGGTGATCCCCGGCTTCGTGGTGCTCATCGTCATCAACGCCTACCTGGGCGTGCGCAGCGTGCCGCTGCAGGCGCTGTACATCGGATTGTTCTCCTGGCCATGGGTGGCCCGGGCGGTACGCGCCCAGACGTTCTCGCTACGCGCCCGGGAGTTCGTGGACCTGGCCAAGCTCTCCGGCCTGTCCACCGGTGCGATCATCCGCCGCGAGATCGCCCCGAACATGTACTCCTACCTGTTCATGACCTTCGTGCTGCTGTTCGGCGGATCGATCCTGACCGCGGCGTCGCTGGACTTCATCGGGCTGGGCCCCACGAATGCGATGTCACTGGGCCTGATGATGAACCAGGCCGTGCAGTGGAGTGCGCTGCACCTGGGCATGTGGTGGTGGTTCGTGCCGCCGGGGATCGGTATCACCGCGATCGTCGGATCGCTGTACATCATGAATGTGGGCCTGGATGAGGTCTTCAACCCCAAGTTGAGGGAGACCTGAGATGAGTCTGGACGTCGAAGACCTGAGGGTCTACTACCGCACCCTGTCCGGGGACGTCAAAGCCCTCGACGGAGTCACGTTCTCCATCGCCGACGGCGAGATCATGGGGATCGCCGGGGAATCCGGCTGCGGCAAGTCCACCCTCGGCAAATCCCTGATCCGGTTCGACACCCGGATGCGCCACATCGGCGGCAGCGTGCAACTGGACGGGGAGAAGCTGCCGGTCGGCGACGACAAGGCGATGCGCCCCTACCGGTTCCACGAGATCTCGCTCATCCCGCAGTACGCGATGAGCGCGATGAATCCCACCCGCAAGATCGGCCGGATGATCCGGGAACTGGTCCGCTCCCGCGGGATCTCCTACGAGCAGCTCCTACCCGAACTGCACCGCCGGCTCGAACTGGTGGGGCTGGACACCGAGGTGCTCGCGCGCTACCCGATCGAACTGTCCGGCGGGATGAAGCAGCGCATGGTGCTGGTGCTGTCCACCCTGCTGGACCCGTCCCTGCTGATCGGTGACGAGGTGACCTCCGCGCTGGATGTGTCCAGCCAGAAGGCGGTGGCCCGGGCACTGGTGGAGTTCCGCGACCGCGGCTTCGTGCGCTCGATGATCGTCATCACCCACGACATCTCGGTGCTCTACCAGATCGCCGACACCATCATGGTGATGTACGCCGGGCAACTGGCGGAGAAGGCCTCGGCCGAGACGATCATCCACAACCCCAAGCACCCCTACACCAAGTTGCTCATCGGGGCGCTGCCGGAGGTGGGCGAGCGGTACGACGGCACCCAACTCGAGGGCATTCCCGGACGCCCGCCGGCGCTGCTGGACCCACCGGCTGGTTGCCGGTTCCGGGACAGGTGCCCACTCGCGCACGACCGATGCGTGGAGACCCCTCCCTTCGTGGAGATCGAACCGGGCCACCAGGTGGCCTGCTGGGCGGTGACGCACTGATGTTGAGCATGCGCGATGTGAACAAGGTCTACAGCGTCGGCACCTTCGGCACCGGCAGTCTGCACGCGGTGAAGAACGTCAGTTTCGACGTCGGTCAGGGTGAAGTGGTCTCGCTGATCGGGGAGTCCGGGTCCGGCAAGTCCACCCTGGGCAAGATGGCGCTGCGCCTGACCTCGACCACCTCCGGTCAGATCACCTTCGCCGGAACCGACGTGCTGGGCCTGAACCGCCGCGACCTCCGCGGCTACTACCGCCGCGCACAGGGGGTGTTCCAGGACCCCTTCAGTTCCTACAACCCGATCTTCCCCATCGATCGCACCTTCGATGCCCTGCGGCGGACCAACTTCGCCTCCATGTCCAACAAGGAGTGGCAGGGCAAGGTCGACGACGCGATCAACGCCGTCGGCCTCGAACCCGGGACCGTGCGAGGCAAGTACCCTCATCAACTCTCCGGGGGCCAGTTGCAGCGGCTGCTGATCGCCCGCGCGCTGTTGCTGGACATCGAGTTCCTGGTAGCCGATGAGATCATCTCGATGCTGGACGCCTCCACCCGGATCGACGTGCTGAATCTGCTCGGGGACCTGAAGCAACGCGGACTGAGCATCCTGTTCATCACCCACGACCTATCCCTGGGCAACTACGTCAGCGACCGGGTGGTGATCCTGCACCGCGGCCGGATCGTGGAGCAGGGCGTGACGAGCGCGGTCTTCAGCGAACCCTTGCACCCCTACACCCGCAACCTGCTCGCCTCGGTGCCGCAACTGAACCGGCGCTGGGACGAGGTGGAGGCCGAGGAGACCGAGCGCTCCGCGGTCCTGGCCGGCCGCTGCCTGTTCCACGAGCACGACGACGTCGCCTCCGCACCCCGCTACGGCACCGTCGAGGTGGCCCCCGGTCACCAGGTGGGCTGCTTCAGCCTCGACGCCGACGGGGTGTGCCCGATGACCGAACCGAGACGTTCAATGACCGGAGCCGACCGATGACCACCACCCAGTCCGAGCCGACCACCACGGCGCTGGCCGCACGATTCCCCAGGGACTTCGCCTTCGGTGCCGCCACCGCGTCCTACCAGATCGAGGGCGCCGCCCGCGCGGACGGCCGTGGCGTCAGCATCTGGGACACCTTCGCCCAGGTGCCCGGGAAGGTGCTCGGTCAGCAGAACGGTGACGTGGCGGTGGACCACTATCACCGGTTCGCCGAGGACGTCGCGATCATGGCGGACCTGGGATTGACCTCCTACCGCTTCTCCATCGCCTGGCCCCGCATCATCCCTGAGGGCACCGGCGCGGTGGAACAACGCGGGCTGGACTTCTACCGCCGGCTGCTGCAGACCGTCCGGGAGGCCGGTATCGAACCGGTGGCCACCCTGTACCACTGGGACCTTCCGCAACCTCTGCAGGACCGCGGCGGCTGGGCGAACCGGGACACCGTGGCCGCCTTCACCCGCTACGCCGAGGTGGCCCATGGCGAGTTGGGTGACCTGGTGGACACCTGGATGACCATCAACGAACCGTGGTGCGCCGCCTTCCTCGGCTACGGCTACGGCGTACACGCCCCCGGCCTGACCGACCCGCGGGCCGCCCTGCGCGCCGCGCACCATCTGCTGCTGGCCCACGGCCGGGCGGTGCAGACCATGCGTGCCCAGGACCGGGCCCACCGGTACGGCATCGTGCCGAACCTGTACGGGGTGGTCACCGGTGACTCCGGGGATCCCGAGGCGGACCGGCGCGCGGCGGACACCGCCGACGTGCTGCAGAACCGGCTCTGGCTCGATGCCACCCTGCTCGGGACCTACCCCGAGGAGGTGGTGGCCCTGCAGGAGCGCTTCGGTGCCGCGGACGCGGTGCACCACGGCGACCTGGAGGTGATCGCACAGCCACTGGACGTCCTCGGGGTGAACTACTACAGCCAACACCACGTGATCGGCACCGAACCGGTGCCGGCCACCGAGCCGGAACAGGCGGGCCAGGAGCACGTGGAGCAGTTGCCGCCACCGCACCCGCGTACCGCGATGGGCTGGAGCATCGAGCCCCACGGTCTGCGGGACCTCCTGATCCGGCTGAAGCGGGAGTGGCCGGTGCCCCCGATCATGATCACCGAGAACGGGGCCGCCTTCGATGACGAACTCATCGACGGTGCCGTGCACGATCACGACCGGCGCGACTACCTGTCCTCGCACATCGAGGCGGTGGCCGAGGCGGTCGAAGCGGGGGTGGACGTGCGCGGTTACTTCGCCTGGTCGCTGCTGGACAACTACGAGTGGGCCTTCGGCTACGACAAACGGTTCGGCATCGTGCACGTGGACTACGCCACCCAGGCCCGCACCATCAAGGACAGCGGCCACTGGTACCGCGATCTGACCACCGCCCACCGCGCCCACCACGCCGGCACCTGATCACCGAGCCACCACCCACTGCCCACCATCCCCCCGCACGGACCGACGTGGACGCCGCCGGCGCGTCCCGGCCTGCACGTCGGTGCGGTCGCCGGAGCACATCGGAGGAATACCCGTGACCCATCCAGACCCCGCCCGCCGTCGCACCCCGTTGCACTGCGGCTGGCAGTTGCACCTGCGTCACGGCGCCCCGGGCGCCCCGGCGGACCTGCAGCACCAGGCCATCGATGCCGTCGTCCCGGGGACCGTGCACACCGACCTCATCGCCACCGGCCACCTGGCGGACCCGAACGTGGGCACCCGAGAGGACGAGCAGCACTGGATCGGGGCCTCGACCTGGTCCTACGCCACCACGATCGCGGCCCCGGCCGAGCAGGGTGAGCGCACCGAGTTGGTGTTCGAGGGCCTGGACACCCACGCCGAGGTGTTCCTGGACGGGGTGCGCCTGGGTGAGACCAAGAACATGCACCGCCGGTTCCGGTTCGATGTGACCGGGTTGCTCAGCCACGCCGAACACCGCCTGGAGGTGGTGTTCCACCCGATCATGGCGGAGGTGGACCGGGTCCGCGAGGACGTCGGAATCATGCCGGCGGTGGAGGCCACCCACTATCCGTACGTGCGCAAGATGGCCTGCAACTTCGGCTGGGACTGGGGCCCGGTGTTCATCACCGCCGGAATCTGGCGACCGGTGCTGCTGGACACCTGGTCGGTGGCCGCGCTGGACGATCCGGTGCTGCTGGCCACCATCGACGGCGACGACGGGGTGCTCCGGATGGCCGCGACCGTGCGGTCCGCCGGAGCCGAGGCAGATCTGCAGGTGCGGGTCCGGGTCGATGCCCACCCGCACAGCGGGGGCGGGAACCTTCCGGGGGACGGGGCCGGGGGGCACGACGGCGGGGCCCACCCGGGTGCACACCGCACCACCGCGCAGGTCCGGGGGGACCGCGTGGAGACCGAGGTGCGGGTGCCCCAGGTGCGTCCCTGGTGGCCGGTGGGGATGGGGGAGGCGACCCGCTACCCGGTCACCATCGAGTTGTGCACGGCCGACGGTCAGGTCCTGGACCGGGTCGAACGCCGGGTGGGCTTCCGCACCGTGGAACTGGTGCAGGAGCCGGACGCCCACGGCGTGGGTTTCCAGACCGTGATCAACGGCCGGGCCGTCAACGCGCGCGGATTCAACTGGATCCCGGACCTGCCCTTCCCGTCGGCCATCGGCGCCGAGCGGTACCGGCGGCGGCTGGACCAGGCGCTCGCAGCCAACGCGAACACGTTGCGGGTGTGGGGCGGGGGGATCTTCGAGCCGGCGGAGTTCTACGACGCGTGCGACGAGCGCGGTCTGATGGTGTGGCAGGACTTCCTGTTCAGTTGCGCCGCCTACCCCGAGACCCCGTGGTTCCGCGAGGAGATCGAGGCCGAGGCCCGCCAGGCCATCACCGACCTGTCCCACCACCCCTCGCTGATCCTGTGGAACGCCAACAACGAGTGCCTGATGGGGTACGACGAGTGGGGCTGGAAGGAGATCCTGGACGGGCGGCCCTGGGGCGCGCACTACTACGGCGAACTGCTGCCGTCGCTGGTGGCCGAACTGGACCCCTCCCGGCCCTACATCCCCGGCAGTCCGAACTCGGGGGACCTGACCACATCCCCGAACGCCGACGAACGCGGCCCCTCGCACCTGTGGGACGTGTGGAACGAGTTGGACATGGTGGCCTACCGGGACCGCACACCGCCCTTCGCCGCGGAGTTCGGGTTCTGCGGACCGCCCACCCACGCCACCCTGCGCGCAGCCGTCCCCGAGGGGGAGCTGACACTGGACAACCCGGTGGTGCGCCACCACCTGCGCGCGGAGAACGGGGTGCACAAGTTGAACAGCCGCATCGGTGAGCACTTCCCTGGCGTGGCTACCGACGACGACTGGTTGTGGATCGCCCAGCTGCACCAGGCCCGCGCGCTGGTCCTGGGCGTGGACCACCTACGTTCGTTGCCGCGGTGCACCGGGGCGTTGGTGTGGCAGCTCAACGACTGCTGGCCGGTGATCTCCTGGGCCGCGGTGGACTCGGAGGAGCGGCTCAAGCCGCTGTGGTACGCCCTCCGTTCGGCCTTCGCGCCGCAACGCCTGAGCGTGCAGCCACGCGATGGGGCTCTGGTCCTGGCTGCTGTGAACGATTCCGGGCAGCCCTGGAGCGTCACTGCGACGGTGCGCCGGGTGGCCTTCGACGGCACCGAACACGCCAGCACCGAGGTTGCCCTCGAGGTTCCCGTCGCCGGTACGGCGCAGGTGGCCCTGCCGGCCCAAATCGCCACACCCGGGGACGAGCGCGCCGAACTGCTGGTGATCGAGGCCCCGGGTGCGGAGCGCACCACGTGGTTCTGGGCCCGTGACACCGAACTGGCCTACCCGCGCGCCGGCTGGGACACCCAGGTGCACCAGGCGGAGGACGGGGTCGACCTGGTGGTGACCGCCGAAACGCTGGTGCGGGACCTGACCGTCTTCCCCGACCGGCTGCTCGATGCCGACGGCGACCCGCTGCCGGCGTCGGCGGTGGCCTCCCGTGCGCTCATCACGCTGCTACCGGGAGAGGCCACCCGAATCCGCATCCCCGGCGCCGGCCCCGAGCACGCCGAGGCGCTGATGACCCGCCCGGTGCTGCGCGCGGCCAACGACATCGAGGAACTGGCCCCGGCTCGCTGATCGGCCGGGCCGGCAGGGAAGCCGGAGTGGGCGTCGGGGCGGGGCGCAGCAGGACCGTCCCGGCGCTAACCGCCCGGGTTGTGTGCCGGCACCCAACCCGGTGCCGGCCCGGTGGTCCCGCGCAGCACCATCTGGCTGGGTGTGAGTTCCTCGGTGGTGTCGGTACCACCGCGAATCAGGTGCAGCAGGGCCTGCGCCGTGCGGATCCCGTACTCCACCGGGTGCCGGTCCACCGCGGTAATCGCCGGACGCGAGACCGAGCACAGCAGCGAGTCGTCCCAACTGATCAGGGACAGGTCCCCGGGCACGCTGACCCGCGCCTCCTCGGCCGCCTGGAGCGTGCCGACGGACATCAGATCGTTGGAGCAGGTGATCGCGCTCGGCACCGGCCCGGTGCGCAACTGTTCCGAGATCAGGGCATGCGCCCCGGCCATCGTGTAATCACCCTCGATCACCTTGATGCTCATCCCCCGCCGCTCCGCGTGCGCACCAACCTGGGCCAGACGGTGCCGCTCGTGCATCATGCGCAACGGTCCGGTGAGGTAGGTCAGGTATCGATGGCCCAGGGCGGCGAACGCGTCCACGATGAGTTCCGCGACCGCCTGGTCATCGGTCTCGATGCTGCGGATGGTCGAACTGGTCGCCGGACCACCCTGCAGCACCGCCGGCAGGCCGAGGCGGGTCAGCAGCGGCAACCGGGGATCGTCCACGTGCTCATCGAAGAGGATCACCCCGTCCACCCGGCGTTCGGCCGCCCAACGCGAGTAGATGGCCAGGTCCGCACCGGACTGAGGGCTGACCATCCGCAGCGTCAGGGACATGTCCGCCTCGATCAGCACATGCTCGACCCCGGCGATGATCTGCATGTAGTAGGGCTCGGTGCCGATCATCTCCGGGTCACGGGAGAGCACCATCCCGATCGAACCGGTGCGCGCCTTGGACAGCGCTCGCGCCGATGAACTCGGGTACCACCCGAGGTCCCGGGCCAGGGCCTGCACCCGGTCACGCGTCTCCTGGCTCACCCCCGGCCGGTTGTTCAAGGCGTAGGAGACCGCTGCCGGCGACAGGTCCAGACGGCGGGCCAGATCGGCGATCGTCAGGCGGTTGCCGTTGCTCACTCGGTTACTGTCCCACGGCCGGGCGCGAGGATGCTCGGAATCGGCTGGATGACAGTAGTCATGGCGCAGGCTGGGACCCGCTCGTTACGCTGGGGGAGTGAATGTCTGGGAGTTCGTCGGCTCGTACTGGTGGCTGGTCTTCCCGCTCGGCGGGATCCTCACCGGGGTGGCGGGGGGCTGGGCCCGGGCCGTGCGCCGTTGGGATGAACGCCGGCGCAAGCACAAGTTGGAACTCGCCAGGATCAAGTACGGGAACCGGCCGCCCGTCGCCGACGTGGCACAGGGCCGCGGACGTGGCCCGGACCGTGCGGCCAGGGCGGAGCAAACGGCCGCCCGGCGCAGCGAGGCCGAGCGGTTGATCGCCGAGCATCAGGAGATCGACCAGCGCTGGCTGTCCTACGAGCTCGACCTGGCCAAGCTGATCGACTTCCCGGTGATGAGTGACATGCGTGAACCGGTGACCGTGGAGTTCCACCGGGCCAAACGCACCGCCGACGGCCTGCGGCCCGAGGATCCGGCCCGATTGGGCGAGGTGCAAGCCCTGGCCGACTACCGGGAGGCCGTGCGGGAGTACGCCATCAGTTTCGAGATCGCAGAGCGGGAGGCCAAACGGCGCCGGTCCACCGACTTCTCCCCCGAGGAACGACGCACCCTGGAACGGGCGAAGCAGTTCCTGGCCCTGGCCGAGGACTCCGCGGCCACCAGTGCCGAACGGCAGCAGGCCTACCGGCGCACCCAGCACGAGCTGCTGGGTCTGATCGCGATCCCCGATGCCACCGACGACGCGGTCCGCCAGCGCATCGCCGGTGCGCTCGATGCGCCCTCCGGGCCCGCCCGGGACGCCCAGCAAGCCTGAGGTGGGGGGTCAGAGGGCGGCCTTGGCCTGCACCTGCCGCTTGATCCGCCACAACATCCCGGCCATGCCGCGCAGGCGCAGCGGACTGACCGCCTCTCCCAGGCCCAACTGGTCCGAGACGTCGGCCGGCACGTCCAGGACCTCGGCCACAGTCAGCCCGTCCAGACCTTCCTGCAAGATCCCGGCGAAGCCGCGCGTGGTGGGTGCTTCGGGAGGCGCGGAGAAGAACAACCGGACCACGCCGTCGTCCCCGGTTCCGTCCACCTCGGCGACCAGGAACAGCGGCGACTGACACTCCGGAACCGGTTCGAGCAGTTCCGGATGGTCGCTGTAGCGCTCGGGCAGCGGCGGCAAACCGCCGGAGAACTCCAGCAGCAGTTGGAGCCGGTCCGGGACGGTGAGCGCGTTGAAGTCGTCCACGATCTGGGCCATGGCGGGAGGCAATGACACGGGCGTTCCTTCGATCAGACGGGAAAGGTGGCCACGTCCGATCATCTCACCTGTGCGCCCCGGGGCGCTCGCGGGCTGGTGCGCTCGCGGGCCGGCTCAGCGCCCGGGGACCTGCCCCGGTTCGGACCCGACCGCGATCGGCACCCGCACGGCATTGCCCCACTCGGTCCAGGACCCGTCATAGTTGCGCACGTCGGGGAACCCGAGCAGGTACTGCAGCACGAACCAGGTGTGCGCCGAGCGCTCCCCGATGCGGCAGTAGGCGATCACCGGCTCCTGTGGGTTCAGGCCCTTCTCGCCCCGGTAGATCTCCTCGAGTTCGGAGCGGGTGCGGAAGGTGCCGTCCTCATTGGCCGCGCGTGCCCACGGAACCGACTCCGCACCCGGGATGTGCCCACCACGCAGGCTGCCCTCCTGCGGGTAATCGGGCATGTGGGTCTTCTCCCCGGTGTACTCCGGCAGCGAGCGCACATCGACCAGTTGCCCACCGAGGAAGTCCAGCACGTCGTCCTTGTAGGCCCGGATCGCCGAGTCGTCGCGCTCGATCACCGGGTAGTCCACGGGTTCGGGACTGGGCACCTCGGTGGTGAACTCCCGCTCCTGCGCCACCCATGCGGCCCGTCCGCCGTCGAGCAGGCGCACGTCCTGATGACCGAACAGGGTGAACACCCACAGGGCGTAGGCCGCCCACCAGTTGTTCTTGTCGCCGTAGATCACCACGGTGTCCTCGCGGCTGATCCCGTTGCGGCCGAGCAGGTCGGCGAAGCCCCGCCCGTCCACGTAGTCACGGGTCACCGGGTCGTTCAGGTCGGTGTGCCAGTCGATCTTGACCGCGCCGGGAATGTGACCGGTGTCGTAGAGGAGCACGTCCTCGTCGCTCTCCACCACCGCCAGGCCGGGCCGGCCAAGATTGTCGGCGAGCCACTGGGTGGACACCAGCTTCTCGGGGTGGGCGTAGGCGGCGAACTTGGGGTGGTCATCAAAGGGCAGAGCCATGGGTGCCTCCTGGAGTGGACGTGGTCTGCACCGATCCTCTCATCCACGCCGCCGCCCCGGGAACGTGTGGGCGGCGGTGCTCACGTGCTGGACACCAGCGCCTTGCGGTACAGGAGCAGCCGGCAGGGCATCGCGAGCCGTTCGCCCAGCCCGGGATAGCGGGCGGTCACCGCGACCTGGCCGGAACGGGCATAACCCAGGCGCTCGTACCAGCGGCCCAGTTCGGCCTTGCCGGCGTGCGGCCGGCCGGTGGGGGTGAGCACCTCGATCTGCATCGAGGTGGCGCCCGACTCCCGCGCCAGGTCCTCCACCGTCTGCACGAGCCGGCGGCCCAGCCCCACGCCGCGGGCCGTCGGTGCCACCGCGAGCATGCCGAAGGAGGCGACCTCACCCTGGCTGCTGGAGTGCACGGCGGCCACGATGCGCCCGCCGTCGACCGGCTGGGCCACGACGAGCGAGCCGGCGGCTATCGCGGCGGTGACCTGCCCCGCGTCGGTGCGGGTGGCACGCTTCCGCCAGAACCCTGCCTCGGCCTCGGCGTAGACCTGGTTGGTCAGGGCGGTGACGGCCTGCACGAGACCGCGATCACCGGCCTCGGCCGGCACGAGCGGGCGGATCAGCACGTCCGGGCGCGGGGCTGAACTGGTGGCCACACCCGAACGGTACGCCACCGTCACGGGCCCGGGTCCCGAGCGCCGGAAGATGCGCTCCGGCGGCACCCGTGCACACAATGGCGACCATGTATGACGTTGGATTCATCGTGGGAAGCCTGTCCGAGGAATCGATCAACCGGAGGCTGGCCGCCGCCATCGGGCACGTGGCCGGGGACCGGATGAGATTGACCGAGATCGAGATCGGTGACCTGCCCGTGTACAACCGCGACCTCGATGACGACCTGCCCGGCCCCGCGAAGCGGCTGAAGGATCAGATCGAGGGCGCCGACGCGGTGCTGTTCATCACCCCGGAGTACAACCGGTCGGTGCCCGCGGCGCTGACCAACGCGATCGAGTGGGCGTCCCGTCCCTTCGGGGAGAACTCCCTGACCGGCAAGCCCACCGCCGTCTGTGGTGCCTCTCCGGGCGCCGTCGGCACCGCGGTGGCACAGCAGGACCTGCGCTCGATGCTCACCTACTCCGACTCCCCGCAACTGCAAGCCCCGGAGATGTACTTCCAGTACACCGAGGGAACGATCGACGACGACGGCACCATCCATGACGACGACGTGCAGCAGGTCATCGCCGAGTTCGTCGACGCGTTCGCGGGGTTCTTGGACGAACAGGGCTCAGCCTCCTGACCGGGCCGCGGCTGAGCGCATACCACCCACTGCCTCGCTGCAGACTGCAACAGCAACAGCAACAGCAACAGCAACCCTAATCGCCAATGGGCGACATTCGCCTGGATCGGCGCCGAGTTGGGCTCCGACACCCGCGAGGCGAGCACGACATCAGCGTCAATGCCGTCGTTAGCATGCTCGACATGAGCACCGGAACAAACGAGCGCGGAGCCGACACCAGCAAGACGGTTGTGTTGACAGCAGCCGTGAGCCACGGGGTCTGGGGGCTGTTAGCTTTCTTCCTTCTCGCAGCCTGCAGTGTTGCTTACGGAACTGGAGGGGCTTCCCGACTGGGTGGGTTAGTCGGCATCGTCTTGATCACACTGATTACCCTCCTTCTCGCCAAGAGGTCAACAGTCGGCGCACGGGTCCAAGGATCGATTCTGTTGGTCCTCTGGGCGGCGGCGATAGTGCTACACGAGCCGGGGCCGTCTCCATTATCTGCGTTCACGACACCGGTTGACCTGTTCCGCTTCAGCGCCGATGTTCCGGCAATCCTCGTGCTGGGCTTATCCGCGCTGCTTGTGGGCGGTCATTCCGCACGACGTCGAACCGTGGCCGTGACGTAGTTGAGCCCCACGGAGTGTGCGACCGCGCCTACCAAACGGTTCTCGGAGCACGCGGTTGGAACGCGGCCGCTGTATCGCGCTCCTTGGCTCAGGCCGCCACGGTCTCCAGTGCCAGCAACGTCTCCTTCGCCGGCAATCCGCCGCGGTAGCCGCCAAGCGAACCGTCAGAGCGCACCACCCGGTGACACGGCACTACCACCGGCACCGGGTTGGTGGCGCAGGCGCTCGCCGCCGCTCGCACTGCCCGTTCCCGCCCGGACCGGGCGGCCAAGGTGGTGTAGGTGAGGCGCTCCCCGAATTCCACCGCCCGCAACACGTCGAGCACCTCCCGGCGGAACCCCTTGGTCAGGGACAGGTCTACCTCGATGCTGAATTGCCGCCGTCGACCCTCGAAGTATTCGCCGACCTGTGCGGCCACCGGTGCCAGCCGCCCGGGTGCGCGCAGGATCCGGGGGCTTAGTCGTTCGGCCAGGTCCGCCAGCACCGCCTCGTACCCCTCGGACTCGAACGCCACCCGCACCAGCCCCTGTGGTGTGGCTGCCAGCAGCAGACCCCCGATCGGGGTGTCCACCACGTCGTAACCCACGTCCAGCGACCCGTTGTGATCGGCGCGCTCGGCCAGGTCATCGAGCAGCCGCGCCAGTGTGGCCGGCTCCACGGGTTCCCGGATCGCCTCATCCAGGACGCGAACGCCGGTGCGCTCCGGAAGGCTCTCGGGACCGGCGGGCCGAGCGCCATTGCTGATGTGGTGGGTGGTCATCGTGCCTCCTCGAGGTAGAGCCTGCGCAGCGCGGCGATCCCGTCGGCGCAGGCGCGTCGTGCCGCGGCCGGGCTGCCGCCGAGGATCGCGGCGACCTCGGCATGGGGCAGCCCGGCGATGTGGTGATAGACGACGGCGTGGCGCTGCTTGTCCGGGAGGTCACCGAGCGCCTCCCACAGGTCGCGCTCCCACCCGCCGGGCCGGTAGTGGGCGCCGGGGCGTTCGGGGATGACGGCGGTGGGACGGGCCTGGCGGGACGTGCGCCGGATGTGGTCGATCGCCTTGCGGCGAGCGATCGTGACCAGCCACGCCTCGACGTTGGCCCCCTCGTCCAGGTCGGGGTAGGCACCCAACGCGGCCAGGAACGTCTCGGACCAGGCGTCCTGGGCGTGGTCGGGGCCGAGCAGCGCGGTGCACACGCGCAGCACGGTGGCCCCGTGGCGAGTCACCACCTGCTCGAACGGAACAGTCGTCATACCCGGTAGACGCACCCGGAGGCGTGGATGTGAGGTTCCCGGTCGTGCGGTGCCTCAGCCATGCCGAGGCTCGAGGAGGTCGGCGGGGTCGGCGAGGACGGGCACCTCGGCATCGGGCCTGGATGAGTCGGCCACGACGCGCTCACCCAGGGGCGCGTCCAGGCGCACGGTGTAGAACATGGCGGTGATCACGTCGGGGCAGTTCAGCCCGCCCCACCGGGTGGCGTTCGGGGTGGTGGTGCGGGCGGTCAGGGTCACGGTGTTGCGGGACTCACGTACCTCGATCCCGGTCAGTTCGTCGCATTCGGTCACCTCGGCGCGCACCATCAGGTCCCGACCGTTCTCCTGTGTGGGCGCCACCGAGGCGATCGTGCCCGTGCCGGGTACGGCGAAGCCGACCACCAGCGCGTAGGTGATGATCGCGACCACGAACAGGATCACGACGCCGATCGTCGAGAGTGTGAAAGCTCGAACGCGGCGTCGCTGCTCGTCCTGCAGCCGGGGAACGGCGGTGGCCATGCCCCTATGATCTCACCCGACCTCAAGGACAGGCGGGCCAGCGGGTGCGGGTCAGGCCGATTCCCAGGGGTAGTCGTGGCGCAGAAACGCCTCGCGCAGTGCGTCCTTGGAGCCCTCGACCTCGCCGTGGAAGAGTTCACGGCCGGTGGCGCTGAGGATCACGATGTTGCTCCCCTTGCGGCGCACGCCGTCCACCTTCTCCCGCTCGATCACGGTCACCTCATCACCGGAGCGGATCTCGATGCGCTCATCGGTGAGGGTGAGCACCGGTGACACCCGGAGCACGAACAGCGCCACCAGAAGGCCCAGCACGGCTCCGATAGCGGGCCGGCCCCAGGTGAGCCAGTCGTGGTCGAAGGAGCCGATCAACTGCAGCGGACCCTGGAACGGCATCCACGGCACCTCGGCTGCCCAGTTCGCCAGCAACGGAACCAGCAGGCCCACGCTCAACCCGAGGGCACCGAAGAGCAGCACGGTGAGCCAGCGGTCAGCCAGCCCCAGCCCGCCCACCCGGGTCGCGCCGTCGGGAACGGAGGAATCCTCGGAACTCACCCCCGCATGCTAGTGGTACGCGCGGACGGGCTCCCAGCGGACACCTACAGGTGGATCATGTTCCCCTCGGCGATGCCGTGCATCACCTCGTGGATCGCCTCACTCAGGGTCGGGTGGGCGAACACGTTGCGCGCCACCTCATCGGCAGTCAGGTCCCACCGCTGCGCCAGGGTCAGGGCCGGGAGCAGCTCGGTCACGTCCGGTCCGATCATGTGCGCGCCGATGATCTCGTTGTACTTGGCATCGGCGACCACCTTGATGAACCCGGAGGTGTCGCCCAGGCCTGCGGCCTTGCCGTTGGCGGAGAACGGGAACTTGGAGGTCTTGACCTCGTACCCCTTCTCCTTGGCCTGCTCCTCGGAGTAGCCGAAGGAGGCGATCTGGGGCTGGGAGTAGGTGGCCCGGGGGATGAAGTCGAAGTCGACCTCCATCGTCTCGGCATCCGCGATCGTCTCCGCGGCCACGATTCCCATCGCCGAGGCGGTGTGGGCCAGCATCAGTTTGCCGGTCACGTCGCCCACGGCGTAGACGTTCTCCACGTTCGTGCGGCCCCGGGAGTCCACCACGATCGCGCCACGCTCGGTGGCCACGTCGATGTTCTCCAGGCCGTAACCCTCCAGGCGGGGGGCGAACCCGGTAGCCGAGAGCAACCGGTCGGCCTCCAGTACCTGGGCGTCTCCGCCGTCGGCGGGGGAGACGGTGACCTGCACGCCGTCGCCGGTGTCGGAGACCGACTCCACCTTGGTGGACAGCATCACCTTCACGCCGAGTCGCTTGTAGTGCTTGAGCAGTTCCTTGGAGACCTCGGCGTCCTCGGTGGGCACCATCCGGTCCAGGAACTCCACGATGGTCACGTCCACCCCGAAGTTGGTCATGATGTAGGCGAACTCCACGCCGATCGCGCCGGAACCGGCGATCACGATCGACTCGGGCAACTCGGCGTCGAGGATCTGCTCCTCGTAGGTGACCACGTTCTCGCTGAGCTCGATGCCGGGAACCAGTTTGCTGGTCGCGCCGGTGGCGATGATGAGGTTGTCGAAGGTCAGATCGGTCTTGCCGTCGTCACCCTCCACGGTCATCGAGGTCGCCGACGTCAGCGTGCCCCAGCCGTCCACCTCGGTGATCTTGTTCTTCTTCATCAGGAAGTGCACGCCCTTGACGATCCCGTCGGAGACCTGCCGGGAGCGCTTATGCGTGGGCTCGTAGGACATCGTGGCGTCGCCCTCGATGCCGAACTTCTTCTTCTCCTTGGTCAGCACGTGAGAGAGTTCGGCATTGCGCAACAGTGCCTTGGAGGGGATGCAGCCCACGTTCAGGCACACACCGCCCCAGTACTGCTTCTCGACCACGGCAACCTTCTTGCCCAGTTGCGCCGCGCGAATCGCCGCGACGTACCCACCGGGACCGGCTCCCAGAACAACGACGTCATAGTGTGAACTCACAGCATCAGACTCTATCGTTGCTTGCGCCGAGGTACATCACCGGATGAGGAGTGATCGTGGATACCAGCGTGGTGGAGGACACCGTGGACGCGGTTGGTCCCCTGGTCCTGGCCTTCGACGTCGGCTCCTCCGGCACCCGCGGGGGAGTGTTCGACGCCACCGGCACCGAGGTTCCCGGCCTGCGCGGCAAGTCCGGCCACGCCTTCATCACCGGCGCCTCCGGCACCGCGGTGATCGATGCCGATGAGGTGGTAGCCGAGATCGCCGAGATCACCGATGACATCCTCGCCGAACTGCCCGCGGGCCAGAGCGTCGCCGGGGTCGCGATCGACACCTTCTCCTCCTCCCTGGTGGGAGTGGATGCTGCCGGCGCGGCCGTCACCCCGTGCTTCACCTACGCCGACACCCGTTGCCATGAGCAGGTGCTGGACCTGCGCCGGGAGCTGGACGAGGAACAGGTTCACCAGCGCACCGGTACCCGGTTGCACACCTCCTACACGCCGGCCCGGCTGCGGTGGCTGGCACAGGACCACCCGCAGATGTTCACCGCCGCCACCCGGTGGCTGACGCTGGGGGAGTACGTCTACCTGCACCTGCTGGGGACCACGGCGGTGGGCAGTGCGGCGGCGTCGTGGTCCGGGATGCTGGACCGCGTGGCCGGCACCTGGGACGAGGAGATCCTGGCGGCGGTCCGGATCACCGCCGATCAACTCAGCCCGGTGCACGAGCCGGACGAGCCGATCCGGCCGCTGCCGGGAAGCGCCGCCGCGACCGCTCTGGCCCGGCGCTGGCCGGCGCTGGCGGAGGCGGACTGGTACCCGGTGATCGGGGACGGGCTGGCCGCCAACATCGGAGCCGATGCGGCCACACCCGGTGTGGTGGGGGTATCGGCGGCAACCTCGGGGGCGATGCGCACCATCGTGCCCACCGCGGCCGGGCGGTTACCGAGCGGACTGTGGTCCTACCGCATCAGCACCGAGCGCACCCTGCTCGGCGGTGCGGTGAGCGACGTGGGCCGGGTGTCCAGCTGGGCCGAGAGCATCCTGCGGGTCGGAGGTCCGACGGCGGATGCCGGTGGACGCCCTGACGGTGCCCTCCTGGATGCGGTGCTGTCCGCCGAACCCGGTGAGGGCACACCACTGATGCTGCCGTTCCTCAGCGGGGAGCGCTCCACCGGGTGGGCCACCGGGGCCCGGGCGCACATCCTGGACCTGGGCGCGGCCACCACCGCCGATCAGATCTACCGCGGCGCGATGGAGGCCACCGCCCTGTCGCTGGGCCGGATCGCCGAGCAGTTGCGCACCGTCACCGGCCCGCCCGCCCGGATCGCCGTGGGCGGCGGGATGGCCAAGGGCCTGCCCGGCTGGCTGCAGATCCTGGCCGACGTGCTGGGCACCGAGGTGGTGCACGTGCGGCACAAGCGCTCCACCCTACGAGGTACCGCGCTACTCGCTCTGGAACACCTGGCCCCCGGGGTGCAGCGCAGCCGCGCGCGGACCGGTTCCCACTACCGGCCCGACCCGGCCCGGGCGGACTACTACGCCCAGCGCAAGGCCCGGTTCGAGGTGGCCTACCAGGCGCTCATCGCCGGTCCGGTGGGGTGAACCGGCGTCGCCGTGAGCCGGCGGCTCGCGGGGCACGCTCGCTCATCGATGGCAGGATCGGATCATGACGACTGACGACGACGCCCGGGTACCACCGCTGCGGGCAGGTGTGATCGGCCTGGGCTGGGCGGGGCAGCAGCACGTGGCCGCCTACGCCGAGACCCCCGGTGTGGATCTGGTGGCACTGGCCGCGCAGGAGGAGCACCTGCTCGCCGAGTACGGCGAAGCGCACCAGGTGCCGATCCGCACCACCGACTGGCGGGAGCTCCTCGACGCTGACCTGGACGTGCTCAGCATCGCCACACCCACGTTCCTGCACGCCCCGATGACCATCAGCGCGCTGCAGTCCGGGATTCACGTGTTGTGCGAGAAGCCGATGGCCGAGCACGCCGAGGCGGCCGAGCGGATGGTGCGGGCCGCCGAGCAGGCCGGGCGGGTGCTGGACGTCGCGTTCAACCACCGCCAGCGCGGTGAGGTGCAGGCGTTGAAGCAGGTGATCGACTCCGGGGTGCTCGGCCGCATCTACTACGCCAAGACGGGCTGGTTGCGGCGCGCCGGGATACCGGGACTGGGCACCTGGTTCACCAAGAACGAACGGGCCGGTGGTGGGGCGTTGATGGACATCGGCGTTCACATGCTGGACATGACGCTGCACCTGATGGGTGAACCCGAGGTGATCACGGCCTCGGCAGCCACGCACGCCGAGTTCGGGCCGCTGGGGCGGGGCGGTTCCGGCTTCGGGGTGAGCGAACTGGAGGAGGGCACCCCGTTCGAGGTGGAGGACCTGGCCACGGCGTTCCTGCGCCTGGACGGAGGGGCCACGTTGCTGCTGGAGTCCAGTTGGGCGCAATGGATCCCGTATGACCAGTGCTACGTGATGCTCTACGGCTCCGAGGGCGGGGCCAGCATCGAGTGGGGTGGCACTGGGCGCGATCCCTACGAGCGGTTGAACGTGTGGACCGAGGTGTCCGGGGTGCCGGCCGAGCTCGCCCCGCACGTGGGCCCGCACGGACGCCACGCGGCGGCGGTGACGGGCTTTCTGGCCAAGGTCCGCTCCGGGGCGCACCAGCAGTACACCGGCCGGGACGCGCTGCGCCGGGCCCGGGTGCTCGATGCCTGCTACGCCTCGGCCGGTACCGGCACCGAAGTGAGGCTGGGTAGCGCCGTGCCCGCAACCGCCGCGGCCTCGAGGACATCGACGATCCAGGAGACCTGATGAGCACACCCACCCGACCCCTTCGCGTCACCGTCTGGGGGGAGAACCGGCACGAACGCACCGACGCCTCGGTGGCGAAGATCTACCCCGACGGCATGCACACCGTCGTGGCCCAAGCCGTCACCGAGCACGTGGGTGAGGGCGCACAGGTGCGCACCGCTACCCTGGATGAACCCGAGCACGGCTTGAGCGAGGAGGTGCTGGCCGCCACCGACGTGCTCACCTGGTGGGGCCACGCCGCCCACGAGGAGGTCGCCGATGACGTGGTCGAGCGGGTGTACCAGCACGTGCTCTCCGGGATGGGCCTGGTGGCGCTGCACTCGGCCCACCACGCCAAGATCTTCCGCAAGCTCATGGGCACCACCGCCAACCTGCGCTGGCGCAGTGCCGACGACCAGGAACTGATCTGGACCGTCGACCCCACCCACCCGATCGCCGCGGGCCTGCCCCAGCCGGTGCGGGTACCCGCCGATGAGATGTACGGGGAGTATTTCGATGTGCCCACCCCGGATGAATTGGTGTTCATCTCCAACTTCTCCGGCGGTGAGGTGTTCCGGTCCGGGTGCTGCTGGCGTCGCGGGCACGGCCGGGTGTTCTACTTCCGCTCCGGCGATCAGGAGTACCCGGTGTACTACCAGGACGAGATCCGCCGGATCATCGCCAACGGGGTGGTCTGGGCGCGCCCGCGGGTGACCCGGGAACTACCGGCGGTGTTCCAGGCCGATCGTGCCTGACCGGCACCGCTCACCGGACCCGTACCGACTGTCCGACACGGGGCGCCCGCCGGACGCGTATAGCCTGCCCGGCCCTGACCGTCCACCGGCTCCGGTACCGGGGATCCGCGCCTACACCGGCCCTGGCCACGTGGACCCGGCGCGGCCGGCTCCGTTCGGTGGTGTGCTGCGCCCGCACCGGGGGCACCTGCTGACCGGCCTGCTCTCCTGGGTCGGTGCGGTGGCGATGATCGTGTTCTTTCACGTGACTGGCTGGGGCATCGTGACGACCGGAGGGCTCGGGGTCCTCGCGGCTGTGGCGCTGGTCCTGTTGGTGCTGTCCTGGCGGCGGGCCCGGTTCGAGGTCCACGGCCAGGAGGTGCACTACCACCCAGCACTGGGCCGGATGCGACGGTTCGGCCCCGCGAACGTCGCCGAGGTGGTCCAACTCAACCTTCGCCTACCCGGGAGCAAAGCCACCGAGTGGAGGACCGTGCTGGCCGGCCGGGACGGTCGGCGGCTGCTCACCATGGCCACCCCGATGTGGCCACCGGCCCACCTGGAATCGGTGCTGGCCCCGTTGGTGGGGGCCGGCGTTGCCCGCACGGTGATCGAGGAGCCGACGCGGGTCGCGGATCTGCGTCCCCGTTACGCCGCCATGCTGCCCTGGTCCCGGCGCCACACCGTGGCGTTCAGCCTGCTCCTCGTTCTCGCCGTGATCATCCTCCTGGCCATCTCGACCGCGGTGGGCTCCGGGTGAGATCCGCCAGGGGTACCCGGTGCGAACCAACTCACCGCGAATCAACTCATCGTGTCGGATCGGAGGCGCGCACCTTGGAGTTGTGCCGCACGTTGATGATCCCCAACGGCAGGAACATCACCAGGACCAGCACCACGGTCCACCCGATACCGGGCGCCACCAGGACCACTCCGAGGATCGCCAGCCCCGCCCCGGCGCCACGCATGACCATCGCCCCGATCGGCGACACCGGCGGCCTGCCCCACCCGGAGGGCAACTCATCGTTCGGGTTGGCCCTGGTGAGCCACAAGGTGGAGCCCGCGAGCAACGCAGTGGCCAGGACCATCACGAAGACGCCGAAAGTTGTGGCATCGATCCCGAGGACAGTCATGCCGAGGAGGTTCATCGCTCCAGCCTGGCACAGCGAGCGCCGTCAGGTCCCGGTGGCGGTAGGCCAGGTGCGGCGCCGCTGCTCCCACTCCTCGCGCAGGAGTCCCATGACCACCGAATCGTGCACGCCACCGGCCCACCGGCGGGCCTGGCGCAACCGTGCCTCCTCGACGAAACCCAGGGTGAGGCCGATGGCGATCATGCCGGTGTTGCCCGAGTAGGTGGCGAAATCCAACCGGAGCGCGTCGGTGCTGTCGAACAGGTAGGAGGTCCACAGCGCCATCGCCTCGGTGCCCAGACCCCGGCCCCAGTACTCTTCGTCCTGGATGACGATGCCCATCCGGCGCCAGTCGGTCTCCTGTGACTCCCAGTACCAGGTCACCGCTCCGATGAGCACCCCGCCGGCCTCGATGGCCAACATGGTGCGTGGGGTGGGCAGGCCGGTGCGCGGGGTTGCGGCCAGGGCGGAGAACCGGCGTAACTCCTCCTGGGTCTGTGCCGTCGTCGGTGTGCCGAAGTAGGGGCCGTTCGTGGCGTGCCAGGGCCGGGCGGGATCGAGCAGATCCGCCAGCCGGGGCAGATCTGCGGGCCGCCAATCCCGCAACTGCAGGCGTGGGCCCTGGATCGGGGGTGTGGGTGAGGCTGCGGGCACAGCGTTGAGGCTAGATCAGCCGGGTGGCACCCATCCAGGGGATCGCGGTGGAGTGCCGCACCGCACCGGTGTTCCGCCGCCGGTGGTGACCGGACCGGTGGCCCGTCGCCGCGTCCGGGCGAGTGGCCCCACGCCCGGCCGGGTAGCGTGACCACATGCCCAGGACCCTGACCGAAGCGGCCCACGATGCGGTCGCCGAGGTCCAGCGGAATCCGGTCCGCGCCCTGGACGGGTTCTTCTTCTTCCTGGCGGCCGTCGCGGCTGCGTGGCTGGCGTTCCTGCTCCTGCACCAGTTCATCACCGACGGGTGGCGCCACCTGTGGACGTTCATCCCGTTCTGGCTGCTCATCACCTACTTCCTGTTGCCCCGGGTGCACCGGCTGCTGACCCGGTTGTACGTGCCGGACTACTTCATCGGCCGCTCCCGCACCCGGGAGGGCCTGCTGGGAGACCCGATCAACGTCGGTCTGCGCGGCACCGAGGAGCAGATCCACCAGGCGATGATCAACGCCGGCTGGCACCGCGCGGATGAGTTGAACCTGCGCAGCGGCCTGGGCATCGTCACCGCGACGCTGCTGCGCCGCTCCTACCCCGACGCACCGGTCAGCCCGCTGTACCTGTTCGGGCGCCGGATGGCCTTCACCTACCAGCAGGAGGTGGAGGGCAACCCGAAGAAGCGTCACCACGTACGGTTCTGGCCCTGCCCGCCGGGATGGCGCCTGCCCGGCGGACGCAAGGTGGACTGGCTGGCCGCCGGCACCTATGACACCGCGGTCGGCCTGAATTGGTTCACCCTGCAGGTCACCCACCGCATCGACGCCGAGGTGGACGCCGAACGCGACCACATCCTGGCCACCCTGACCGCCCCGGAGGCGGGGAACGCCGGGATCGGCGTGCGCTGGCTGCGCAACTTCTCCTCCGGGTACCACCACCGCAACGGGGGTGGGGACCGGATCCGCACCGATGGGGACCTGCCGATCGTGGACCTGCGCGACAGCGCGGACCCGAGCCCGGCGATGCAGGCCCGGATCGCCGCCGAACAGAAGGAGGCGATGCCTCCGCGGGCGGTGCCGCTGACGGTCGCGTTCGTGCTGGCCACGATCGCGGCGCGGGTGGCGATCGGGGTGTGGTCACTGGTGCAGGCGATGCGGACCGGTGAGGCCGAGGTGATCTACCGGGACGTCCTCGACCCGCTGCTGCCGTGGGACTGGACAACCCGCAATGTGCTCTGGCTGGTGGGTGCCTTCCTGCTGGTCTACCTGGTGCTGGGGGTCCTCGTGGCACTCCGGCACAACTGGGCGCGGATCGGGGTGCTGGTGATGAGCGCGGCCAGCGTGATCGGCTGGGCGACGCTGTGGCTCACCGGGGCCCCCGAGCAGGCGCTCGCGCTGAACCTGTTCGGTAACGCCGTGGAGATCCTGGTGCTGATCACCCTGTCCGGCAGCACCGCCCGGGTCTACACCCTGGGTTCGCGGCGCAAGCAGGATGAACCCGCGCTCACCTGAGCAGGTCCGCGTCAGCGTGAGCCGTTGCGGACGGCGTAGCGCAACCGGACCACCCCGTTGCCGAACCGGCGCTGCTCCAGGAGCCGTAGGTCCAGTCGCTGGCGGGGCAGGAAGGCCAGACCGCCGCCGAGGCTGACCGGGCAGATGTACATGGCGATCTCATCGACCAGGCCGTGCTCCAGCCCGGCCGAAGCCAGGGTGGGCCCGTCGATGCTCAGGTCCGCCGAACTGGTCTCCTTCAGTGTCCGGACCTGCTCGGGGTCGAAGACCCCGTGCACCCGGGTCCGTTCGGTGACCGGCTGGGTCAGCGTGGTGGAGTAGACGACCTTGTCCGCCTGTTGCCAGAGGCGGGCGAAGTCCTCCGACGCCGGCGAGTCCGCGGTGAGGGAGGGGTCACTCTCCCAGACCGCCATCAACTCGTACATGCGCCGTCCGTACAGGTAGGTGCCGACCCGGGCGATGTCGTCGTTGAGGGCGGCCAGCACCTCCTCATCGGGCTGGGCCCACGAACCGAAGTCGCCGTCGGCGTCGGCGACGTAGCCGTCCAGGGAGGTGATCATCGAGTAGATCAGTCGCGCCATCGGTCAGGCCTCCAAGCGAGTGCTGATTGCGATATGCAACCGGTGGGAACGTATCGTAATCTGGTTGTGTGACGCAATCGGAAATCGGGACCGGAGCCGGCGACGTGCTTCCCATCGCCGCCGGCCGCTCCGGCTGTCCGATCAACATGACCACAGAACTGCTGGGTGACAAGTGGTCGATGGTGGTGCTGCGCGACATCATCTTCAGTGGCCACCGCCGGTTCCGGGAGTTGCTGACCAATTCGGTGGAGGGCATCGCCTCGAACATCCTGGCCGCGCGCCTGGGCAAACTCACCGAGGCCGGCCTGCTCACCCGGCACGACGACCCGAGCCATCGGCAGAAGGTCGACTACCGCCTCACCGAGGCCGCGATCCAGTTGATCCCGCTGATCGCCCACATCGGCGACTGGGGCGCGCGCTGGCTGCCCACCACCCCGGAGTTGGCCATCCGCGCGCAGTTGCTCGCCGAGGGCGGTCCCCCGATGTGGGGGCGCTTCATGGACGAACTACGCGGTTCCCATCTGCACGGAACAGCGATGCCCCACGACGGCGTGCTGGCGGAGTTGACCCGTTCCTATGCCCGGGTCCGGGCTGCTTCGGCCGGTCCGAGCGGCACCTGAGCCCGGCCGGCGCGAAGGGCTCCGGGGCACCCGAGCCGGCTCAGCCGAACAGGAAGTAGGCCAGCAGCACCAGAACCGCCAGGCTGAATATCCCGGACAGAACCCCGGGCAGCACCGACGGCTTCGCCGGCGCAGGGTCCTGCGGGGAATCAGCCTCTCGGGGGGCGGTGTCGCCGGCGGTGGTGTCGTCGTCGCTCGCGGTCTCACTGCTGCCCCGCCCCGCAGCGCTGTTGGAGGCAGCGATGCCGGGTTGCTCGGCACTGGATTCGCTGTCCCCGGTAGCGCCGACAGCGGCCGGCGCGCTCCCAGCCGGGTCGGGAGCGTCATCGTCGGGTGTACCGACGGCACCGGGGCTGTCGGCGCTACCCATGGCCGGACTGTCGGTGCCGCGAGCAGTTCCCACCGGAGCGGATTCGCGCAGCAGAGCCGATCCGCGCCACGGCTCGTGGGGGTCCAGTTCGAAGCCGGGTAGTGCCGCGGCGAGGGCGTCGGCAGCCTCCTGGGACAGGCGGATCCCGTCCACCACCGCACCGAAGTGGCCGGGCTCGGTCAGCGGCACCGCGACCACGCCGGCGTCCTCGTCCGCACGATCGCCGGTGCGGCCGGGTGCCGGCCCGGAGTCCACGTCGGCCACCACCACGGTGACGTTGTCCCGGGTGGAGGCGCGCAGCGCGGCGTCGATGAGCGCCTCCACCGCCTCGCTGCGCGCCTCGGTGGCCAGGGCCCGGCCGATCTGTTCGGCGGAGAGATAGTCCGAGAGGCCGTCGCTGCACAGCAGCAGCCGGTCCCCGGGTTCCAGGCTCACCTCGATCAGGTCCAGGTCCGGACCGGGGGAGTGGTCGTCGAGCGACTTCAACAGCATCGCCCGGTAGGGGTGGGTGCGGGCCTTGTCCGGGCTCAGCTGACCCTGCTCGACCAGTCGCTGCACGTGGGTGTGATCGGTGGTGATCTGGTACATCGAGCCATCGCGGAGCACGTACACCCGCGAGTCGCCGATGTGGCCGATCAGCACCCTGGATCCATCGGTGACCACCGCGATCAGGGTGGTGCCCAGCGACTCCAGCATCGGGTCTGCGTCGGACATCGCCACCAGTGCCCGGCGAGCCCGGCGGCCGGCCTCGAGCACCGCGGTGTCCAGGTCCGCTCCCGGGCCGTGGTCCACCTCACTGAACACGCGCACCGCCAGCACCGAGGCGATCTCCCCGGCGGCGTGCCCGCCCATGCCGTCGGCGAGGATCAGCAGCTGGTCGGAGACGACGGCGGAGTCCTCGTTGTTCATCCGCACGGTGCCCAGGTGGGTGCCGGCCGCAGCACGGAACCTCACCGTCATGTGCACCGCCTCGCCGGTCGTGTCGGTCCGCCTTCGCCGGCGGGTCGCCATTCTGTGACCACCCTATCGTTGCCGCGGGCCCGGTAGGTGCAGCGCAGGTCACTCACGCTTACAGATCCTCCTTGCGCTGCAGGTACCGCCAGGCCGCCCAGCCCAGCGGAACCCGCAGCCAGAAGGTGAGCACCCGGAACAGCACCGCGGCCGAAGCGGCCGCCGCCGTGGCCAGGCCCACCGTGCGCAGACCGGCGGACAGGGCCAACTCCACCGTTCCCATCCCGCCCGGGGTGGGGGCGGCCGAACCGATCGTGTTCCCGGTCAGGTACACGATCGTCAAGGTGGTGATCGGAACCGACTGGCCCAGCGCGACCAGGGTGGCCACGAACGCAGCCAGGAAGCCTGCGGTGACCAGGAGTCCGCCCGCCAAGCCCAGCACCAGCCGCTGCGGCTGCCCGATCACCCACACCAGCCGGGGCCAGATCTGCCGCCAGGTGGGGAGCACCCGGCGTGCCAACCATGCCCTGACCCGCGGCACCAGCAGCACGATCCCGGCCACTGCGGCCACCACGGCCAGGGTGATCACCACCACCAGGGAGGGCAGTTGCCGCAGCGGCCCAGCGGTGCCCAGGGCCAGAGCCAGGACCACCAGCAGCAGCACTGTGGTGACGAACTGGGCCAGCTGCACCAGCCCCACCGTGGCCAGGGCCAACGAGGTACGTACCCCGCGGCGCTGCATGAACCTCACGCTCAGCGCAGCCGGACCCAGACCGGCCGGTGTGACCAAGGTCAGCACCGAGGCGGCCACCTGGACCAGGATGGTGCGCCACAGGCCCAGGCGCTCCGGGCAGAACGCCACCAGCGCCAGCGCGCCACCCAGGTAACTGACCAGGCCCAGGCCGAACGCGATGAGCATCCACGCCGGGTTGGCCCCGGCCACCACCTCGCGGACCTGGTCGAAGTTCAGGGTGGTCACCAGGATCCACAGCGCCACCACCAGGACGGTGAGCGTCACCACGGTGCGGGCCGAGAAGCGGTTCAGCCGGATCGGTTCGGCCCCAGCCCCCTCGGGCAGGTAGGACAGCAGCGCAGCGCGTAGGGCGTCCATGGTGGGCTTGTCCGAACGCGCAGCGGTGCGGGTGATCGGCGGGAAGGCAACCGGCTGCAGCAACGGGGCCAGTTCGGCCAGTTCCTCGGCGCTCAGCACCTGTCGCGCACCCTCGATGGCGGTGGTGACGTCGGTGTGCAGGGCGAACGCGGTGAGCAACTGGGCCCGGTCCACCCGCTGGGCCAGTGCAGAGGCAGCGATCTCGCCCTGCTCCCACCCGGTCAGCCACACCTGACCGGCATCATCCTCGCTGGTCCCGATCAGCACGGTCTCCACCGAGAGGTTGCGGTGGGCGATCCCGGCATGGTGGGCGGTGGCCAGCTGCTCCCAGGCGCGCGCCATCTCCCCCCGGGTGAGGGAGCCGGGGGACAGGTCGTGGGCGCTGCGGGCACCGCTGATGTGCTCACCCACCAGCAGCGTGGACTCCGCGGCCTTGGCGATACCGCGCAGTTTCGGACTCCGCACGCCGGCGGCGGTCGCGGCGTAGTGCATCAACGCGGCGCGCTCGGTGGCCTGGCGCAGCGAGACCGCGGTACGCCGCGCCAGTCCGCGCAGGCGCAGGGCGGTCCAGACCGAGGCGAGCATGCCGATCACCTGGCGGTCGTCGTCGAGCACCACCACGTCCCATCGGGTGCCGTCCACCGCGATGACGGCGTAAACCCGGTTGCGCCCATCCCGTTCGGTGGCCACCGTCGCCGCCGCCGGAACCGGCTGTCCGGCACGGAACCGGGACAGCATGCGGGCGCGCTGACTGCGGCCCGGTGGCACCTCCCCGGGCGTGGCGGGGTCCGCGCGGACAGAAGCCTGCGCGCGCACCGGGCTGGCGACCGACCGGCCCCTGTCGTCGATCATGACCGTCTGAGGCTGCAGGTCGGGATGCTGCGCGTGGTCCCCGAGCCGTACCAGCGCCAGCGGCTCGATCCCGGTGCGCCGGACTCCCTGCACCAGGTCGGCGCCGTGGGCGCGGTCGCTGCGTACCCCGGATCCGTACCGCATTGCCATGCCGGCGATCCGGCCCAGCAGAACCGTGACGATCGCCCCGACCAGGGTGGTGTCACCGGTGATCACCGAGATACCCAGGGCGATCCACAGCAGGTTCCACGAGAGGCCCACCACGGGCAACCGCCCGCGGCGCCCGACGGCGGTGAGCAGCCCGGCCAGGGCGGTCACCGTGGGCGTGATGGTGATGATCCACTCCCCGCCACGCCAGCGCAGTAGCGCCCGGGCCGCATCGGTGCCGGCGGCGAACTCGTTGACCGCCCACATCGCCGCGATCGCCAGCAGGTAGGCGGCCGCCGAGGCCACGACGGCCTCACCGACGCCCCGCAGGTTGCGGCGCAGCACCTGGGTGACGATCACCATCACTGGCAGCACCAGGATCAGGAAACCTTCGATCACCGTGACCGGGACCAGTAACAGGCCACGGACCGTCTGGGCCAGCGCGGACTGGACGTCCTGGGTGACTCCGGCGGTGGTGGAGTGGGCGTAGACCGACAGGATGAGGACCACGGCGATGCCGATCGCCGAGGCGATCAGGTGCAGCAGGTCGGCCGGTCGGCGCACCCGCTCGCTGGGCAGGTCCAGTACCTGCACGGTACGCGGGCCCTGGCCGGGTGGCTGCTCGCCGGGCTCACCGGCGACCTCGCGGTGCTCGGTCTGTTCATCGGGTTCCGTCGAGGCACCCTCCGCCGTCAGGCCCGCCGCCACACCGGCAGAGGCGGCTGAGTCCGACGCACCGGATCCGTGGTCCGCGGCGTCTGCGGCCCCGGGGCCGGCCGAGGGCCCTGCCGGCCGGTGCCACTCGTCGTCATCCTCCGGGGCACCGGGCGCGTCGGTGCCATCGGCCTGCGCCGCCCTCGCGGGGCGAAAGCCCTCCCGGGCTTCGACAGGCCCGGGCCGGCGGGGTGAACTCATGGTGTCGATAGTAGGAGGTGGGTCTATCGCATTGTGGCTGCTCAGCCCACACCCAGGGTGTCCAGCCATTGTGCGGGTAGGTAGGCATACCCCACGAAGGCCACCACATCCAGCAGGGTGTGGGCGATCACCAGCGGCATCACCCGCCGCCTGCGCAGGTAGAACCAGGTGAAGATCAGGCCCATGATCGCGTTGCCCACGAACGGGCCCCAGCCCTGATACAGGTGGTATCCGGCCCGGATCAACGCCGAGGTGACCAGCACCGCCCAGACCCGCCAGCCCAGTTCCTCCAGCCGTTCCACGAGGTAACCCACCACCAGCACCTCCTCCAGCAGTCCGTTCTTGAGCGCGGCGAGGATGAGCACCGGGATGGTCCACCAGTACTCCGCCAGGGCCGAGGCCTGTACGGCCACCGTGACACCCAGCGCCCGCCCGGCAACGTACAGGCCCAGGCCGGGGATGCCGATGAGTGCGCCCAGGCCCAGGCCCCAGGCCACGTCCTTACCCGGTTCACGCAGGTCGAGTCCGATGCGGCGCACCGCGCTACGCCCGTGGGCGCTGAGCAGGTACAGCGCCAGCGCGACGGGTACCAGGGCGAAGGTCAGGGAGAGCATCTGGTAGGTCAGGTCCAGATACGGCCGCACCGACTGGGAGGGGTTCAGCGTGGCGGTCTGCTCGCCCAGCGGCCCACGGCTCACCCGGTCGATGATGTTGACCACCGCGTATACCGCCGAGCGTCCCAGCGACAGGCCCATCACGATCCACACCTCGAGGCCGAGCCGGCGCCGCTGGGTGACTGGTGTGCTCATGGGGTCGTTATAGCGCATCGATGAGAGGGGCCCGTGCGCGAGCGGCGGCTCCGCCGTGATCGCAGTGCGGGGGTGCCCGGGCTTCGGGTGCGGGTGCTCGATGCCCGGACCTGCCGGTGGTGCCGGTGCGTGCGACGATGGCGGGATGAAATCGCCGGTATCAGATTACTTGGACGAGGTACTGAACGAGTGTGCCGATATCGCCGTCGGGCACGTGGCCGACTACATCCCGCAACTGTCGGAAGTGGATCCGTCGCTGTATGCGTTGGCGGTGTGCACGGTGGACGGGCATCTCTACCACGTGGGCGATGCCGGGACGGAGTTCACGATGCAGTCGATCGCCAAGCCGTTCACCTATGCGTTGGCGTTGCACGACCAGGGCTTGGAGGGGGTCCTGGAGAAGGTGGACGTGGAGCCGAGCGGGGAGGCCTACAACGAGATCTCCCTGGAGCCGGACTCCGGCCGCCCCCGCAACCCGATGATCAATGCCGGAGCGCTGGCCACCTACGCGCTGGTGCACGGCTCCGATGCTGCGCACCGCCGGCAGCGGGTCCTGGACTTCTACAGCGCCGTGGCCGGGCGGGACCTGGAACTGAACGGGGACGTGCTGGACTCCGAACTGAAGACCGCCTTCCGCAACCGGGCCATCGCCTACCTGCTGCGCAATGCCGAGATCATCGGTGGCGACCCCGGTGAGGTGGTCGACGGCTACAGCGCCCAGTGCTCGGTCTCGGTGACCGTGGACGATCTGGCGGTGATGGCCGCGACCCTGGCCAACGGTGGGGTGAACCCCGTGACGCACGCACACGTGGTCGAGCCCGGGGCGGTGCGCCAGACGCTGAGCGTGATGCTCACCTGCGGCATGTACGACTCCGCCGGCGACTGGGTCACCTCGGTGGGCATCCCGGCCAAGAGCGGGGTCTCGGGGGCGATCCTGGGCGTGCTACCGGGCCAGGTGGGCATCGCGGTGTACTCCCCGCCGCTGGACAAGCACGGGAACAGCGTGCGCGGCGTGGTCACCTTCGAACGACTCTCCGCGGACATGGGGCTGCACATCATGTCCGGACCCAAGGCCACCTCGGGGGTGATGTCGGAGGCCTACGTGGCCGACCTCGCCGATGGGGCGGGGCAGGTGAGCGTGTATGAGATCCAGGGCGACATCCGCTTTGCCGGGGCGGAACTGATCGCGCGGGAGTTCATCGACAATCCGCCGCAGACGTCCCGGGTGATGATCGACGTGTCCCGGGCCGGGGGGTTCGACGACGTCGCACGCCGGATCATTCGGGAGGTGCTCCGGCGCCTGATGAGCCAGCAGGACAGAGACGTGTACCTGGTGGACCCGGATGAGTACCTGGGCGCCTACTCCGAGGAGGAGGAACCGGGGGATGGTGCCGACGTGCCGGAGATGCTGGCGGAGGCCGGCGATCTGATCAACGAGTGAACCTCCGGCGATACCGTACGGACGGGTCCCTCAGGACCGCACCATGCGGGCGATCGCGGCGGTGGCCTCAGCCACCTTCTCCTTGCCCTCTTCGGGGGATGAGCGCGCCGCGTCGACCACGCAGTGCTCCATGTGGTCCTCCAGCAGGCCCAGACCCACCGCCTGCAGCGCCCTGGTCACCGCGGAGATCTGGGTCAGCACGTCGATGCAGTACGTGTCGGACTCCACCATCCGGGCGATCCCGCGGACCTGGCCCTCGACCCGGCGCAACCGCCTGAGGTAGGCGTCCTTCTCCGCGTCATACCCGTGCGGGGCCGTGGGTTCGGCTGCGGCGCCTGCGTTCGAGGTCTCGACAGTGTGAGTCATAGCGCACATCCCTCCAGGTCAGCGCAATGCATATACCCCCATAGGGTACCACGCGTGATCCTCGCCACGCCTCCGGCTACGGAAAGGTCACGATCGGTCCACCGGCGGTCTCAATCCGGTATCAGGCCGCGCCGTCCTCGCGGAATGCGCTTAACGTACCGTGCATGTGCCCACCGCTGACGCCGCTACGACGAGTGGTCGTGACGACCCTCGTCACGATGCTGCTGGCGGCGCTGCTGGTCCTGGTGCCGGGTGCGGCGCGGGCATGTGCGTGCGGGGCGTTCGTGAGCGCCGAGGACGCCGAGGTGCAGGTGCAGCGCGAGGTCGCCGCGATCAGTTGGGACGGCCAGACCGAACGGATCGTGCTGTCGCTGTCGGCGCTGTCGAACTCGGGTGAGGCCGCGCTGCTGGTGCCAACCCCGGCCCCCGCGCAGGTGGCACTGGCCGAGGAAGGGCTCTTCGAGGCGCTGGAGGAGGTCATCGCCCCGGAGGTGGAGGTGAGTTACTACTGGTGGCCCCGCTCGGATGAGGGCGATGGCAGTCCGACGTCCGGCTCCGACGTGGCGGTGTTAGAGCAGGTGGATCTGGGCCCGGTGGAGGCCAGCGTGCTCAGTGCCTCCGATCCCGACGAACTGGCCCGGTGGCTGGCCGAGCACGAGTACGTCATGGACGACGCTCTCGCCGCCGCGGTGGCACCGTACGTGAGTGAGGGCTGGTACTACGTGGCGGTGCGGATGACGGCGGATCAGAGCCTCTCCGGGCAACTGCCTCCGCTGGACATCACCTTCGACTCCTCCTCGGTGGTCTATCCGATGCGGATGTCCGCCGCAGCAACCACCCCCCAGCACGTGCGCACCTACGTCTTCGCCGACCAGCGCATGACACGCGCCGACGCCAGCGCTCAGAGCACCACCGTGAACCTGCGCTACGCCGACTCCCCGGACCCGGCCGCCGTGACCAACGGCACCCTGTCCGAACTGCTCGAGGCCGGACCGTACCTGACCGTGGTGGACCAGTCGTTCTACTCCCCGGGCGCGCAGGTGGTCTCCGACTTCGTGTTCGAGCGCTCCAGCAACGGGGGCGACCACCGGGAGGTGGTGGTCGAGGAGCGGCTGCTGCTCATCGCCGGGCTGCCCGCCGGGCCCCTCGCCCTCGGTGCCGGGCTGTTCGTGCTGGTTGTGGGGGGCTCGGGCCTGGTGTGGTGGCGACGACGCTCCGCCGGCCCGGTCCCGCAGCGGGCATCGACCTGCCCTACCGAGACCCCCGCCCCCGTCGAGACCTGACCGGCGGCCCCGTCCGGTCCTGCTGGGTCCGCCTGGCCCTGCTGCTGCCCGTGCGGAGCAACTGAGCGCCCGCTCCGGGTGTGCGACAACTGCGCACTCATTCCAGGTGCGCGACCAGTTGCGCGGCCAGACCGGTGTAGGTGGCGGGGGTGAGGTCCAGCAACCGGGCCCGGACCTCCTCGGGCAGACCGAGGTCGGCGATGAAGGCCCGCATCGCCGCGCCGTCCACCCTTCGCCCCCGCGTCAGGTCCTTCAGGCGCTCGTACGGGTCGGCCATGCCCTGGGCACCGGCCACCGAGGCAGCCCGCATCGCGGATTGCACCGCCTCGCCGAGCACCTCCCAGTTGTCGTTCAGGTCCTGCGCCATCGCCTCGGCGGACACGTCCAGCCCGGCCAGCCCGCGGCGCACGTTATCCAGCGCGAGCATCGAGTGCCCCAGCCCCACCCCGATGTTGCGCTGGGTGGTGGAGTCGGTCAGGTCTCGCTGCAGGCGCGAGGTGACCAGGGTCGCGGACAGGGTGTCCAGCAGCGCACAGGAGATCTCCAGGTTCGCTTCGGCGTTCTCGAACCGTATCGGGTTGACCTTGTGCGGCATCGTGGAGGATCCGGTGGAGCCCTGGGCGGAGAGTCGTTGGGTGAAGTAGCCCAGCGAGATGTAGGTCCACACGTCGGTGGCCAGGTTGTGCAGCACCCGGTTGAACCGCGCGATGTCGCCATAGAGTTCGGCCTGCCAGTCGTGGCTCTCGATCTGAGTCGTCAGCGGGTTCCAGGTCAGGCCCAGGTGCTCCACGAACATCCTGGCCACCCGCTCCCAGTCCGTCTGGGGCACCGAGATCACGTGAGCGCCGTAGGTGCCGGTGGCGCCGTTGATCTTGCCCAAGTACTGGGCGGAGTCCACGCGGCGCAATTGGCGACGTAGCCGGTGGGTCAGCACGGCCAGTTCCTTCCCGAGGGTCACCGGGGTGGCGGCCTGGCCATGGGTACGGGCCAGCATGGGCACGTCGGCGTGCTCGCGGGCCATCTGCGCGAGGTCGTCGGTCACCTGGCGCGCGGCGGGCAGCCACACCGCACTGATCGCGCTGCGCACGGTGAGGGCGTAGGCGAGGTTGTTGATGTCCTCGCTGGTGCAGAAGATGTGCACGATCTCGCTGGTGTCCGGGAGTACCGTCTCCGGTCCGAGGTGCTCCGGGGAGGCGGCCAGGCGCCGCTTGAGGAAGTACTCCACAGCCTTGACGTCGTGACGGGTCTCTGCCTCGATACCGGCCAGTTCGGCAACCTCGGCAGCGCCGAAGCCGGCGGGGATGGCCCGCAGGTAGTCCACCTCCGCCGCACTCAGGCGCGGTGCCCCCGGTAGTGCACCGACGGCGCCCAGGTGGATCAACCACTCCACCTCCACGTGCACCCTGGCCCGGTTCAGCGCCGCCTCGGACAGGTGGTCCACCAGGGGAGCGGCGGCGGCGCGGTAGCGTCCGTCCAGGGGGCCGAGGGCGATCGAGGGTTCCAGGTCGGCCAGTCGCACGGAGAAGTCCATGGACACATCTTCCCAGAGGCGGTGCACGGCGGTGGACCGGCGTGGCGAGGCCGACCACATGGTCGGCCGGCCGGGAGCATGTCGGGGGCGCGGGCGGCTGGCGCCGGTGGTCGGGGCGTGCCGTCGAGGGTGCACGCCCCGGGTGGAGGACCGGTGCTCGGTGCGCCTCAGGCGTAGGGCTGCGCCGCGGAGACCGCGGCTTCGGCGTACCCACCACCGAACAGCACCGTGTGCACCAGCAGCGGGTTCAACTGGTGCAGCGACACGCGCTCCTGCCACCCCGGGGCCAGGGCCGAGACCTCCTGGTAGCCGGTGAGGACCCGCTCCAGGTGAGCGAGCCCGAACAGGTCCAGCATCCCCAGGTCGGTCTCGGCGTGCCCACCGTGGGCGGTGGGATCGATCAGCACCGCCGACCCGTCGCGGGCATCCCAGAGCACGTTGCCGTTCCACAGGTCCCCGTGCAGGCGGGCGGCACCCTGTACGAGGTCGGGCTGGTCATGGTCGAGGTCACCGGCGACCAGCCGCTCGACGACCCGCTCGATCACCGCCGCACCGTCCGAACCGATCCTGCCCTGCTCCACGGCTCTGCGCAGGAAGGGCAGCACCCGGTGGTGGGCGTAGAACTCACCCCACCCGGTGGCCTCGGCCGGCCCGGGCGCCGGCGGTAGCGGGGCCTGACCCATGTAACCGGGGGTGTCGCCGGGGATGAACCCGAAGTACGGCGCACCCGCGGCATGGGTGCGAGCCAGGTTCGCACCGAAGTCGGCCGCGGCCTCCGGCGCGGCCGGCCCGGAGTCGATCCGTTCCAACTCCAGCCGGCCCGGGCCCACCGAGACCACCTGCGCCACCCGTACCCCGTCCTCGGCCCGGCCCAGCCACCGGAGCCCGTCGGCCTCGAAACAGGCCGCGTGCGGGGCGGGGAAGCGGGTCTTGGTCCAGGTCACGGTAGCTGGCCGCGCACGTACTCCACCACACCGGGCACAGCGGCTGTGACCGCCTGGTAGGTCAGGGTGAAGTCCCGCTCGTCGCCGTAGTAGGGGTCGGCCAGGTTCAGGTCCGCATCGACGCGGGCCTGCTCATCGAAGCTACGGAACAGGTGCACCCGCTCCGCGGCCTGCTCATCGGGGGCCATCGCGACCAGGTCCCGGTAGTGGCCCACGTCCGCGGCCAGGATCAGATCGGAGTCGGTGAACGCCTCGGCCAGGAACTGGCGGGCGGAGTGCACCGGGAAGGAGTGCCCGGCACCCTCCAGGACCGCGCGGGCACGGTGATCCATGTCATGCCCCAGGTGCCAGTCGCCGGTCCCGGCGGAGCCCACCTGGACGCGATCATCCAACCCGGCCTCGGAGAAGGCTTCGCGCAGGAGGACCTCCGCGATCGGGGAGCGGCAGATGTTTCCCGTGCAGACGACGGTCACGGTGTAGGGCTTGGACATACCCCCATTGTGCTCCTCGGGGCGCCGATGTCGACGCCCCGGGTGGCTCTGCGTGTCCTGCGCCCGGCATCCGCAGGCCCGCATGGGGCGAGCCGGTATCCACAGGGCGCGGCGGGCAAGCACGTTCAGATGGTCCGGCGTTCTAGCCTGCCGGCACCGGAGCAGCGAACACCGAGGGGGCAGCCGTGGGAGGTCTGCAGCCGTTACCGTCGGCGACATGGTTGCTGGGCGCGGCCGGGCACCATGCCGAGCAGGCGAGGCAGTTGCTGACGCTCGCCGGCACCGGTGACTGGCGCGGCCATGCCGCCATCGCCTACGCCTACCGGTTGTCCTCGCTGGCGCGAGCGGTGACGGCCCTGGCTGATGAACTCGCCACTGCGGGGTGGTCGGCCGGCGCGCACGAGAATGAGTTGCGCGTCGTGCAGGCGCAGTACGGGCAGGCACGATGACCATCGTGTCCGTCGGCACCGGTGGTGCCGCGTGAGGATCGAGCCGGTGGCCGATGTGCCGTTGTGGGATTCCACGGCCGCGCATGCCAGCGAGCAACTGACGGTGCACGGGGTTCGGGTGCAGGTGGATCCGGGCGAACTGCGCGCCCTGGCACACCAGATCAGCCGCGCGCAGGCCGAACTCGACCAGGCCCTGAACCACGCACGGAGGGCGGGGGCGACCCTGGAGTCCACGATCCCGTACGCGCCGGTGAGTGGGAAGCGCGCGGCGGAGGCGGTGTGGACGGCGCTGGCCCGGCGCCCCGCGCTCAGTTCGGCGCTGACCAGCCTGGCCGGGGATCTGCGTACCGCTGCCCGGGAGTACCTGGACCGTGAGCAGCGGGTGCGCCACTACATCAGCACCTACCAGGTGCCGCACCGGGGTCCGATGTGCCGGGCACCGCGTCCCCTCAGCGTCCGGGGCGCCTTCGGGGACCTGTTCGCCTACCCGGGTCGGGTGCTGGGGGCGATCCAGGGCACAGTGGTGGAGTCGGCGGTGAACCGACGTTGGTCGCCGTCGGGCGCCCAGACCGGGTACCTGTTGCGCGAACTGACCTCCATCTACGACGTCGGCGGTGCACTGCAGGGGGGAAGTTCGATCCAGGTCTTCGCCTCGGTGGTGAACCACGTCACCACCGCCGGGGTGAGCACTCGGGTGGCGAGTCGCAAGGTTGCGCCTCCGCCGATCCGGGCCGGGGCGTCCCCGAACCAGGGTTCGGCACCACGGGCCGGGGAGCATCCACCGCCGACCACCACCGTCACCGGCTTGGTCCGCAACATCGGTGCCCTCTACCCCGAGCGCGGCGCTGAGCCGGGCACCGTGCGCGTGGACCGGCTGGTTGCCCCCGATGGCACCGTGAGCTGGCAGGTGCTCGTTCCGGGCACCCAGTCCCGGCACAGTTTCTGGAACGGGCCCTTTCCCAACGACTGGGCCTCCAACGTGCAGGTATTCGCGCGGCAGGACTCCGCGGCGAGCGCGGCGGTGATCGCCGCGATGCGCGCCGCCGGGGTCGGGGCAGGTGAGGAGGTGCTGATCGCCGGTCACTCCCAGGGTGGTCTGGTGGCGGCGGACCTGGCGGCCCGCGAGGAGGTGCGCGGAGAGTTCGCGATCTCCTCGGTCCTGACCATCGGCGCCCCGGTGAACCACATCGAGATCCCCGAGGGTGTCGCCGTCCTGCAACTGGAACACACCGACGATCTCGTCACGGGCCCGGACGGTAGGCCCGCTCCCATCACGCCCGAGCGAACCACCGTGACACGGGACGTCACCGCCGCATCGCCGTGGTACCGGGTAGGGGGTGTGACGCAGAGCCACGACATCCCGGCCTATGCCGAGACGGCGCACCTGGTCGATGCGAGCACCGACCCGGCGGTGCGGAACTGGCGGGCCGCCAGTTCCGGCATGCTCGATCCCCGCACCGAGGTCACCTCGACCTACGTCCAGTCCGTGCGGGTGCCCTGAGTCAACCCGGTTGCCAGCCTGTCTGCGCGGGTGCGCCCACGAACCGGCACCGCACCGGCCTCAGCGACGCCCGTTGGAGTTCCTCGACCCCGGGATCACCAGGCTCAGGACCAGGGTGATCACCGCGATCAGGAGCGCGCCCAACACAGCCGTACCGAACCCGTCCACGTCCAGGCCCACCCCGACCAGTCCGCTGAGCCAGCTGGTCAGCATCAGCATCAGCGCGTTGACCACCAGGAAGAACAACCCCAGCGTGAGGATGTACAGCGGCAGCGAGATGATCTTCACCAAGGGCTTCACCAGGGTGTTCACCACCGTGAAGATCAGCGCGACCACGGCGACCACGAACAGGGTGTGCTGCCAGGAGCCGTCGCTTTCCACCTCGATCCCGTTGATCCACAGGGAGGCCACCCAGATGGCGAAACCGGAGATGATCAGTCGCAGGATGAAACGCATGGGCCCATTGTGGCACCGCGTGTTGCCGTGAGCACAGCACCTGGGCGAATCCACGGCGAGCCGTCCCGCAGCCCGTGCCGGCCTGGCATGCTGGGCCCATGCCGGAGAAACCACCCAGTCCCGTGACTTCGGAGATCGGCGGGGTGCGGCTGCGTGCCGCGCTGGAGGATCTGCCGCACTACGTGCCCGGGGCCGGCGGATCCAACGCCTCGGTCTTCAAGCTCTCCTCCAACGAACTCCCGGGGCACATGCTGCCGGCGGTGACCGCAGCGGTGATCGATGCCGCCGAGGACGCGAACCGGTACCCGCAGATGTACGCCGACCGGCTCACCGAGGCGATCGCGGACCGGCACGACCTGATGGTCGATCAGGTGCTGGTGGGGAACGGCTCGGTGGCGCTGATCGAACTCCTGCTGCGATCAATGTGCGCCGACGGCGATCAGGTGGTCTATCCCTGGCGATCCTTCGAGGCCTACCCGATCCTGGTGCAGGTCACCGGGGCCGACGGGGTGCAGGTGCCGCTGCGGGCCGACGGCGGTCATGACCTGGCCGCGATGGCGGAGGCCATCACCGGGCGTACCCGGGTGGTGCTGCTGTGCAGCCCGAACAACCCCACCTCCGCGGCGATGTCACACGCCGACCTGGTCGCCTTCCTGGACCGGGTCCCCAGGAACATCATGGTGATCCTGGATGAGGCCTACGTCGACTTCGTACGCAGTCCCGACCCGATCGACTCCGTCCCGCTGCTGCAGAGGTACAAGAACCTCGTCGTGCTCCGTACGTTCTCGAAAGCCTACGGGCTCGCCGGCTTGCGCGTCGGGTACGCCCTGGCCCGGCGCCGGCTCGTGCGCGCCCTTCGCACCGCGTCCACCCCGTTCGGGGTGAACAGTCTGGCTCAGGTCGCCGCGGTGGCCGCGCTGAACCAGCGCGAGGCCGTCTCGGCCGCGGTGGACGAGATCGTCTCCGAGCGGGACCGGGTCGTCTCGGCGTTGCGGGAGCAGGGCTGGCAGATCCCTGAACCCCAGGGGAACTTCTACTGGTTGCCGGTGGGGGACCGGGCGCTGGCACTGGCTGAGGACGCCGCCGCGTCGGGCGTGATGGTGCGCCCCTTCGCCGGCCACGGGGTCCGGGTCACCGTGGCAGAGGCCGAGGCCAACGACATCGCGCTGTCCGTGGCATCGCGCTGGGTCTCTGCGGCAGTCCGGCGCTGACGCCACACAGACACTCCGGCTGTTGGAGGAAACCTACAAAACGCTGCTACCCGATTGGGGAGAATCGCACAGCAGCAACCTACGGTTGCGTAGCCTACGCTTGCGTAGGTTGCTGAGGCCGGATGCATGGTGTGACCCACCAACCCCGGCTGATGTACACCACTCACACCCCGGATGCGCCACACCCAGGCGCCCCGGGGTGTGTGTACAACAGCTAGTCCTCGATCAAGGAGAACCTGTGGTCGCCAGCAGTGAGACCTCTCCGGCACCGGTACCTCATCACACCGAGGACGCCTTCGGCGGCGCCGGCAACCTCGATGCCTCCGCGCACACCGTGCAACTGCTCACCCCAACCGGGGAGCGCGTGTCCGACCACCGCTACGACCCCCTGGTGGAGCACCTCGACACCGACGCGCTCGCCGGCCTGTACCGGGACATGGTGCTGGTGCGGCGCTTCGATGCCGAGGCCACCTCGCTGCAGCGACAGGGCGAACTCGGCCTGTGGCCGCCCTCGCTCGGCCAGGAGGCCGCGCAGATCGGGTCCGGTCGGGCGATGAACCCACGCGATTACGCCTTCCCCTCCTACCGCGAGCACGGGGTGGCCTACACCCGCGGACTGGATCTGACCGAGCTGCTGCACCTGTTCCGGGGCCAGGACCACGGCGGCTGGGATCCGGCCCGGCACAACTTCCACCTCTACACGCTGGTGATCGGCTCGCACACCCTGCACGCCACCGGCTATGCGATGGCGATGCAGCGCGACGGGGACGTGGGCACCGGGGATCCGGACCGCGACCGGGCCGCGGTCGCCTACTTCGGCGACGGCGCGACCTCCCAGGGCGATGTGTACGAGGCGATGGTCTTCGCCGCCGTCAACGATGCCCCGGTGGTGTTCTTCTGCCAGAACAACCAGTGGGCGATCTCCGAGCCGGCCACCCGCCAGTCCACGGTGCCACTGGCCCAGCGGGCCACCGGCGTGGGCATCCCCTCGGTGCGCGTGGACGGTAACGATGTGCTGGCATGCCACGCCGTCACCCTCGAGGCGCTGCGCCGGGCCAGAGCAGGTGGCGGGCCCACGATGATTGAGGCGGTCACCTACCGGATGGGCGCCCACACCACCTCCGACGATCCCACGCGCTACCGCAGCCGCGCCGAGGAGGATCTGTGGCGCAGCCGCGACCCGATCGACCGGCTCCGCCTCCTGCTGGAGGCTGAGGGCATCGGTTCGGACTTCTTCACCGAACTGGACCGGGAGGCCGAGGAACTGGGAGAGCGGTTGCGGGACTACTGCCGATCCCTCGCTCCACCGCCGCCCAGCGCGATGTTCGAGCACGTCTACGCGACCGAGCACCACCTGGTCACCGCCGACCGGGAGTGGTTCGACACCTACCAGGCCGGATTCGAGGAGGGTCAATGAGCACCGGACCCACGTCCCCGCCGGCTGCGGGCACCGAGCAGCTCCCGCTGGCCAGGGCGATCAACCTCGGCCTGCGTCATGCCTTGGAGCGTGACCCGAAGGTGCTGCTGATGGGGGAGGACATCGGCGCCCTGGGCGGGGTGTTCCGGGTGACCGACGGGTTGTTGAAGGACTTCGGCGCCAGCCGGGTGGTCGATACCCCGTTGGCCGAGTCCGGCATCGTGGGGACCGCGATCGGGATGGCGATGGCCGGCTACCGACCGGTGGTCGAGATCCAGTTCGACGGGTTCGTCTTCCCCGCCTTCGACCAGATCACCACCCAGTTGGCCAAGATGTCCTACCGCTCCCGTGGCGCCGTGCAGGTGCCGGTGGTGATCCGGATCCCCTATGGCGGCGGGATCGGGGCGGTGGAACACCACAGCGAATCGCCGGAGGCACTGTTCGCCCACACTCCCGGGCTGCGGGTGATCAGCCCGGCAACGGCCGGGGACGCCTACGCCATGATCCAGGACGCGATCGCCTGCCCCGACCCGGTGATCTTCCTCGAACCCAAGGCACGGTACTGGGAGAAGGGTCCGGTGCGCGTGCGTCCACCGGGCCGGACCGGCCCGGGCGGCCAGGACGTCGGCACCGAGCAGTCCGGCCCGGGTGCGCACTCCGCGCAGGACGAGCAGCCGCCGTCGGTCTTCGACCCGGGCGCCATCCAGAACGCCACCGTGGTACGCGAGGGCACCGACATCACCCTGGCCGGGTACGGGCCGACGATGCGCACCATCGTGGCCGCCGCCCAGGCGGCGCAGGAGGAGGGCACCAGCGCCGAGGTGATCGATCTGCGCTCGGTCTCCCCACTGGACATCGACACCGTGGCCACAAGTGTGCGCAAGACCGGGCGCCTGGTGGTGGTCCACGAGGCCCCGACCTACTTCGGGGCAGGGGCCGAACTGGCCGCGAGCATCTCGGCCGAGTGCTTCTACCACCTGCAGGCGCCGGTGCTGCGGGTCGGTGGTTTCCACACCCCCTACCCGGTGGCCAACCTCGAGGAGGACTACCTGCCCGACCTCGACCGCATCATGCACGCCATCGACGACTCCCTGAGCCACTGAACCTGAACTCTGAACTTGCACACCGAACCAGGAGCCCCGATGCCCCAGTACGTGACATTCGCCCTCCCCGACGTCGGTGAAGGCCTGACCGAGGCCGACATCGTGGAGTGGAAGGTCGCCGCCGGTGACCGTGTTCAGGTCAACCAGGACATCGTGGAGATCGAGACCGCCAAGTCGCTGGTCGATCTGCCCTGCCCCTACACCGGCGTGGTCAGCGAGTTGCTGGTGGAGGTGGGGCAGACCGTGGAGGTCGGCGCCGCGATCATCGTGATCGACACCGACCCGGGCGGGGAGGCGGCTTCCGACGACGGCGGTGCCCAGCAAGAAGGCGCCGCGTCTGGTGACGACGCTCGCTCGAGCCGGGGGGTCGGCGAGGCCACCGACGCAGCCGCTGCGCCCGGCGAGGACACCGGCACGAACGCTGGGGCCGGCGAGGACGCGGCCTCCGGCCAGGGGGCCGGCCAGGACACGGACTCCGGCGGACCGGACGCCAGCGGCACCGAGGAGCCCAGCGGCGACGTCCTGGTGGGTTACGGCACCAAAGGCGTGCGCACCCGCCGTCGCCGCCGCGCCACCCCCACCCCCGCCTCCACTCCCACTCCCGCGAGACCGGTCAAGCGCGATCAGGCCAGCCGCGCGCCGGACCGGTCTCAGGGGCGTTCGTCCGGCTTCACGGGGGCCGGCGCCGGTCTCACGGGACCGAGCGCCGCGGGCGGTGAGCAGACCGGCCACGTGCTGGCGAAACCGCCGGTGCGCAAACTCGCCAAGGACTTGGGGATCGACCTGGCCCGGGTCCCGGGCACCGGCCCGGGCGGAATCATCACGCGCGAGGACGTCGTGGCCGCCCAGGCTCAGGAGGGGGCACGGAGCCTGGCCACCTATCCCGGCGATGACCAGCCCTGGCTGGATGGGAGCACTGTCTCCGAGGACGGCCGCCAGTCCCGCGTGCCGGTACGCAGCGTGCGCCGGCGTACCGCCGAGGCGATGGTGACCTCAGCGTTCACCGCCCCGCACGTGACGGTGTTCACCACCGTGGACGTGACCAAGACGATGAAACTCGTGGAACGGCTGCGCGCCGACGCAGAGTTCGACGGCGTCCGGGTAACACCGCTGCTCATCGCTGCCAAGGCACTGATCCTGGCGATCCAGCGCAACCCCGCGATCAGCGCCGCCTGGGACGAGCAGGCCCAGGAGATCGTCTACAAGCACTACATCAACCTCGGCATCGCCGCGGCCACACCGCGCGGGCTGGTGGTGCCCAACATCAAGGACGCCCACCGGATGAACCTGCACGAGCTGGCGGTGGCGATCGGTGACCTCACCGGCACCGCCCGGGCCGGGAAGACCACCCCGCAGGCGATGAGCGACGGCACGGTGACCATCACCAACGTGGGTGTCTTCGGCATCGACACCGGAACCCCGATCCTGAACCCGGGGGAGTCGGCGATCCTGGCCTTCGGCGCGATCGGTCAGCGCCCCTGGGTGCACAAGGGCAAGCTCAAGGCCCGCTGGGTGACGCAGCTGGCGTTGTCGTTCGACCACCGCCTGGTGGACGGTGAACTGGGTTCGCGCGTCCTGGCCGATGTTGCCCGGGTGATGGCGGACCCGACACAGGGCCTCGTCTGGGGCTGAGCGGACCGACGAGGAGCGGCTGCGTGCTCATCGGTGCCGATCTCAGTCGTGGTAGAGCCCGGCTCGGTGAGCGAGGATCGCCAGTTCGGTACGGTCGCGGGCATCCAACTTGGTCAGGATCCGGCTGACGTAGGTCCGGGCGGTGGCGTGACAGAGGTAGAGGTCAGCGGCGATCTCGCGGTTGGTCCGGCCGTGGGCGATCTTGGTGAGTACCTCGACCTCCCGCTCGGTCAGGCTGGACAGGTCCACCTGGTCGGCGGCGGGGCCCGGCGTGGCCGCGATGTGCGCCATCACCTTGCGGGTGACCTGCGGGGAGAGCAGGTTCTCCCCCTGGGCGACCGCGTGCACCGCGCGGCGCAGGTCTGCGGAGGGTGTGTCCTTGAGCAGGTACCCGGCGGCCCCGACCCGGACGGCTGCGAGAATGTCCTCATCGTCATCGAAAGTGGTCAGGATGAGCACCCGGGTGCTGCTCAGTTCCGGGGCGGCGCAGATGGTGCGGGTGGCCTCGATGCCGTTCATCGCCGGCATCTGCAGGTCCATCAGGACCACGTCGGGTCGGTGGCGATGGACTGCCCGGATCGCGCTGTGCCCGTCGCCGGTCTCGGCCACCACCTCGATCCGCGGGTCGAGGCTCAGGAGGGTGCGCAGACCCGTGCGGACCAGTTCCTGGTCATCAGCCAGCAGCACAGAGATCATCGGGTCCCTCCGGCCCGGCCGTCCGGGTCCGGCCGGGTGGGAGGGTAGTCCAGCGGCAGGTGAGCCCGGACCACGAACCCGTTGTCCTCCTGCTGTGCCGTGAGGTGCCCGCCGACGTTCACGGCCCGTTCCCGCATACCCCGGATTCCGTAACCGGGCCCGCCCGCGCCGGTGTCGGCCCGACGCGGCGGCCCGGGGTCGCAGATGACGATCCGCACCTGCCCGTCTGCGGTGGTGACCGCTATCCGGGCGGCATCGGCCTCCGAGTGCTTGACCACGTTCGTCAGGGATTCCTGGATGATCCGGTAGGCGGTGGCCTCCAGGTGCCGCGGGAGCTCGCCGGGCAGGGTGATCTCAGTGTCGACGTCGATGGGCAGGTGAGCCAGCAGCGAGCGCTGCAGATCGACGAGTGTCGCCGGCGCGGGGCTCGGTTCCCGCCGCTGCAAGGTGCGCACCGTACGGCGCAGTTCGCTCATCATCGCCCCGTTGGTCTTCTGCACCACCTCCAGAGCGTCGCGGGCGGTCTCCGGGTGCGTGACCATGGACTCCCGCGCGATGTTGGTGTGCATCGAGATCACCGTGCCCTGGTGGCCCAGGGAGTCGTGCAGTTCCCGTGCGACATCCGCGCGCTCGGTGGTGATGGCGGCCTGCGCCAGGGCACGCTCACGCTCCTCGGTGGCCCACAGCAGCCGGGTGGAGTTCACCCGCAACTGGTTGCGCAGCCGTAGACCGGTGCCCAGTGCGATCGCTGCGGCCATCAGCAGCACATCGTTGGCGAGTCATAGCCGACCAGCAACGCCACGTCCGGCCCTTCGGCCAGCCGCACACCGTATCAACGAGCCGAGCATCAGCGCCCGCAGGTAGGGCACCACCTGGGGACCGCGGTCGCTGCCCAGGTTCGCGCTGATCATGGCGGCCAGGGTGGCGAACAAGGAGATGGCCAGCACCGTATCGAGCAGCCAGCCCTGCACCGCCGAATAGCGGGCGTCCACCTGCGCCTTCGCCTCCCGAGAGCCAAGCCACGTCATCACCGTCCCGGGCGCAGCGGCTGCACCTGATCCTGCTCCTGGGCGCGGTCGCCCTGACCCGGCCGCTGCTGCACATCACCGGTGTGATCGGTGGTCCTGTTCCGTCCGGGCCGCTACCGGTGCTGGCCGTCACGGCCGCGATTACGGCGGTGTGGGTCGCCGCGGTACTCCTCGCCGGTGCCCCGTTCGGGGCGGCGACCATCCTCGTCGGCCTCATTGCCCTGGTCCTGGTCTGGCGCACCAGGGCCGTGCGGTACCTGCTCGCTTCCAGCCTGGCCGCCTTCGGCCTGGGCAACGCCCTGTTCTCCGTATTGTTCGCCTGGCCGCGCAACGTCATCATGTTCGAGCAAGGTGCGCAGGTGCACTCGGTGTCCTACCTGGAGCAGATCGCCCAGGAGTTCATGCTCGGGCACTGGGTGCGGCTGGTGGCGTCACTGATCACCGCGATCCTGGCGGGGGCCGGTTTCCTCACGCTGTCTCGCCGCCGGCTCACCGCCGGGTAGGCAATCCCGGTTCCCTCACCAGTTCTGGCCGGAGCCGTCGCCGCCGCTTTCCTGCTGCTCCTGCTCCTCACGGTCCCGCTGCGCCTGGCGGTTGCGCTCCTCCAGTTCCTCCTCGCGCGGGTCACCCGGCTCCTCCGTCTCGGTCTCGGTCGGGTCCCCGTTGTCTCCGTTGTCGGTCTCGGTTTCCGTCGGGTCCCCGTTCTCACCGTCGTCGGTCTCGGTGGGATCCTCGTCCTCACCGCCCTCGGGGGTTTCCTGTTCCTGCTCCCCCTGGCCGCTGTCCTGCTGGTCCTGCTGCTGTTGCTCCTGCTGCTCCTCGGCCTGGTCCTGGCTCTCCTGTTGACGCTCGTCGGCCTCCTCGGCCTCCTCACCCCCGCCGCCGCCGTCGACGCAATCGGCCAGCATCTCCTGCGCCTGTTCGTAGTAGTCCAGCGCGGTGCCGGGGTCCTCGGCCAGCAGGGCCTCATCGCCCAGGCCCTCCAAGGACAGCGAGTAGTTGGTGCGCACCGCGCACTCCAGTTCCCCGCGTGGTTCCTCCTCGGGGGCCTTGGGCACCAGATCCAGGGCCATGCCCAGCGGCACGGTGGCGCCGAAGAAGTCCCCGGCGGAGTACACCGCGGTGCCGGCGTTGAAGTAGGGCTTCCACGGCTCCACCACGTTGAAGAACTCCAGATGGCCGAACCGGGTGGCTGCGGTGTTGTGGTTCTCGTTGTCGTAAGCGCTGATCCCGGCGGTATTGATGACCACCGCGGAGAGGAACTTCACCGCCACCAGGAACGCCAGCAGCACCACCGGTGCGGACCACCAGAGCAGCAGGCGCCGCCGGCGACGCAACGTCTCGGCGAAGCGCGCGTCCCGGATCTCCTCGGTGGTCTTGAACTCACCGGGCGGTGGCAGGATCTGCGTACTCATAGTGCGCCCACCTTCCTGGCGCCGTCGCCGGCACTCGAACCAGTATCCGCACCGGAACCCGAGCCGGATCCCGGACCCGAGCCCGAGCCGGAGCGACGCCGGTCCCGCTCCGCCCCGTCGTGACCGCGCCGGTTCCTGGGCATCTCCCGGGTCAGCTCCCACGCCTCCCAGGCCAGCAGGAGGGCCAGCACCGCGGCCGCGGGCCAGTAGACGTCGGCGTAGTGGCGTACGTCGCGCCGCCCGTCCTCGGCGATCTCGTCCACATCGATGCCCGAGACCAGGTGGTCCACACCGTCCGGGCTGATCCGGTGGTCGTAGGCCAATCCCAGGTCCGCAGCCAAGGTGCGCAACTGGCCCTCATCGATCACCGAGACCGCGGGCTCCCCGGTGGCCGGGTCCATGATGTAGGGCGCATCGGTGCCCGGCCCGGAGTTGGCGGTACCGTCGTAGGAGCGCATGTTTCCGCCCTGCGGAGTGCCGTATCCCAGCACCGCACCGCCGTCGACCAACTCCGCCAGTGGGGCGTAGGAGTCGACCTCGCCGCCCTCGGCCTCGTTGGTGTTCTCGCCGTCGGAGAAGAAGAACACCAGCCGCACGTTCGCCGGGTTGCGTTCTGCCGCGGCACTCAGGGACTCCCCGAGCGCCTCCAGCGGCCGGTCGATCGCCGAGCCTGCCGAGTATGTCGTGATCTCCTGATTCACCGTGTCCGCCCAGGACCGCACCGCCCGGGAGTCGGTGGTCAGCGGCAACTGCCGGGTGGCCTGGGAGTCGAACCCGATGATCGTGTAACGCGCACCGGGCATCGCCTCGGTCAGGGCCACCAGGTCGTGGCGCACACCCTCCAGGCGGGGCTGGGTGCCGTTGTAGTCCTCCGCAGCCATAGAGCCGGTGCGGTCCACGACGAAGAACAACTCGGCGTTCGAACTCACCTGGGTGCTCTGGCTGCTGGGTACCGCAGGGGTCAGTGCGATCGCGATCAGGGCCAGGACCATCCCGCACCGGCGCAGCCAGTGCAACCTGCGCTGCCCGCGGCCACGCACCGACTGCCAGATCGTCAGCGCCAGCAGCGGGGCGAACACGATCGCGGTGACCCACAGCGGCCACATCATCCGCAGCGTCATGAGCGCAACCTCCACACGCCCAGTTGGTAGAGCACCAACAGGACCACCAGGATGCTGAAGTAGCGCTCCGGGGTGTCGGTGACGATCACCTCGGGGGTCGCGTCCAGGTCCACCGCCTGCTGGGCGGAGATCTCATCGATGATCTGCGGCACCGCATCCGGGTCGTCGACGTGGTGGAACAACCCGCCGTGGCGTTCGACCGCATCGCGGTACTCGGCCTCCTCCTCGGCCTGCCGTGGATTGTTGGTGGGGGCGTAGATCCCGTGCAGGCTGATGTCGCGTTCGTTCACCATGTCCACGGCCTCGTCCAGGCTGAACACGCCCTCACCGAACACCTCGTTGTCCCCGGCGAGGATGATGGTGCGGGAACGCTCGGTGTCGGCCTCGTCGAAGTTCAGGGCGCAACTGGCCAGGCCGTCACCGATCAGGGAGGAGGCATCTCCGCTGCCGCCCTCGGTGCCGGTGATGAACCGGATCAGCCGGTCCACCTTGGCCGAGTTCAGGTTGTCCACGGGGGAGTAGATGTCGAAGTCCAGCGCCTCGGCGGCCTCGGTCAGTTCGGCCTCGACCAGGTCGTAGTCATCGGTGAGGGGGAACACGGTGCGGGAGGTGGAGTTCCAGATCGACAGCGCGATCCGCTCCCCATCGAACTCCGGCAGCATGGTCAGGAACTTCTCGGCGATCTCGGTGTCGTACTCGATCATGGAACCGGACACGTCCAGGCACAGCACGATGTCGCGGTAGGCCATCTCCTCCGCGCGCAGGTCCCGTTCGACCGGGCGCGCGGCCAGGACCCCGGTCAGCACCGTGGCGCCCAGCAGCAGCACCCCCATGAACCCCAGCGCCGTGCGGTAGCGGCTGAGCCGGGACCGGTAGGAGCGCAACGTGGTCAGGTAACCGGCGTTGGCCACCCAGCGCACGTCCTGGTGCTCGGTGGGGCGGCGCCGGGCGAACCAGCCCAGGATCCCCAGGATCACCACGGCGAGCACAACGGCTGCGATCGCCCACGGGTGCATCGTCACCACTCGGAGATCACCGCCCGCGCGTCGTTCGTGGCGGACAGCGCCTCGGCGTCGGAGTCGATCGCGAAGGCCGGCTCCTCGTAGTCACTGAGCAGGTCGGTGAGCCGGTCGGTGCCCTCCAGCCGGGCCAGTTCGCTCACGGTCAGGGAACTGGTGTCCATCCGCAGCCGGCCGTTGGCGAAAGTGCGCAGGATGTGGTTCAGGTCCAGGTGCAGGCTGCGCAGGTCCGTCTCACCCTCGCGGTAGCGTTCCTCGGCGGCGTCGACCTCCTCCAGCGTGGTGCTGCGCAACGAGGCCCACTGATCGCGGCGGCCACGGCGTTCCGTGGTGGCCGGGCGCTCGCGGGTGTACCGGAACACGAACACGTACCAGGCCGCGATCAGCACCAGTAGCGCGATTCCGATGATCAGCACCCAGGGTGCGAACGCGAACGGGTCCACCGGGTCGTGGATGGACACCGCGGTGATCTCGGCGGCGATCACGTCAGCGGCGGACACGCTTCTGCCTCCGCAACAACTCGATCATCCGGTCCACCAACTCGTCCTCGCTGTTCGCGGTCACCCCTTCCACGCCCTGCCGGCGCAGCATCGCCTCCACGTCCAGGCGCCGCTGCGCCGCGGCCTGGGCCGCCTCGGCCGCCAGGTCGCTCCGCGAGCGCAGGAACTCGGGGATCTCCAGCGGCACGTCCACGTCCTGCACGGGTTGATCCACCTCGTCGGTGGGCAGCGCGTCCCCCACCCGGAAGACCATCACCTCGTGCCGGGTGCGCAGTCGTTTGATCGACAGTTCATGGTCCGGTTCGGGCCGGGCCTCATCGGTGATCACCACCACCAGCGACCGGCGCGGGAACCAGGTGAGCACCCGGTCCAGCACCCGCTGCAGGTCCGAGGGCGGGGAGGCCAGGTCCAGCATCGCCTCGTAGCGACGCAGCAGCATCTCCATGTGCAGGTTGCCGCCGCGGGCCGGGATCTGCTGGATGCGTTCGGAGTCCCCGGCCACCATCGCCACGGTGTCGCCGCGGGCACGGGCGAGGAAACAGACCACCTCGGCCGCGAACATCGCCACGTCCGACTTCGGCCCGCCCGATGGCGCGGTGGCTGCCATGTTCCGCCCGGTGTCCAGGGCCAGCACCATCGCCAGGTTCGAGTCGCGCACGAACCGGCGGATCACCGGGATCGCGTTGGATGCCGAGGCCTTCCAGTCGATGTCCCCGACGTCGTCACCGAACTGGTACAACGCCATCTCGTCGAAGTCCTGGCCGTGCCCGGAGTAGATCGACCGGTGCCGCCCCTCCAGCAGCCCCGAGGCCCGCCGGACGGTGGGCAGGTCGAGGCGTGCCCGGATCTTGGCCAGCCGGGACGTGGTCCGGGACGCCGGGGTCGTCACGGGCTGGGCACCGCCGCGAACACCGCGTCGATCAGCGACTCCGGGGCCACGTTGTTCGCCAGCGCGTCGTAGGTGCGCACGATCCGGTGCCGCAGGATGGAGTGCCGCAGTGCCTTGACGTCATCGGGTACCACGTAGGCGCGGCCGGCTTGGATGGCCAGGGCCTGGGCGATGCGCATGAGTGCGATCCCCCCGCGAGGGCTGGCCCCCACCCGCACGTGCTGGTTCAGGTTCGGCAGTGGCCGCGGGCCGCCGCCGCGGGTGGTGTTGATCAGCGCCACGATGTACTGCTTGATCGAGGTGTCCACGTACACCTTCGCGGCCAGGGCCTGCATGAACTCCACGTCGGCCAACGACACCGGCTCGGCGGTGATCGGCGCCGCCATCGAGCCGTCGTTGATGCGCACCAGGATGTCCACCTCCTCATCCGGGCCCGGGTAGGTCAGCACCTCCTTCATCAGGAACCGGTCCATCTGCGCCTCGGGCAGGACGTACGTGCCCTCCTCCTCGATCGGGTTCTGCGTGGCCAGCACCATGAAGGGCTTGGGCAGCGGGAAGATCTCACCGCCGATGGAGGTCTGCTTCTCCTGCATGGCCTCCAGCATCGCCGACTGTGTCTTGGCGCTGGAACGGTTGATCTCATCGAGCAGCACCAGGTTGGCGTGCACCGGACCGAGCTGGGTGGAGAACTCGCCCGTGGCGTAGTTGTAGATCTGGGTCCCGACGATGTCGTTGGGCATCAGGTCCGGGGTGCACTGGATCCGGTGGAAGGACCCCCCGACGGCCTGCGCCAGTGTGTGCGCCGCGGTGGTCTTGGCCAGGCCCGGCACCGACTCCAGCAGCACGTGCCCCCCGGCCAGCAAGGACGAGACCAGCGCGGTCCGCAGCGCCTGCTGACCCACGATCCGCTGATCGAACACGCGGGTGATCCGGCCGAGCAGTTCGGTGGCCCGCGCCGTCTCGTCGTAGGAGATCGGGGAGGTTCTCGGCGCCAGGTGCGACGCAGCGGTGCTGGACATGGTCTCCACTCACGTATCGGGGCTGCTCATCGGCGGGGCGAGACAGGATCTCGGTTCGGAAAATCGGTCGGGTAACGATCGGTGCCGCCACGGCGATTATGCCAGCCGAATCTGGTAGTGACGCGGGACCGTGATGGGCAGCACTGCCCATCGACCCCGGCCCGAGCACGACGCAACAATGAGGTCAGGGGACGGGAATGGCCCGCCTCGGGCCGGTTGCCATGGCACCAGCGGTGGTGCGCACGCGGGTCACCCACGTGCGCATCACCGCGGCCACGGCAGCCACGACCGGGCCGCTCCTGCGTCCGTGCCCGCCGATTAGGCTCGGTGTGTGAGCACTCCCCTGGCGTCCGGGGCCCGCCTCGTGCTGGCGGTGGTCCCGGTCGCGGCCCTGGCCGCCCTGGCGGCGCTATCGCTGTCCGGGTCGGCGCAGGCCGAACTTCTCGGGGACCCCGGGGCCTGGGTGCGTTGGGGTGGGCCGGTCCTGGGAGCGGCTCATCACCTCGCTGCGGCGGTGGTGCTGGGCACGCTGGTGCTGCTGTTGGGGGTGCTGCCCTACCGGGGTGGCGAGGCCCCTGCGTGGCGCCGGGCGATGACGATGCTTGCGTGGGCTACCCCGGTATGGGCGGTGCTGAACCTGGCCGATGTGCTGCTGCGGTACGCCCGCGCTGCCGGGCGCCCGGTAGGCGGAGCGGAGTTCGGGCAGGAACTGGCCTATTACCTCACTGAACTGTCTGCCGGCCGCGCCTCGCTGGTGGCCACCGTGCTGATTGCCTTGGCGGCGGTCGTCTCGGTGGGCATCACCTCCTACCGCGGGGTGGCGGTAGCCGCCGTGCCGGCCTTCGCGGTGCTGGTGCCGTGGTCGGTGCGTGGGCACGCCGGTTCGGCCGCCGACCACGAGACGGCGATCTCGGCGATGTGGTTGCACCTGGCGTCGGTGTCGGTGTGGGTGGGCGGCCTGGTGGTGCTGTGCCTGCTCGCCCGGACTCTCGGGGAGCACACCGCCGACGTGGTGCGCCGATACTCCACGGTGGCGCTGTGGTGCTTCGTACTGGTGGGTGTCTCCGGGTTGGCCAGCGGGTGGTTGCGGCTGAACGATCCCGGCGACCTGACCGGCCGCTACGGGGGTTTGCTGGTGGCCAAGGCCGTGATGTTCACCGGCCTGGGGGCGCTGGGCTGGTGGCACCGGCGCCGCACCGTCACCGCACTGTCCAACGGTGCTTCCCGGGTCGGGGCGTTCTGGCGCCTGGCCGGCGGTGAGGTCTTGCTGATGGGGACGGTGATCGGGGTGTCCGCGGCGCTGGCGGTCACCCCCACCCCGGTGCCCGACACCCTGCCCTACGTCCCCGTTCCGGCGGAGGAACTCTCCGGGCGGCCCGTGCCCCCGCCACCGCAGATCGGAACGTGGCTGACGCAGGCGGACCCCGACGTGCTACTCGCCACCGGCGTCGTCGCGCTCGCGGTGGTGTACCTGGCCGGGGCGCGCCGGGTGGGCCGGCAAGCACCGGAACAGCCGTGGCCGCGCCGACGCACCGGCGCCTTCCTGACCGGGGTGGCAGTGCTGGGTTGGGTGATCATGGGAGGTCCGGCCGTGTATGGCCAGGTGATGTTCTCGGCGCATCTGGTGGTACTGGTGACGATCACTTTCGTGGTCCCGGCCTTGTGGGCGATGGGTGCGCCGGTGAGCCTGGCGTTGCAGGCACTGCCGCCACGACCGGATGACTCCCGCGGCCCGCGCGAGTACCTGCTGGCGCTGACCGGCTCACGTGCGGGCCGATTCTGGGCGCGTCCGGTGGTGACCACCGCCACCGTGGCGCTCTCGTGGGTGGTCCTGCACGCCACCGGGCTGTTCCACCTCGCGCTGACCACCCGGATCGGGCTGGTGCTCATGCTGGTCCACTTCAGCGTGCTGGGCTACCTCTTCGTGACCATCTTCCTCCCCACCGACCCGGCGTTGCGGCACGCCGTCGGCGGGCGGCCCACCCCGGTGCACGTGGTGGCACTCGGACTGGTGGCGGCAGCACTGCTCGCGGTCGGGGTGGTGGTGCTGGCGCGGATGGACCGGTTGCTGGCCGCCGACTACTTCGGCGCGCTCGGTCTTCCCTGGGGTGTGGACGCGCTGGCCGACCAACGCGCTGGGGCGCTCGTGCTGGGGGTTCTGGGCGGGATCCCGATGTTGGCACTCATCGCCGTGGCGGCCCGGGCCCAGCGGGCCGGCTCCCAGGAGCTGCCGCCCCTCGTCGCGCGCGGCGACGGCGGTGCCGGCCCGCGGGCCGTTCCGCCGGCTGCGGTTCGCCCGGAGGTGCCGGCACCCGATGACGAACTCGACGATGCCGAGGCCCGCGCCTACGCCCGGATGCTCGCCCGACGTGACCGCGGCCGGCGGTGAAGTCTCTCCGCTCGGGCACGGTGCCGGGTGCGGTCCGAGCTGGCGGTTCAGGGCGCAGCGATCCGGTCGACCTCGTCGATGAACCCGTGCACGCGCCGCTGCCAGGCTGCCAACTGCTCGGCTTCTCCGGGGTACTCGGCGTGCCCGGCGTCGGAGACGAACTCCTCAGCGCCGTCGATCGCGTTGCGCACGCCGAACTGCCCGGGGGGCGGCACCGCCGGGTCCCACAGCGCGCAGCCGAGCAACATCGGCACGTCCAGGAACGTTGCCGCGGTGGAGGCGTCGAAGAACGCCAGCACCGCACGCGCCCCGGGATGTGCGGCCACATGGGAGCGCACCGCCTCCCCACTGCCGGTACACGGCATCTGCAGGCGCAGGTCGTACTGACCGAAACTGGGTACCCGGAGCACCCCGGAGACGAACCGGTCATCCCAGGGCAGCGCCAACGCCCCGATCCCACCACCGAAACTCTCACCGACGAAGTGCAACGGCACCTGCCCGACGGCGTCGCGCAGCGCCGTGGCGGCGCACCAGATGTCCTCGGCGCACCCTCCCAGGATGTAGGAGTCGACCGAGTCGATGCCGACCAGCACATGCTCGGCAGCCAGGGCCGGCAGGTCCGGCATCAGGCTCGCCGTCGGCAGCCCCCGGGCCACCGGCCACAACACCGCTGTGCCCGGGCTCAGAATGCCCGGCTCGGGTCCGCTCCGGCCACCGTACCCGTGCGATTGCACCACACCGCGGTGCACCCGCCCGTCGCGCGGCAGGGCGAGCCAGCCACCCAGCCGCCGGTCATCGGTGCCGGGAAAGTCGATGCGGTACAACTCATGGGCGCCGACAGGGCCGAGCGCGGCCCTTCGCATCGTGCCGTGCACCGCACGGGCCCGCTGGTACCGTGCGCGCCAGTGTTCGGCGAACCCCGGCGGAGTCGGACAGGGGCGCACACCGCGAAGCGCGGCGAGATCATAGCCATAGGTGGCATCGAAGGCGTCCGGGCCGAACCACGCGGCGAAGTCTGCGGCCCGGGTCACAGATCCTCGATGGCCACATCGGTGCCGGTCACACGCAGGGCCACCCCGCCGGGGCGGACCTCGAGGTGGTCCAGCAGCAGCGGTTCGGGTAGGTCGCTCAGTTCCACCTCCAGGTCGCTGAGCCATCCCGTCATGGCGTCGGGCAGGTCGGCGGCCTCGATGCGGGTACCACCCAGTTCGATCGTGCCCACCGTGATGGCGATGGACCGACCGCGGGCCTCCGGAACGAGGACCGCGGCGAGCGGTACCCCGAGCAACTGCGACCGGGCGGTCAGATCGGTGCCCTCCAGGTCGATGCGGACCCCGTCGGGCACTCCCGCCGCCGCGAGCAGCGCCTGCAGCGTCTGGGCCGGGGCGAGGGCATCAACCTGCAGGTGCTCCACCCGGTAGGGCTCACGCAGGTGTATCCCACGCAGGTACACGTGGGTGTCGTGGGCCGAGAACGCGTCGATCTGGATTTCGGAGGCGCTCACCTGCGCCGACCCAACCCTCCCGGTGATCAGCTGCGGTAAGAAGAGCGCACCGTCGATCTGCACCTGCAGATCGTCGGAGACTTCCGGCAGCGCCTGGCGAAGTTCTGATGCCAGGTGCGACTCCGCCCTTGTCCGTAGTAGGTGATCGGCGCCGTACAGCACTGCGGCGACCAGTGCCAGGGCCAGCAGCAGCGCAACCACGCTGCGCGGGCCACGTGGCCGATGGGGGTTCTTCCTCGCGCTCACGAGTGTGGCTTTCGAGGCGGCGGCGTGGGCCCGCAATGCGGGGTGGCAGGGCCTGGTGCACCGGGTGCGCAGGCGGCGTCGGATCGTGAATAGGTGTCCTTCACGGCGAACCCGGTCAGGTGGCGTGCAGGTGCCCGGAGAGGAACTCCAGGGTGCGCGGCCACGCCAGCGCACTGGCCTCAGGGTGGTGGAACGCCGGTGCGGGGTTGTCGAAGGCGTGCCCGGCGCCGTCATAGGTCTCGAACTGCGCCGGCACCGGGGCGGCGGTAACGGCCCGGCGGATCAGGGCCACCTGCTCCATCGGGATGTAGGCGTCAGCGGTGCCGAAGTGGTGCAGGCTGGGGCAGGTGATGGACTCGGCCAGATCGAGCAACCCGGGCAACGCCGAGCCGTAGTAACTGACCAGCGCGTCCGGTGAGTCCTCGGCCGCCACCTGGAAGGCCACCCCGCCGCCGTAGCAGAAGCCCAGCAGTCCGACCCTGCCGTTCACCGCCGGATCGGCACGCAGCGCCGACAGCGCCGCACCCGTGTCAGAAGTGGCGTCGGCCCACTCCAGCTGCCCGGCCAGCGACATCGCCTGCTCCAGGACCGCCGGGTCGGACTCATCCAGATCGTTCCGCGGCAGCCGCCAGTACAACTGCGGCACCAGCACCACGAAACCGGCCTCGGCCAGGTCCGCGGCACGGCGCCGGATGTAGGTGCTCACGCCGAAGATCTCCTGCACCAGCACCACACCCGGGCCCTGCCCCTGCGCGGGCAACCATCGGTAGGCCGGCATCGCGCCGGCGGACGTGGGGACCTCGAACAACTCGCCATCAGTGCTCATGTGCCCAAGTCTGCCCTGTCCGCGCGATGCGCGCCGTCGCGTCGGCTCCGGCTCCGGCGCGGCTGGGCGAGCCGAGAGCGGCAGCACTGGCAGGGTGAAGGGCATGGCAAGTCTGAGATCCGTGCTGGACGGTATGGCCGAACCCTGCGATGACGCCCGCCCGATGGTGCGTTGGTGGTGGTTCGGCCCGCAGGTGGACCGGTCCGGGATCGCCCGCCAACTGCACGCCATGCGTGCGGCCGGACTGGGCGGTGCCGAACTCTCCTTCGTCTACCCCCTCACCGAGGAGTCGGAGGAGTTCGGATCCCAGGCGTTCCTGGACCACCTGGACTACGCCGCCGCCACGGCGGCCGAACTGGGGCTGCGCCTGGACCTCACGCTGGGCAGCGGGTGGTCATACGGAGGCGGGCACATCGGCTCCGAACACGCCGCCCGTGGCTTGCGCTGGGAGGTACGCGAGATCGGTCCGGCGACCCACCAGGTCGCCCGCAGCGCCTCGTGGCCCGGAGATGACCTGCTCGCCGTCTTCCTCGCCCCCGGCGCCCCCGGGGAGGCGGCACCGGGGGGTTACGAACCGGTGCCGATCGGGCCTGCCGCGGCAACCATCCCACCCGGAGCCGGGCCCAGGACGGTGCTGCTGGTCTGGTCGGTGCTGACCGGCCAGCAGGTCAAGCGCGCAGCCAACGGCGCCGAAGGCCCGGTGCTGGACCACTACAGCGCCGCAGCCACCCGCGCCCACCTGAGCGCCGTAGCCGACCCACTCCTGGCGGCGGCGCGCCCGGACCGGATCGGCGCGGTGTTCTGCGATTCACTGGAGGTCTACGGCTCCGACTTCACCGTGCACCTGCCCGAGGAGTTCACCCGACGCCGTGGGTACGATCCGTTGCCGCACCTGTACCTGCTCCGGGTCGAGGGCCCGGGCCACGCGACCTTCCGCGCCGACTACTACCGCACCCTGTCGGAGCTGTACGAGGAGAACTTCGTCGCGGTGCTGGGACGCTGGTCCCAGGACGCCGGAGTCGACCTGCGGATCCAGAACTACGGGGAACCGCCGGCCACCATCAGTTCCTACCGCCACGCCCAGGCCTTCGAAGGGGAGGGCTGGGGCTGGCTGGGCCTGCCCGAGACCCGGTGGGCCGCGGCCGCCGCGCACCGGTACGCGCGCCCGGTGGTCTCGGCCGAGGCGTTCACCTGGATCCACTCCCCGTCGCTGCGCGCCACCCCACTGGATCTGAAGGGAGAGGCACATGAGCACTTCCTGTCCGGGGTGAACCAGTTCTTCATGCACGGATGGCCCTACTCCGCCGAGGATGCGCCCGGTGTGGGGAATCTGTTCTACGCCGCCGGGGCGCTCGATGATCGCAACCCTTGGTGGCCGGTCATGCCGGAACTGAGCCGGTACCTGACCCGACTGGGGTGGCTGCTGCGCCAGGGCCGCGCGGTGGCGGACGTCGCGGTCCTGGTCCCATCCGCGGCGATCTACGCCGAGATGGGCACCGGGGGGCCGTACGGGTGCAACCTGTGGCGCGGCACCGCGCGTGCGCTGGGTGACATCCCGGCCCGGATCCGCACCGCGGGGCTGGACTTCGACCTGCTCGACGACGACGCCCTGGCGGGACTGGACCCGCACACCTTCCGCGCCGTCGTCGTCCCCTGGCTCGGCCCCCTGGGATCGCGGGCACGGGCGTTCCTGCGGGCTGCCCGGGACGCCGGGGTGGCCGTGCTGACGATCGACGACGATCCCGGGCAGGTGCAGCCGGCACCTGAACGCTGGGTCCGCCCGCGCGGTGTGGACCTGCGCGGAGACTCCGTGCCCGGGGACGCGGTGCCGAACCATGCCGTGCCCGACGGCGCCGAACTCGGCGAGGTGGTCCCGGCCGACCGGTTGGCGGAGGTGCTCGTCGGGCGGATCGGGGCGGACTGTGCGGTGCGCACCGGTGCCGACGTGGTCGGCGTGGTGCACCGCGACCTCGGCCCGGTACAGGTCTACCTGGTCGTCAACACCGGCGCCGAGCAGTTCCGCACCGGAGTGCGGCCGCGCGCCGGCTACTCCTGTTGGGCCCTGGCCGATCCGGCCCACGGCACCGTGCTGGACGCACGGACGCTCGAGCGAACCGATGCGGCCCCGCCCTGGATCGAGGTGGAACTGGCGCCCTATGGCGCCCAGGTGCTCCTCACCGGCGTCGCCGACGAACCGTGGCCGGCGCCCGGTGAGCAGGGCGTGCGTCCCCGGGAGGAGGAGCTGGAGATCGGCGGCTGGTCAGCCGGACCCGCGGAGGGTCCGCTGCGGCCGGTGCGGCTGCCGCACGTGTGGGAGAGCGACGACGAGGTACCGGCCCACCTGGACAGCCTGCGTTATGAGGCGGTGGTCACCATCCCCGAGAATGTCCGGGCCGGCGAGCCGGCTTCGGCGGCGCAGGTGTTACTGGACCTGGGACCCACGCAGCCCATCGACCCCGACGCGCTGGCCGAGCGGGGGTTGCCGCCGCAGTCCTTCCGCGCCGAGGTCGACACCCCGGTAGGTGAGGTCGCCGAGGTGATCATCGACGGCTCGTCGGTCGGGCACCTGTGGGCACCGCCCTACCGGATCGACATCACCGAGGCACTGCGTGCGGCGTCCGGGCCGGCCGGGCCCGACGGGGGTGGGGCAGGGGCGACCGAACTCCGCATCGAGTTGGTCGTGCACTCGGTGGGCTCGCGCGCCGTGGCCGCCGATACCGGACTGCCCGACCGCATCGAGGCGACCAGGCGTCGCCACGGGGTGCGGTTCCGGATGCAGGACCTGCAGCACGCCACCACAACGGTGGTGAGCGGACTCCGGGCGGTGCCCCGCCTCGTCGTCCGACACGGGTAGACCGCTGGCCGCGCGGTAGCGACGGTCTCGCAACGCGGTGGCGGGCGTCGCCTCGGCGTAGGTGACCTACGGCCCCGCGCCCGCCATGGTCGGGAGCGATGGCCTCCCGGGCCGCCGTCCACAGCCATGACGTGCCAACTCACATCCTGTGCACACAGCTGTGGATCAGGGCTGTGGATAAAGTCCTATCGGTACTATCGCTTGGATGACCGCTCCCCGAGCCCTGGTCGCCGCAGCGGCGATTCTGGACGATCTGCGCCACCCCACCCGATTGCTGGCGGCGCGGCGCAGCGCGCCCAAGACCCTCGCCGGGCGCTGGGAGTTCCCTGGGGGGAAGGTCGAGCCCGGGGAGGCCGACCACGACGCCGTGCATCGGGAACTGCACGAGGAACTCGGCATCCGGATCCACCTGGGTGAGCAGATCGCCGGCCCGGCGGGGACCGACTGGCCGATCCTGCACGGTCACCGGATGCGGGTGTGGTTCGCCCAGATCGCCACCGGCGATCCGGCGCCGCTGGCCGATCACGACGATCTGCGCTGGCTCCCCCTGGGGGAGTTGCACACGGTGGCCTGGCTCGAACCCGATCTGCCGATCGTGCGGGCCATCCAGTCGCGGCTCGGCATCGCCGGCGAGGGTGGGTCGACTCTGCACCGTTTTGCGACAGAATAGGCCATGCCGTCAGCATGTGACATGATGCCGGGGTGCCCAAGATCATCGGAGCCTCCCTGGCGGAGCATCGCGAGAAGGTGCGCGGCAAGTTGTTCGCCGCGCTGTCGGACCTGATGGAACGGTCCGGCTTCGACGCTGTCAGCCTGGCGGAGATCGCCCAGCAGGCCGGGGTGGGACGGACCTCGGTGTACAACCACTTCCCGGACAAGGAATCGTTGCTGATCGGATTCATCGAGCACGAGACCGAGACGTTCCTCGACGATCTGCGCCAGGCTCTGGTGCAGGTGCAGGACCCGCAGGAACAGTTGCGGGTCTATGTCCGGGAGCAGATCAACCTGCGCCGCTCCTACCACCTGGCCCCCGCGGCGCTGCGTGCCGTGGTCTCCCGGCACACGCTCACCCGGCTGCGCGACCACGTGGTGCTGGTGGAGGGCATGCTGCACGAGATCCTCGCGGCCGGCATCGACTCCGGGCGGCTGCCCGCGCAGGACCTGGACTCGGTGGTGCCGCTGATCAACTCCTGCCTTTCCGCTCGCGCGGTGCCCGAGTCCGGGCCGGAGCGGGAGCGGGCCATCATCGCCACCGAGGCGTTCGTGATGCGGGCGGTCGGTGTGCCCGAGCAGGCGGTAGCCGCCGATAAGGTTCCGGTCGAGATCTGAGGACCCGCCGGCCGGCGTCATCCACAAATTCTGTGCACAGGGCTGTGCATGAACAGCGTTCTCCCAGGTCGTGCTGTGGACGAACCTGTGCACGAGTTGGGGATAGAAAAGTCGTGGACGAAACCCCTTGTTAATCCCTTGTTCGGGTACTAGACATTGCTTATCGACAACAGCACAGAGATTCCCCGAAGGAAGGAGATCCTTACGGATCGCCCAACGGAGGGGAAAGCGTCAACCAAGGGTTTGGTTTACCGAACCTGCGGGGCCATCGGCTGGGGAGACCCGGACGATGGTCAGCCCGACCGGTCCGGTTCTCCGGATCGATCAGGTCTGTGACCCAACCGCCGGGGTTACCCGGTGAAGGTGCACAGGACGACGTTGTTGACGACGCCATGTGGAAAACGGCAGTGGCCGAGCCAGAGCCCCCGGGTTCGCGGCTCGGATGGTCTTCGATGGGACCGCACCGCTGAACGGACCGCATGGGATCGTCGACGAGGTGACTCGGTCGCTCCGGCGGCCGGAGTCGGCGGATGGTCATCGCATCGGCAACCCTCGACGACGAAGCAAGGCCCCTCGAATCCCTAGTTCGAGGGGCCTTTGCTTTGTGCCCGTAATCCTTGCCGGGCACACCGGCCCATCCTGGCAGCGACACACCCGAGCCGACGAATCGGCAGGGCGCGCCCGGCCGGGACAGCAGCGGCCGCGGGTAGGCTGGGTGCGTGATCGAACTGAAGACGCCCGCTGAGATCGACCAGATGCGGCCCGCCGGCCGGCTCGTGGCCACGGTGCTCGCCGCGATACGCGAGCACGCCGCCGTGGGCGTGAACCTGCTGGACCTGGACGCACTGGCGCACCAGATGATCCGCGACGCCGGAGCGGAGTCCTGCTACATCGACTACCACCCCTCATTCGGGGCGAGCCCGTTCGGCAAGGTGTTGTGCACCTCGGTCAATGACGCGGTGCTGCACGGCCTGCCGCACGACTACGCACTGGCCGACGGCGACCTGCTTTCGGTGGACTTCGCGGTGTCCGTGGAGGGCTGGGTCGGCGACGCCGCCACCAGCATGATCGTCGGCTCCCCCGATCCGGAGGACCAGCGGCTGATCGAGGCCACCGAGACCGCGCTGCAGGCGGCGATCGAAGTAGCCGTGGTGGGCAACCGGCTCGGGGATATCTCCGCCGCTATCGGCGCCGTGGCGTCCGACCACGGCTACCAGGTGAACACCCAGTTCGGTGGGCACGGGGTGGGCCGCAGCATGCACGGAGAGCCCCACGTGCCCAACGACGGCCGGGCCCGTCGCGGGATGCCGCTGCGCCCCGGCCTCGTGATCGCCATCGAGCCGTGGTTCATGGCCGGTACCGATGAGATCTACACCGACCCCGACGGGTGGACCATCCGCTCCGCGGACGGCTCCCGGGGCGCGCACAGCGAGCACACCGTGGCGATCACCCCCGACGGCCCGGTGGTGCTGACCGCACGCGACTGAGGCCCGGCGGGCCGCCCGCCCGTGGTTAATGGTGGCTGGGCACCGGGTCTTCCTGACTCAGTCGCTCCGCGCGTACCGGTGCGGCGCCCCGGGTGGCCCGCACGCTGGCCTCGGGACGCAGGTCCAGGCGTCGCAGGAACTGGGCGTTCATGGCGACCACCACGGTGGACAGCGACATCAGCAGCGCACCGACCGCCATCGGCATCACGAATCCGATCGGGGCGAGCACACCAGCTGCCAACGGCACCGCTGCGAGGTTGTAGCCGGCGGCCCACCACAGGTTCTGCTTCATCTTGCGGTACGCCGCACGGGAGAGCTGGATCACCGACAGCACCGACCGGGGATCGTCGGAGGCCAGGATCACCCCGGCCGAGGCGATCGCGACGTCGGTGCCGGCGCCGATCGCGATGCCGACGTCTGCCTGGGCCAGGGCCGGGGCGTCGTTGACGCCGTCGCCGACCATCGCCACCACCCGCTCCTGCTCCTGCAACTCGGCGACCTTGCTGCTCTTGTCCTCGGGCCGCACCTCGGCGAAGAGTTGATCGATTCCGAGTTCCTCGGCCACCGCGGTGGCGACCGGCTCGGCGTCGCCGGTGATCATCACCACGTGGATGCCGAGGTCGTGCAGGGCACGGACCGCCTCGCGCGACTCGGGGCGGATCTCATCGGCCAGGGCGAGTGCGCCCGCGACCTCGCCGTCGAGGAGCACGTGCAGCACGGTGGCACCGCGGCCGGACCACGCCTCGGTGGCGGACAGCGCAGAGCGGTCCGACGTCGCCAGGAGGGCAGGACCCCCGACGGCGACGGTGCGGCCCTGCACGGTGGCCCGGACACCGACGCCGGTGGCCGAGGAGAAGTCGCTGGCCACCGGAACGGTCAGCCCCTTCTGCGCGGCCGCCTCGCGAATGGCCCGCGCGAGCGGGTGCTCACTGTCACCCTCGGCACTGGCAGCCAGGGACAGCAGGTCCTCCTCGGTCGTGTCGCCGGCGGTGGTGATATCGGTGACCACCGGTTCGCCGGCGGTCAGGGTGCCGGTCTTGTCGAACAGCACCGCGTCCACCGTGCGCATCTGCTCCAGCGCCATCCGGTCCTTGACCAGCACCCCGCCCTTGGCGGCACGTTCGGTGGCAATGGAGACCACCAGCGGGATCGCCAGACCCAGGGCGTGCGGACAGGCGATCACGAGCACGGTGATGACTCGCATCAAGGCCTGGTCGGGGGTGCCGAGCAGCATCCAGGCCACCAGGGTGACCGCTGCGGCGCCGAGCGCGAACCAGAACAGCCAGCCGGCTGCCTTGTCCGCCAGCCGCTGAGCCCGGGTGGCCGAGGACTGCGCCTGGGCGACCAGGCGCTGGATGCCGGCCAGTGCGGTGTCCTTGCCGACGGCGGCTATCCGCACCCGCAGCGCATTGTCGGTGGCCACGGTGCCGGCCACGACCCGGTCCCCTGCGGAACGGGGCACCGGTCTGGACTCCCCGGTGATCATCGACTCGTTCACATCGGCACTGCCCTCGACCACGTCACCGTCGGCTGGGACGCGCCCACCCGGGCGCACGATGACGACATCGCCCACGACCAGGTCCGAGGGCGCGACCGTGGTGACCTGGTCGCCGTCGACCCGCTCGGCCTCGTCGGGGAGCAAGGCGGCCAGGGAGTCCAGCGCCGAGGAGGTCTGTTCCAGGGAGCGCATCTCGATCCAGTGCCCCAGCAGCATGATCACCACCAGCAGCGCCAGTTCCCACCAGAACTCCAGCTCGTGGGACAGCAGGCCCAGGCTGGCGCCCCACGAGGAGATGAAGGCAACGGTGATGGCCATCGCGATCAGCAGCATCATCCCGGGCTTGCGCGCCTTGAGTTCACTGACGGCGCCGGTGAGGAAGGGCCGGCCACCCCAGAGGTAGATGATCGTGCCCAGCACCGGCGCGACCCAGGTGAGCCAGCCGGCCTCGGGCAGGTCGTAGCCGATGATGTGCGCGAACATCGGGCTCAGCAGCACCGTCGGCAGGCCGAGGAGGAGCATGATCCAGAACAACCGGCGGAACTGGCCCACGTGGTCGCCGTGGTCGTGGCCGCCGTGGCCATGATGACCATGGCCACCGTGACCGTGCTGAGCGTGCTCGCTGTGCTCGTTGTGCTCGTTGTGCTCGTTGTGCGCGTTGTGCTGAGCGTGCCCGCTGTGCTCGTCGTGCTGAGCGTGCCCGCTGTGCTGGGCGTGCTCGCTGTCAGCGTCGTGCCCGCGAGGGTCCTGAGCCTGATGGATGCCCGGGTCGCTGTGGTGGTGAGGTCCTGAGATGCTCATAATGACAATCTCCATTCGCCATATACCCCCGTAGGGTATCAGGATGACCCACGATATACGAGGCCTCGGCTCAATCGCATCGATTGACACCGATACCCACCCTGGGTATACGATCGGATGAACCCCTATACCCCCTATGGGTACCGCGCGAACTAAAGGAGGACGCATGGACCGGCATGAGTACCAGGTGACTGGCATGACCTGCTCACACTGTGAGAACGCCGTACGCGAGGAGGTCGGGCAGATCTCCGGCATAGAAGCGGTCGAGGTCAGTGCGCAGACGGGCACCCTCGTGCTCAGCGTGAACGGCCCGGTCGATGACGCCACCGTCGTGGCAGCGGTGGACGAGGCCGGATATGAGGCGGTGCGCGCCTGATGAAGGTTCCCCTCCGGCTCGGCCTCTACGGGGCAGGTCTCGTGGTGGTCTTCGTCGCGGCGGCCGCGATCGGCGACGTCGCGGTGCCGGAGGAGACCGTGCAGGACTGGGTCCGAACCGTGGAGGAGATCCGTCACGAGGAACCCGGCCACCCGGGCACCGAACCCGGCGACGACGAGAGCACGGAGGCGGACCCCGCCGAGGAGCCCGCCGACCACTGAGCCGGTGACGCACGAGCCAGCAGTACGAAGGAGAGGCACCGATGTCCACACCCCCCGCCCAGCAGCAGGGCGCCGGCAGCGCCGTGGAACTGGAGATCGGCGGGATGACCTGTGCCTCGTGTGCCATGCGGGTGGAGAAGAAACTCAACAGACTCGACGGCGTCGAGGCCTCGGTGAACTACGCCACCGAGAAGGCACGCGTGACCATCGCCGAGGGCATCCAGATCGACTCCCTGATCGACGTCGTGGCTCGCACCGGTTACACCGCAACGCTCCCCGAACCCCCGCAGACCGGGGCGGAGGAGGACCAGACCGGCGATGAGGTCGATCCCGAACTGGTCACCCTGCGCCAGCGCCTGATCGGTTCGGTGCTGCTGTCGGTGCCGGTGATCGCGATGGCGATGATCCCGGCGTTGCAGTTCACCTACTGGCAGTGGGCCTCCCTGGCCCTGACCGCACCGGTGATCGTGTGGGCCGGCTGGCCCTTCCACAAGGCGGCGTGGACGAACCTGCGTCACGGTGCCGCCACGATGGACACCCTGGTATCCCTGGGCACCAGCGCGGCGTTCGTGTGGTCGCTGTACGCGCTGTTCCTCGGCACCGCCGGCGTACCGGGGATGACTCACGCCTTCGAACTGAGCATCGCCCCCACCGACGGCGCCGCGAACATCTACCTCGAGGTGGCCGCCGGGGTGACGATGTTCATCCTGCTGGGCCGCTACTTCGAGAAGCGCTCCAAGCGCCGGGCCGGTGCCGCGCTGCGCGCACTGATGGAGATGGGCGCCAAGGACGTGGCCGTGCTGCGCGACGGGGTGGAGACCAGGATCCCCACGGCCGAGCTCGCGGTGGGCGATGAGTTCATCGTGCGCCCGGGGGAGAAGGTCGCGACCGACGGCGTCATCGTCTCCGGCACCTCGGCAGTGGACGCCTCGATGCTCACCGGTGAATCGGTACCGGTGGAGGTCTCCGAGGGCGATGCCGTCACCGGGGCCACCGTGAACGCCGGGGGGCGTCTGGTGGTGCGCGCCACGCGTGTGGGCGCCGACACGCAACTGGCGCAGATGGCCAGGATGGTCGAGGACGCGCAGTCCGGGAAGGCCGAGATCCAGCGCCTGGCGGACAGGGTCTCGGGGATCTTCGTCCCGAGCGCCATCGCGATCGCGGTAGCGGCCATGGGCGCCTGGATCGGAGCGGGCTTCCCGCTCAGCGCCGCCTTCACCGCCGCAGTAGCCGTGCTCATCATCGCCTGCCCGTGCGCGCTCGGTCTGGCCACCCCCACCGCGTTGCTGGTGGGCACCGGGCGCGGCGCCCAGATGGGCATCCTGATCAAGGGACCGGAGGTGCTGGAGTCCACCCGCAAGTCCGACACCGTGGTGCTGGACAAGACCGGAACCGTCACCACCGGCACGATGGCCCTGACCGGGGTCCATCCGGCCGACGGCGTGGACCGCGCCGAACTCCTCCGCCTGGCCGGGGCGCTGGAGAACTCCTCCGAGCACCCCGTCGCCCGGGCCATCACCACCGGCGCCGCCGACGAGGTGGGCGAGTTGCCGCAGGCCCACGACTTCACCAATCTGGAGGGCCGGGGCGTGCGCGGCGTGGTGGAGGGCCGCACCGTCATCGTCGGTCGCGAGAGCCTGCTGGAAGAGATCTCCCAGGGCCTGCCCGCGGGTCTGGCCGCGGTCAAGGCCGCCGCCGAATCGCAGGGCACGACCGCCGTCGTCGTCGCCTGGGAAGGCGCTGCCCGGGGCGTGCTGATGGTGTCCGACACGGTCAAGCCCACCAGCGCCGAGGCGATCGGGCAGTTGCGGGATCTCGGTCTGACTCCGGTACTGCTCACCGGTGACAACAAGGCCGTTGCGGAGCGGATCGCCGCCGAGGTGGGCATCGAGACGGTCATCGCCGAGGTGCTGCCGAAGGACAAGGTGGACGTGGTGGCCCGCTTGCAGAGTGAGGGCAAGGTGGTCGCGATGGTCGGCGATGGCGTGAACGACGCCGCCGCGCTGGCCCAGGCCGACCTCGGCCTGGCCATGGGCACCGGCACCGACGTGGCCATCCAGGCCGCCGACATCACCCTGGTCCGTGGGGACCTGCGCAGCGCGGCCGATGCGATCCGGCTGTCCCGCAGGACGCTGGGCACCATCAAGGGGAACCTGTTCTGGGCCTTTGCCTACAACACCGCCGCGATCCCGCTGGCGGCCTTCGGCCTGCTCAACCCGATGCTCGCCGGCGCCGCGATGGCCTTCTCCAGCGTGTTCGTGGTGGGCAACAGCCTGCGGCTGCGGTCCTTCAAGTCCCGGGCGCACACACCCGCGCCGCAGGTGGCCCCGGTGACCGCCTCGTAGGATCGCCCCAACGTGCTCCACCAATAATCAGGTGCGGGCGGTGATGCGGAGGTGGCGCAATGACCGACGTCGATGGCGGGTCCGAGGCACAGGTGCGCACCCTGCTGGTGCTCGGCGCCAGCGGCGACCTGGCCGGCCGGCTCCTGCTCCCGGGCGTGGGGCGCCTCCTCGCCGGCGGCGCGGCTCCGTACCTGAACCTGGTGGGGGCGGGTGCGGAGGACTGGGATGACACCCGGTGGCGGACCCGCCTGCGCGAGGCGTTCGCGGCCACGCCCAGCATCGAGGTCGCGCCCTGGGAGGAGATGGCCGCGCCCACCCTGTCCGATCCCGGTGCGGCAACCCTGCGCCGGCTGGAACGCGAGTCGGTCTACGTCCGTACCGACGCCACCAGCCCCGAGGACCTGCGCCGCGCCCTGCAGGTCTGCGCCGGCCCGGTGGCCATCTACTTCGCGCTCCCACCGGCGGTGACCGAGCAGGCCTGCCGGGCGCTGGGTGAGATCGGAGTGCCCGAGGGCACCCGGTTGATCATGGAGAAGCCGTTCGGGTCCGACGCGGCCTCGGCCCGGTCGCTGAACCGGACCGTGCGCGCCCTGGTGCCGGAGGAGCAGATCCACCGGGTCGATCACTTCCTGGGCAAGTCCACCGTCCTGAACATCCTGGGATTCCGGTTCGCCAACCGGATCTTCGAACCGCTGTGGAGCGCCGCGCACATCGACTCGGTGGACATCGTCTACGACGAGGACCTGGCCCTGGAGGACCGGGCCCGCTACTACGACTCCGCCGGTGCGCTGCGCGACATGATCCAGAGCCACCTGCTCCAGGTGCTGGCCCTGATCGCGATGGCCCCGCCCGCCACCATGGGCGAACGCGACGTGCGCGACCGCATCGCCGAGGTGCTGCGTGCCACCCGGGCCGGGGACCCCACCAGGCACAGCGTGCGGGCACGCTACGGCGCCGGACGGATCGGGGAGCGGGAGGTGATCCCCTACGCCGATGAACCCGGAGTGGATCCCGTGGCCGGCACCGAGACCCTGGCCGAGGTCACCTGTTTCATCGACAACTGGCGCTGGAAGGGAGTGCCGTTCCGGCTCCGGTCCGGCAAGGCGTTGGGCCGTACCCGTAAAGAGGCACTGATCACCTTCAAACCGGTCCCGCACCTGCCCACGGGCTTGCACGGCACCTCCCAGCCGGCGCGGTTGCGGCTCGGCCTCGGCCCGGAGTGCCTCGACCTGGAACTGGACGTCAACGGCTCCGGTGACCCGTGGGAACTGGACCGGGTGGTGATGTCCACCGCCTTTGCCACGGGGGAGTTGCCCGCCTACGGGGAAGTGCTCTCCGGAGTACTGGAGGGGGACCCGCTGTTGTCGGTACGCGGTGACGTGGTGGAGCAGTGCTGGCGGGTGGTGGAGCCGGTGCTGGCCGCCTGGGCCGCCGGCACGGTTCCGCTACAGACCTACCCCGCCGGAAGCGCAGGCCCCGGCCAGTGACCACCGGCTGCGTCAACCGTCCTCGCCCAGCTCCTGGCGAACCTGGGCCACGGTGGACTCCACCTGATCGGCCTCGATCGGCCATAGATCCACCGCCACCTCCAGGGTGGAGCCGGACCCCTCGGTGAACACGATCCCCCGCAGCGGGGAGACGTCTCCGTAGTCGCGGCCCCAGCCGAGTTGGACGTAGCGGCTGTCGATGAACTGGTCGTTGGTCGGGTCGATGTGCAACCACCCGCCGCCGGGAAGCCACAGCGCGGCCCAGGCGTGGGAGGCGTCCACGCCCCGCAATTTCGGCCGGCCCGGGGGCGGTTGGGTCTCGATGTACCCCGAGACGTACCGGGCCGCCAGCCCCATCGAGCGCGCGCACCCGATGAGCAGGTGGGCGAAATGCTGGCAGACCCCCACGCGCCGCTTGAGGACCTCCGAGAGCCGAGTGTCCACCCGGGTGGCGCCGGAGACGAAGTCGAAGTCGGTGAAGATCCGGTTGCTCAGGTCTGCCACCACGTCCACCATGGGGCGCCCCGGGACGAAGGAGGGAGTGGCGTAGGCCCGCACCTCCTCGATCACGTCGATCATCGGGGACGCGGCGCGCGCCTCGGCGATGGCCAGTGCGGTGGTGGCGCCGCCCACGCTCGGGTGTGCACCGGTGCGGCACACCGCGTCGACGGCGCGGCTGACCTCCTCCCATGCCACCGCGGGCAGGGAGTCGGGTTCGACCCGGCGCCGTTTGGTGGTGACCACCGAGCGGGCGGTGACCTCCAGGCGCCGGTGCGGCCGGGTGACGTGGAAGTAGGTGGAGCCGTTCCCGGCGAAGTCGCTGTGCTGTCCGTTGTGGTCGGCGCCGGGATCCACGCTCAGCCCGGCGATGTGCACCTGCTGGCCGGATCCGGTCCGGGGCAGCAGGATCGCCCGCCCGTAGGAGGAGGTGACGTCGGCCGGGTAGGTGTAGGTGGTGGCGTGGGTGAGCCGGTAGTGGCGCACGGACGCCTCGGATGTGTTCATCGCACGCCACCCCCGTTCCCCCAGGCCCAGACCGGGGGCTCGGTGGCCTCGTCGGCAGCGGGTACCCGGATGCCTACCGCGTCCAGCCACTGGCTCGGCACCGGGTGGATGAAGTGCACCCGGGCGATCTCGTTGGCCAGTTCGGCCAACCGCCAGTGCAGGGACTCCAGGAAGCCCGCCAGGTGGGCGCGGTGACCGTCGTCGTCGGCGTCGGACAGCACCGTCGTCTCTCCCTCGGCGAGCAGGTCCCGCAGATCCGCCAGTAACTGGTCCCTGGAACCGGCGTCCCGTACCGGGGTGGGCACCTGCACGAGCAGCGTGGCGATCGCCTCCACCTGGTAGGCCAGTGCCCGCGGATTCCGCCGGTCCAACAGCAGCAGGTCCAGGAAGGTCCCCACCCGGGCGTGCCGCTGGAAGCGGCGCCGGTAGGTGATGGCGGATTCGTGGGCGATCAGCAGCGCCTCCAGAACTCCGGCTTCCACCGCGGGGGGCTGCTGGTGCGGCAGGCATGCCCGCAGCGTCATCACCAGGTGCTGGGCGCGTTCGATCCGGCGCCCGATCTCCATCAGCGACCACCCCACGTCACGCATCATCGACTCGGCGCCGATCCCGGCCAGCGCGAGCATCCCCTCGGTGACTCGGGAGACGGCCCGGGACAGGTCCACCACGCCGCCTCGTCGGTGCTGGGTGCGGGCCCGATCCAGCGCGCGGTTCACCGTGGCCAGCGCCTGCCAGGTGTCGGAGGACAGTTGGTCGCGCACCGCCGTGGCGGCGCGCAGGATGCGGTCCACGGCGAAGGCCACCGTGCCCGGTTCCTCCCCGATCAGGACCTGCTGCGGGGTGCCGCCCGCGGTGGTACCGGCCAGGACGCGTTCCAGCACGTCCAGGCTGCGTCCGCCCGGGGAGGTCGGGCTGGTGTGGTGGTCGGCCCAGAGGTCTGCGACCACCTGCAGCAGGCGGACCGTGGCCTCGGCGCGTTCGGCGTAGCGGCCGAACCAGAACAGGTTCTCGGCGGCACCTGCGGAGATGGTGTCGGTCCCACCCTGGCCGGCCCCCTCCGCTGCGGCACCTGTTGCACCCGCCGGTGCGTCGTCGTCGGTCCTGCCCGGCTCCCAGGGCTCCAGGACCGGCTGCGGTTCGGTGGACAGCACCCACAGGTCCTTGGCGGTGGCACCGGCGGCGGCACCGCCCGCGGCGGTGTCGTTGGCGAAGACGCTGGGAACCTCGGCGTCCCCGATCTGCGGGCCGCTCACCTGCGCGAGCCCGCCGGACATCACCTGGTAGCCACCGGGCCGGGCCAGCGCGAAGGTGCGCAGCGTGGTGGGGCGGGCCACCAGCGCACCGGGCCCGGCGGTGGGGGTGGTGGAGGCTCCGACCGGCTCCTGGCCCACCCACTGGCGCGGCTGGGCGGCGATCACCGCGGACAGGCTCGCGCGCGCGTCGGCCCCCAGCTCCCAGCCGTGGATCGGTGGGGCACCCGGGGCGGTGTGCCGGATCACCAGGTGGCCCAGGTTGGCGATCACGTGGGAGCACATGGCCCGGTCCCCGCACCAGTAGGTCACGGTGGAGGGCAGCGCCAGGTCCTCATCGCGCAGCACCCGGCACAGTTGCGGCAGGTAGGCCAGCAGCGCCGGATTCTCCAGCACTCCGCTGCCCAGGGTGTTCACCACGGTCAGGTTGCCCTCCCGTGCGGTCTGGACCAGGCCGGCAGCGCCGAGACGGGAATCGCCGCGCAGGTCCAACGGGTCGCAGTACTCCGCGTCCACCCGGCGCAGCAGGACGTCCACCGGTTCGGCGCCGTGGAGGGAACGCATCCACAACCGGCCCCCGTGTACCTCCAGGTCCTCCCCCTGCACCAACGCCAGCCCCAGCATCGAGGCCAGATACCCCTGGTCGAACGCGGTCTCGGAGTAGGGCCCGGGCGTGAGCATCGCGATCCGTGGGGCATCACCGGCCGACGGCGGAGCCACCTCCCGTAGCGCGGTGGCCAGGGCGTGGAAGAACGGGCCGATCCGCCGGATCCGGGCCTGGCGGTACAACCCGGCCATCACCTGGGCCACCGCCCGCCGGTCGGCCATCGCGAAACCCAGCCCGGAGGGGGCCTGGGTGCGGTCGGCCAGCACCCGCCAGCCGCCGTCGTCCTCCCGGGCCACATCGGCGGCGTGCAGGAACAACTGGCGGGGGCCCGGGATGACGATCCCGTCCACGGCGCGCAGGAATCCGGGGTGGGGCAGGACCAGGTCGGCCGGGATCAGGCCCTCGGTGATCAGCCGGCGGGGCCCGTAGAGGTCGGTGAGGATCTCATCGAGCAGTTCGGCGCGCTGGCCCAGGGCGGTCTCCACCCCGGCCCACTCCACCTCATCGAGGATCACCGGGAGCGGATCGAGTTCCCAGGGCGCCTCCTCGGTGTCGCTGCCGTGGCGGACCCACTGGTCGGACAGCATGGTGGAGATCTCCGCCCGGGCGTCCTCGATCTGGTGCCAGGTGTGCAGGTCAGCAAGATCGGCCATCTGGTCCCAGGCGGCCCGGGCGGTGCCGGTGGCGTGCACCATCTCATCCCGGCCCGGTCCGGGCGCGCGATAGGAATCGAGCAGGTCACTCACTCGCTCGCGCCTCTCCTCCGGTGGGTGCACGAACGCCCCTGGGACGCACGCGCGATGCAGCGCACATCGTATGTCAATCGGTGCGTGGGCGCTTGGGTGGGTCTAGGGCACGCGGGCCGGTGCCGGCGTGGCGGGTGTGCCGGCATGGCGTGGGCGCACCCGGCCGGGGGGTGTGCGGGCGGCCGGGTGCCGGTGCGGTAGGTCTGCGCGGCTCCGCCCCCGGGCGCGGTTAGGGTGACTGCGTGGATGTCCCGTCCTGGTCCCAGATCTCCGAGCGCATCGTCCCGGTTCCGGCGAGCCAGGCCGGTCAGGTCGAACCCGAGCACCTGCTGATCAGCGCGGGTATCGCGCTGGCGTTGGTGGCCGTGGGTCCGCTGTGGCGGATCGTCCGGTTGGCGGTGACGCTGGTGCACGAACTCGGGCATGCCCTGGTGGGCCTGGCGACCGGGCGCACGTTTACCGGCTTCGTCCTCCGGGCGGACATGTCCGGGCACGCCGTCACCCGGGGTAAACCGCGCGGTGCCGCCCTGGTGGCGACCACCTGGGCCGGCTATCCGGCTCCGGCGATCCTGGGCGCGCTGCTGGTGTGGACCGCCACGCGGGGGCTGGGGCCACCGGTGCTGACGGCGGTGCTGGTGATCCTGCTGATCTCCTGGGTGCGGGTGCGATCGGTGCTGACCGCCCTGGTGATGCTGGCCGTCAGCGCCGGGGCGCTGTGGCTGTGGTGGGCGGGGTCGGTGGTGCTGCAGATGCAGGTGCTGGTGGCCACCGGCCTGCTGCTGCTGATCGGGGCTTGGCGGCACCTGGGTTCGGTCTGGCGGGGCCGGGATCGCGGCTCGGATCCGGCGGTGCTGGCGCGCCTGACGCCGCTGCCCCGGGTGGTGTGGTTGCTGACGTTCGCGCTGGTGCTGGCCGCGGCCACCGCCCTGGTGGTGACCGAGGCCCAGCGGCTACTGCTGTGAACCCAGCCCGAGCGCACCCGCCACGTCCGGTCGGAAGTAGTCCGGGCCCTTGAGCACCTTGCCGTCGGGGCGGTAGATCGGCCGGCCGTCGGAGCCCAGTTTCGACATGTTGGAGGCCTGCACCTCGGCCAGGACCCGGGCCAGCGGGAGTCCGCACTCCAGCGCCATCCCGTAGATCACGTAGACCAGGTCAGCCAGCGCATCGGCGGCACCGACCGTGTCCCGGGTGCCGTCGTCGGCGTCGACCGCGCGGGTGAACGCCTCGGTCACGAAGGTCTCCGCCTGCGGCCCGTACACCGCGCCGACCAGCTCGGCGAATTCCTCCGCGATCAGCGCCATGCGCATGTGCACACGCTCACGATCCACCGACGGTCCGTCCTGGGCGATCGGGAGCCCGTAGGTGCGGTGGAACTGTCGCACCAGCGCCTCGGGTTCATCACCCGAGTGCAGGGGCGTGGGTCGGTCGGGGTGGCCGGTGTCGGAGCGCATCGCCCCACAGTAGAAGGCCGGGCGGTTCTGCCGCCGTGACAGGCCGCGCCGGGCCCGGTCCGGTGCCGAACATGCGAGGTCAGGGCGGGGAGCGCCGCAGCGGCCCGGGCAATACGGTGAGGGTAGGTACCAGTTTCGAAGGAGCTCACCCGTGAATACCCCGATCGATGTCACCACCACCGACGCCTGGCGTTCCCTGCGGGCCGACGCCGAGTCGTTCGAGCCGGACCTGCGCGGCTGGTTCGCCCGGGACCCCGGCCGCGCCGAACGGTACAGCCACACCGTGGGGGACCTCTACGTGGACCTGTCCAAGAACCTCATCACCGACGAGACCCTCAGGCTGCTGACCAAGGTCGCCGAAGAGGTCGACCTGCCCGGGCGGATCGCCGCGATGTTCGCCGGGGAGCGCATCAACGCCACCGAGGACCGGGCCGTGCTGCACACCGCGCTGCGCCGGCCCAAGGATCGGAGTCCGGCGCTGGTCGTGGACGGCCAGGACGTCGACGTCGACGTGCACGAGGTGCTGGAGCGGATGTATACCTTCGCCGACCAGGTGCGCTCGGGGGCGTGGACCGGGCTGAGCGGCAAGCGCGTGCGCACCGTGGTCAACATCGGCATCGGCGGTTCCGACCTGGGCCCGGTGATGGCCTACGAGGCGTTGCGGTCCTACGTGGCCGAGGACATCGAGGTGCGATTCATCTCCAACATCGACCCCGCAGACATCGCCGCCACCCTGGCCGGCGTAGACCCCGAGACCACCCTGTTCATCGTGGCCTCCAAAACCTTCGGCACGATCGAGACCCTCACCAACGCCCGGATGGCCCGCACCTGGTTGTGGGAGCAACTTGCCCGGCGGGGGGTGATCGGGACCGAGCCGGCCGAGCGCACCAACGCCGTCGCCCGCCACTTCGTGGCGGTCTCCACCGCACTGGACAGGGTGGCCGACTTCGGCATCGACACCGACAACACGTTCGGCTTCTGGGACTGGGTGGGCGGGCGCTACTCGGTGCCCTCGGCCGTCGGGCTGTCGTTGGTGATCGCGATCGGACCGCAGCGGTTCACCGAGTTCCTCGGCGGTCTCCACGCCGTCGACGAGCACTTCCGCACCAGCGAGATTGCGCACAACGTGCCGGCCCTGATGGGGCTGCTGAACATCTGGTACGTCAACTTCCTGGGCGCCCACACGCACGCGGTGCTGCCCTATGCCCAGGACCTGCACCGCTTCCCGGCCTACCTGCAGCAACTGACGATGGAGTCCAACGGCAAGGGGGTGCGCTGGGACGGCTCACCCGTGCCCACCGACACCGGTGAGGTGTTCTGGGGTGAGCCGGGCACCAACGGCCAGCACGCCTTCTACCAACTCCTCCACCAGGGTACCCGGCTGATCCCCGCCGACTTCATCGCGGTGGCCAACCCCGCCGACCCCCGCAAGGACGGGCACGTGGATGTGCACAGCCTGTTCCTGGCGAACTTCTTCGCCCAGACCCGTGCGCTGGCGTTCGGCAAGACCGCCGATGAGGTGCGCGCCGAAGGCGCCGACGAGGCGGTGGTGCCCGCCCGTACCTTCCCCGGGAACCGGCCCACCACCTCGATCATGGCTCCGGCGCTGAGCCCGTCGGTGCTGGGTCAGTTGATCGCACTGTACGAGCACATCACCTTCACCCAGGGCATCGTCTGGGGCATCGACTCCTTCGACCAGTGGGGGGTGGAGCTGGGAAAGGAATTGGCCTCCCAGATCGCCCCGGCGGTCACCGGGGATGAGGAGGCGCTCGCGGCCCAGGACGCCTCCACCCAGGCGCTGATCCGGTACTACCGGGACGCCCGGCGCTGAGTGGGGTGCGCCACCCCTACCCCGGCTGGGCCTAGCCGGGGTACTTGGCGCGGAACCGCTCCTCGGCGTGCCGGTCGCCCAGGAGCAGCAACTGCTGCCCGTCGCCGGTCGGGATCCGTTCGGAGTCACGCAGCAGCGTCCCGTCCGCGTCGGTCACGGCGACGATCTGGCAGCCGGTCTGCTGGAACACCTCCGGGTTGCGCACCGGCAGCCGGGCCAGTGCCGCCGGGCGGGGAACGAGGAACAACTCGTTGCCCTCGGCGATGACCATCCGGTGCGGCAGCGTCGCGCGGTTCCACAGTTCAGTGGCACCGATCGTGGCGTAGGAGAGCACCCCGTCGGCCCCGGCCCGGTAGAGCGTGGCCACGTTGCGTTCGTGGGTAGCCCTCGAGACCACCTGGACCTCATCGCGCAGCCGCCGGCAGTACAGGCTCAGGTAGACGTTCAGGTCGTCGTCGTGCGTTGTGACCAGGACCGCCGGTGCGGTGTCGAATCCGGCTGAGCGCAGCACCTCCAGGTCCGCGGCGTCACCCTCGACGACGCGGGTGACCGACCCGGCCCGATCGGGAACCTGCTCCACGATCGTGGACGGTACGCCGGTCTCGGTCAGTGCCTTGGCAGCCGCGCGGCCCACCCGCCCACCGCCGAGGATCAGCACCGGGTCATCATGGTTCTGCGGGACCTGGAACCGCGCGTCGTACTCCTTCACCTCGTCGGCCGTGCCCGCCAGCACCAGCACGGTGTCCGCGTCGATGCCAGGGTCCGGCTTCGTCGGCCGCAGCCTGCCCTTACGCATGACCGCAAGGATCCGGCAACTCACTTCCGCGCGGGCCTGTTCCAGCGTCATGCCCACCAACTCGGTGTGCCGGGCGGCGGCCTCAGCGATGATGGTCCGGCCGAAGGCGCCGATGTGGTGCGCGCGCCCGGTCGTGCCCAGCACCCGGCCCGCCATCGCCCGGCCCAGTTGCGTGGCGAGTTCCAGGACGTGGTCGGCTCCGGCGAGTTCCAGGACGTCGACCGAGGCGGCCTTGTCCGCCGTCACTGCCACTATCACGTCCTTGGCGACCTGGCGCACGGTGAACACCACGTTCGTGGTGGTGGTGTCCGGCAGCATCGAGACCACCATCTTCGCCCGCTCCACACCCGCCTTGCGGTAGGTGTCGACCGAGTCCAACGGCCCCAGCACCACGATGTAGCCGCGGTCGTGCAGCAGCCCGGCCTGTTTGGGGTGATCCACCACCAGGACGCAGGGGACACGGGAGCGCTTGGCGCGCGCGACCAGCGTCTCGACGACGGTGTCCGCGCCCACGAGGATCAGATGGTTGCGGATCTGCGGCGGGGCGCGGCGCGGAGCCCGTGCCGCGTCACGCCGGTCCAGCCACGGGGTCAGGACGTGCTGGATCACGAAGTACGGCAGCAGTGCCAGGATGAACACCGCTCCGCTGAGCAGCACCACCATCGAGAAGATCCGGCCGAGGTCGGACGTGAAGGTCACGTCCCCGTAGCCGAGCGTGGACATCGTGGTAAGGGTCCAGTAGATCGCGGTGGTCCAGGAGTGGGATTGGCCCTCGGTGGCCATCAGGACCTGGAACAGCACGCTGGACCCGCCCACCAGTGCCAGTCCGGTGAGTAGCAGGGCGGCGGCGAACTTGCGGCGTCGGCGGCGGGCGATCGCCCGAGCACGCTTGATGTCGGACCTGCCGTTGCCGTCCATTCCGGTCCCTTCAGGACGTCGGGATATCGTCGCCGACCAGACTTCCCGGCACACCGGTGATCGAGCGTAGAGCAGCCGGTCCCTGGTGACAACCGGATGCCCCGGCGAGGGGCACGGCGCCGGGTCGACGGCGGTCGGCCGTGCTGTGACGGCCGCGGCAGGATTGCAGGTATATTGGATCCGGTCGCAGTCTCATCGCTGCGCTCGCGGGTGTAGTTCAATGGTAGAACTTCAGCTTCCCAAGCTGATAGCGCGGGTTCGATTCCCGTCACCCGCTCCAGGTGGTCGCCAGGTCCTGGCTCGGCCGGTTCCCGGCCGCGCGCGGGCCGTCCGGAGCGGTACCGTGGCCCCGTGCTCCTCTCCGACCGTGATATCCGCGCCGAGCTCGACGCCGGCCGCCTCGGCCTGGACCCGTTCGAGGCCTCGATGGTCCAACCCTCCAGCGTCGACGTGCGCCTGGACCGGTTCTTCCGGTTGTTCGACAACCACAAGTACCGGGTGATCGACCCCGCCGCCGATCAGCCCGACCTGACCCGGCTCCTGGAGGCCGAGCCGGATGAGCCGTTCGTGCTGCACCCGGGGGAGTTCGTGCTCGGTTCCACGTACGAACTGATCACCGTGCCCGATGACATCGCCGCCCGGTTGGAGGGCAAGTCAAGTCTGGGCCGGCTGGGCCTGCTCACCCACTCCACCGCCGGCTTCATCGACCCGGGTTTCTCCGGCCACGTCACCCTGGAACTGTCCAACACCGCCACCCTGCCGATCCTGCTGTGGCCCGGGATGAAGATCGGCCAGCTCTGCTACTTCCGCCTCTCCAGCCCGGCCGAGCATCCCTACGGCTCCGGCGCCCAGGGCTCGCGCTACCAGGACCAGCGGGGCCCGACGGCCTCGCGCTCCTACCTGAACTTCCACCGCACCCGGATCCAGCCGTGAGCATGTCCGCCCCCCAGCAGCACGGCGCCACCGGCCACGGCACCGACCGGGCCGCGCAGGATCCCGCCCGGGCTCACCTCGACCCCGATCTGGCCTGGGGCCATCACCTGCTCCTGGTCGGCCCCGGGATCGACCCGGGTGACGTGGAGGCTCTGGCGCTGAGCCGCTTCCCGGGCGCCTCCCGCCGCGACGAGCACACCATCGACCTGATCCCCGGCGCCTGGCTGACCGGCCCGTGGCTGCTGGACGACGACTCTCGCGCCGCGCTGGACGTGCCGGAGGAAGCCCAGGAGGCCTACCTGGCCCGCGCCCCGGTGCTCCGCGCCGGACCGGTGCCGCAGGAGTTGCGCGGCCTGGGCGGTCTCCTGGACGCCTTCGCCGAGGGCACCCCGGAGGGGGACGAGGCCGATGTGGTCGAGTTTCTCTTCGCCGTCGCCCGCCGACTGGGTGGTGCGCTGCGCACCGGGGGCTCCGGCATGGTGCTGGTGCCCGATCCCGCCCCGTTCGTGGACCTGATCGTGCACAGCGCCGTCTGGCTGGAACCCGAGGCACTGCAGGTGGTGCTCGGTGAGGTGCTTCCGGGACTGGAGATCCTCACCAGCACCGGTTGGGCTCCTCTGCCGATGCCCCCCACCGCGCCGGAGGAGTTGAGCGAGGCCGAACGCGCCGAGCGGTCCGAACTGCACGCCCGCGCCGATGCCTTCGACGCCGCGGCCCTTGCCGCCGAGCAGGTGCACGAGAGTTACGGCGCCCTGTGGCACTTCGGGGACGACGGCGTGATCTCGGTGCAGGTCGAAGCCACCGACGTGGCGCCCCCGGTGCTGTCGGGGGTGGAGTGGGCCGGGCAGGGTCTGCTCAGTTACTACCTGCGTTGGTACCCGGTAGCGGTAGAGGCCGGCGAGGAGGAGCCGGCCGTCCCGGAGCAGGTACGCGCCCTGATCGAGGACAGCGCGGCGGCGTTGCTGGCCGCCGTGGGTGGGGTGGTGGCCGACGATGACGGTTTCCTGGTGGACCTGGGACTGGATGTGGACCCGAGCGAGAGCGACTGAGGGCGAACAGGGTGTGAGGCTGCCCACCGCGAGGGTGGGTCAGCGCCGGGAACCGGTCCCGGATCCTGGGCCCGGGTCGGGGTACCGGCGCGCGTTGATAACATGACCGACGGATCGCACCGCCCACATGCCCACATCTCCCCGGGGCGAAGACACGGCCATGCCCGGGGTTGATCGGTGCATGATGGGCACAACTTGACCACGCCCACCACCCCCGAGGAGCGGACGTGCTGCAGCTGCTGGCGCTACACCTGGTAGCGGCTCTGGCTGCCCCCACGCTGATGCGTGTGTTCGGCCGGCGCGGCTTCATCGTGCTGGCACTGGTTCCCCTCTCGGTGGCGGTGTGGGCGCTGGCGCATACCCGCCAGATCATGGACGGCAGCCCTGTCCATGTCCAGGTCAATTGGATCCCCACGCTCGATGCCACGCTGGACTTCCGCGTCGACGGTCTCACCTGGCTGATGATGCTGCTGGTCGGCGGAATCGGGTCGATGGTGCTGTTCTACTGCGCGTGGTACTTCGCCAGCGGCGCCAAGTACCTGAACCGGTTCGCCGCCACCTTCGTCGCCTTCGCCGGGTCCATGCTCGGTCTGGTCGCCACGGACAACACGCTGGTGCTGTTCGTGTTCTGGGAACTGACCTCGATCACCTCCTACCTGCTGATCGGACACTACTTCGAGCGGAAGGGCTCGCGCCGTTCGGCGATGGAAGCCCTGGTGGTGACCGTGAGCGGCGGCCTGGCGATGCTCGGTGGTGCCGTCATCCTGGGAGAGATGCCCGGCGGGTCCTATCGGTTCTCCGAACTGGTGGCCGCGCCCCCGGAGCACTCTGCGCTGCTGGCCGCCGCCCTGGTACTGGTGCTGTTGGGTGCGCTGAGCAAGTCCGCCCTGGTGCCGTTCCACTTCTGGCTGCCCGGTGCGATGGCCGCGCCCACGCCGGTCAGTGCCTACTTGCACGCCGCCGCCATGGTCAAGGCCGGTGTGTACCTGGTCGCTCGTCTCGCGCCCGGCTTCGCCGAGAACCCGGTGTGGTACTGGATGGTGCTGATCAGCGGCTCGGCCACGATGCTGCTGGGCGGATACCGGGCGATGCGCCAGCACGACCTGAAGCTGCTGCTCGCCTTCGGCACCGTCTCCCAACTCGGCTTCCTCATCCTGCTCGTGGGCCAGCCCGACCGCGGTATCGCGCTGGCCGGTCTGGCCCTGCTCGGGGCGCACGCGATGTTCAAGGCCGCGCTCTTCCTCACCGTCGGCGTCATCGACGCCGCCGCCGGCACCCGGGACCTACGCGAACTGTCCGGTCTGGCCCGCAATCTCAAGGGCGCGTTCGTTCCCGGGCTGCTCGCGGTGATCTCCATGGTCGGGCTGCCGCCGGCGGCCGGTTACGTGGGCAAGGAAGCAGTCCTGGAGGCGCTCAACGACGGCGGAGAAGCGCGCCACTGGGTGCTGATGGTCGTGGTGGTGGTCGGTTCCGTTCTCACCTTCGCCTACGGTGTGCGGTTCCTCTGGGGCGCCTACGCCCGCAAGGCGGGAGTGCCCGAGACCCCGCTCGATCGCGAGCACGTCGGGCTGTTCATCTCCCCGAACCTGCTGGCCGCCGGCGGACTGATCGCCGGATTGCTGCCCGCGCTGGGGGAGTACCTGCTCGCACCGTACGCCCTGAGTTACCCGGTGGGGCAGCCCGGGCACCTGACCCTGTGGGCCGGATTCGGTATCCCACTGGGACTGACGGGGCTCATCATCGTGTTCGGGTCGCTGCTCGCCCTGGGCCGCCCGATGGTGGAGCGGTTCCAGGAGGCGATCAGCCCGCCGGTCGATGCCGACCGTACCTACCGCGACTCGATGCGCTTGCTGGACCGGTTCTCGGCCTCGCTGACCTCCTACACCCAGAGCGGTGCACTGCCGGTCTACCTGGGCGTGATCCTGCTGGTCGGGATGGCGTTGGTGACCACGGCGATGTTCACCGGCGGGGTCACCCCGGGGGAGGTCAGGTTGTGGGACTCCCCGGTCTCCGGCGCGATCGCTGCGGTGATCGTGATCTCGGCGCTGCTGGTCACCCGCGCCCGGCGCCGGATCAAGGCCGTGGTGCTGATGGGGGTGGCCGGTTACGGTGTGGTGCTGCTCTTCGCCCTGCACGGCTCCCCGGACCTGGCGCTGACCCAGGCGCTGGTGGAGACCGTCACGATCGTGGTGTTCCTGCTCGTGCTGCGCCGTCTGCCGGCCTACTTCTCCAACCGGCCCCTCGTGGCCAGCCGATGGTGGCGAGCCGTTATCGCCATCGGTGCCGGTGTGCTGATGTCCATGCTCGCGCTGACCATCCCCGGCACCCGGATCCACGAGCAGATCTCCCAGGACCTCCTCACCGAGGGTTACCAGTTCGGTTGGGGCAGCAACATCGTCAACGTGACCCTGGTGGACATGCGCGCTTGGGACACCATGGGTGAGGTCGCGGTGCTGCTGGTCGCCGCCACCGGGGTGGCCTCCCTGGTGTTCCTGCGGCACCGGCAGCGCAGTGTGGAGCGCGTCAGCGACTACGACCCCGAGCGTCCCCGCACCTGGAGCAGGGGCCTGACCCCGGACCCGGCGATGCAACGACTGGGAGAACCCGGCACACCGATCGCCGGCCGGCGGGGTCAGCCGTGGCTGCCCGGTGGTGTCACCCTGGCACCGTATCGACGCTCGGTGATGTTCGAAGTGATCACTCGGATGCTGTTCCACACCATGTTGGTGCTGTCGGTGTGGCTGCTGTTCGCGGGACACAACGCCCCGGGCGGCGGGTTCATCGCCGGGATGATCGCCGGGGTGGCGCTGATCGTGCGGTACCTGGCCGGGGGCCGCTACGAACTGGGTGAGGCGCTGCCGCTGCAGCCGGGTGGGCTGCTCGGCGGCGGGCTATTGGTGGCCACCGGCACCGGCATCGCCCCGCTGTTCTTCGGCGGTCAGGCGCTGCAGTCCTTCCGGCTGGACCTCGACCTCGGCATCCTCGGCGAGATCCACCTGCTCACCACCCTGGCGTTCGATATCGGGGTCTACCTGATCGTCATCGGACTCGTCCTGGACATCCTGCGGACCCTGGGTGCCGAAGTGGACCGTCAGGGTGAGGCCGAAGGGCGGGCCGCCCCCGACGTCGCGCACGACTCCCCCCGGTCTGCGGTCGGTGACGCCGACGTGCTGGACGACCTGAGAGCCGGCGTAGGGGGTGCGGGCGGATGATCGAAGCGAGTCCGAGCCTGGCCCTGGTGATCGCGGTCGGCGTGCAGTTCGGTGCCGGGGTGTACCTGCTGCTCGAGCGGAGCCTGACCAGGGTGCTGGTCGGCATCTACCTCATCGGCAACGGAGTGAACCTGATGTTCTTGCTCGCCGGCGGTGCCGCCGCGAGCCCTCCGCTGCTCGGGTCCGGGCCACAGGAGGAGATGGCCGATCCGCTGCCGCAGGCGATGGTGCTGACCGCGATCGTGATCAACCTGGGGCTGACCGCGTTCGTGCTGGCCATGGCCTATCGCACGTGGCAGTTGCACGGCCACGACGAGGTGCAGGACGACCTGGAGGACCGCCGACTGGCTCAGCGCCTGGAACGCGGTGAACTGGACACCCGCGACGACGACCTCGGGGTGAGCCTGGCTGTCGAGGCCGCCGAGGCCCGTGACGAGACCGAGGAACCGGGGATCGAGGAACAGCCGTCCCCGTCCACCCCGAACGTGAGCGCCGACGACTCGGCAGCCGAGGGCCCGGGTGGAGCAGTCCCCGGCGCCCCCGACTCGAAGGGGGGCGCCACATGAACTGGCTATTACCGATGCCGGTGATCCTGCCCCTGTTCGCTGCCGGCTTCGCCCTGGCCATGGCACGCCGTCCCAAAGCACAGTTGGCGGCCTCGGTCACCACCTTGACCGTGGTCCTGGGGATCGCGATCGCGTTGGTGGCGATCACCCACGCCCAGGGACCCCAGGTGGTCAACCTCGGCAACTGGAGCGCCCCGGTGGGCATCGTGCTGGTGGCCGACCGGCTCTCCGCGCTGATGCTGGTGGTCTCCGCGGTCGTGCTGCTGGGGGTGCTGCTCTACTCGGTGGCCCAGGGTCTCGCCGACGGCGATGAGGGCGCCCCGGTGGCGATCTATCACCCCACCTACCTGGTGCTGGCCGCCGGTGTGTCCAACGCCTTCCTCACCGGGGACCTGTTCAACCTGTTCGTCGGGTTCGAGATGTTGCTCGCGGCGAGTTACGTGCTGCTCACCCTGGGTGGCACGGGCTCGCGGATGCGGGCCGGGTCGATCTACGTGATCGTGTCGCTGCTGTCCTCGATGCTGTTCCTCATCGCCATCGCGATGATCTACGCGGCCACCGGCACGTTGAACCTGGCGCAGTTGAACGTGCGCCTGGCGGAGATCGATCCGAATGTCTCCCTGGTGCTGCAGATCCTGTTGTTACTGGCCTTCGGCATCAAGGCGGCGGTCTTCCCGCTGTCGATGTGGCTACCCGACTCCTATCCCACGGCCCCGGCACCGGTCACCGCGGTCTTCGCCGGGCTGCTCACCAAGGTCGGCGTGTATGCCATCATCCGTACCCAGACGCTGCTGTTCACCGACGGGCGGATGGACACGATCCTGATCGTGGCCGCGATCGTCACCATGGTGGTGGCCATCCTCGGCGCCGTGGCCCAGGACGACATCAAGCGACTGCTGTCCTTCACCCTGGTCAGCCACATCGGCTACATGGTGTTCGGAATCGCCCTCGCGAATCAACTCGGCCTGTCCGCATCGATCTTCTACGTGACCCACCACATCACCGTGCAGACGGCATTGTTCCTCGTGGCAGGGCTGATCGAGCGCAGGGGTGGCAGCACCTCGTTGGAGCGCCTCGGCAGCCTGACCAAGGCCGCACCGGCGCTGGCGATCTTGTTCTTCATCCCAGCGATGAACCTCGGTGGAATCCCGCCCATGTCAGGGTTCCTGGGCAAAGTGGGTCTGGTGCAGGCCGGCATCCAGCACGATTCGTCCCTGGCGTATGTCGCGGTGGGCGCGAGCCTCGTGACGTCACTGCTCACCCTGTACGCGGTGGTGAAGGCGTGGAACAAGGCGTTCTGGCAGACGGCCCCCCAGCCTCTGCCAGAGACCGACGTACCTCGCAGCATGTTCGCCCCCGCAGCGGTCATCGCCTCGATCGGAGTGCTGCTCGCCGTCGTCGCCGGTCCGTTGTACGCCTACACCGACGCGGCCGCGCGGGACCTGCGTGCCCAGTCGCCCTACGTCTCGGCGGTGCTGCCCGACGGCGAACGAGGCGAGGGCATCTCCCACCAGGTGGAGCCCGAATGAGAACCCAGCCTGCCCACCCGTCCGCTCCGACCGGCCTGAGCGCTTGGCTGAACCGATGGCCGATGCTGCTGTGGATGACCGCGCTGTGGGTGCTGTTGTGGGGTGACCCGACCCTGGCCAACGTGCTGGCCGGGTTCGGCGTCGCGGTGCTGCTGGTGCTGTTGACACCGATGCCCGCGGTCGGATACGCCGGCCGGGTGAGTATTCCCGGGGCGGTGTGGCTGATCGCCCGCTTCATCGTCGATGTGCTGCTCGCCTCGGTGGAGGTGTCGAAGATGGCGCTGCACCCGCGCCGGGGCCCCGAGGGCGGCGTCATCCGCATCCGGCTGCGTTCGGAGTCCGACCTGATCCTCACCCTGACCGGGGTCTTCACCTCACTGGTTCCCGGTTCGATCATCGTGGAGGCGCATCGGCTCACCGGCACCCTCTACGTGCACGTGCTCGATCTGCCCACCAGCGGGGGTGTCGAGACCTTCCGCCGGCAGGTACTCCTCCAGGAGCGGCGCCTGTTGTACGCCCTGGCCAACCAGGAAGACCTGGCCCGTGCCGGATTGCCGCGCCGGCGCTGGTGGGGTGGGCCGGACCGGGGAGCGCCGGATCCCGGCCCTGCCGGGCGCGCTGCGGGGGCCTCCGATGGCAACGCTGGGGAGGTGGACCGATGAGTGCGCCGGTGTTGTGGATCTGCGGGATCCTGGTCGTCGGAGCGGTCCTGGTGGCGCTCTTCCGCGTGGAGCGCGGCCCGAGCATGCTGGACCGGATCGTGGGCCTTGATGTGGTGATCGCGGCCCTGATCGGCACCGTGGCCCTGTGGTCGGCCACGACCGGACGGGTGGACCTGGTGCCGTTGCTGACGGTGATGGCAATCGTCGGGTTCGTGGCGGCGGTGACCCTGGCGCGGTTCGCGGCCGCAGAGCCGGAGGATGAGGGCCGGATCCTCAGCGAAGAGGAACTCCAACGGCTCGAGGCAAGGCATGCGCTGGATGACGATGCCGAGGAGGACGAGCGATGAACTCGGAACTGCTGCGCGAGATCGTCGCCTCTGCCTTCTTCATCACCGGCAGCGCGCTCGTGATGGTCGCAGCGATCGGGATGGTCCGGTTCCCGGACCTGCTGTCACGGTTGCACGCAGCCACCAAACCTCAGGTGCTCGGCATCATCCTGATGATGAACGGGCTGGCCCTGACGCTGGGATCCTGGCAAGTGGGTTGGAAGGTGCTCCCGGTGATCATCTTCCAACTGGTGACCGCTCCGATCGCCGCGCACATGGTGGGCCGCGCAGGGTACCGCACCGACAAGGTGCGTTCAGACCTGCTCGGAGTCGATGAACTCACCGAGGACCTGGAGGCCGCGCGCGCCGAGATCGAGGACACCCAGGCCTGAACGTGCCGGTGCCGGCCTCGCGCTGGTCAACGAGCGACGTCGCCGCTGGACAGCCACTTGTGGGCGCCGCGGCTGGCGTAGGCGCGGACCAACGCCACCAGCGCGCTGGAGATCGCCGCGAAGAGCACGATCTCAGCGATGGGCATGCTTCCGTCCTTGTCGTCGGTTGGTGGCTCATGACCGGTGACGCTCTTCCAGGCGGTCCCGAGGACCTTGTTCGCGACGAGGCCGGCGACGATGGTGGCAACGGCGGTGACGACTCGCTCCATGGCAGATCTCCTTTACGACGACTGCACCCAGCGTAGCCGTCCACGATCCTCGCGCGCCCGTCGGCCGCACCGGCCGACGGGGTGTAGCCTCGTGGGTGCGACAGGGGAGCGTCGGCCGAGTCAGGTGCGGCGCTGAGAGTGCGGCCACCCGCAGACCCTCGAACCTGCTCCGGTTAGCACCGGCGAAGGGAGTCGAGCATCTCTCCCGTGGCGTCGCGCCGCGGACCCCTTCTCACATCACGCTGAGGAGGAAGAATGAATCACCACACCATGTCTCGCCGCCGGCCCGGGCGGGTCGGCCCGGACCCCGGGCGGATCGGACATCTAGCAGCGTTCACCGCCCTGGCACTGGCCGTGGCCGGCTGCACGGTGGGCGCCGGGAACGACAACCCCGACACCCCCACTGACGACGACGCGGACTCCACCGCAGTAGGGGAGGGCGAGACCACCGGCGGCGAAGGCACGGTCCAGGTGGTCACGCACGACTCGTTCCACGTCTCGGAGGATCTGATCAGCCAGTTCGAGTCGGACTCCGGCTACACGCTGTCCTTCAGCGCACCCGGTGACGGGGGAGCCCTGGTGAACCAGCTGATCCTGACGAAGGACGCGCCCCTGGGCGACGTCGCCTACGGCATCGACAACTCCTTCGCCTCCCGCGGCATCGCCGAGGACGTCTTCAGCCCCTACACCTCCGCTGCGCTGCCCCCGGCCGCCGAGGACTACCTGATCGACGGCGGAGACGAACTCACACCGATCGACGTGGGCGATGTGTGTCTGAACATCGACACCGCCTGGTACTCCGAGGCCGGAGTCGCCGAGCCGTCCGACCTGGCCGACCTGACCGGGCCCGACTACGCCGACCACGTGGTGGTGACCAACCCGGCCACGTCCTCACCCGGCCTGGCGTTCCTGTTGGCAACGGTCGCCGAGTTCGGGGACGGCTGGACGCAGTACTGGCAGGACCTGGCCGACAACGGCCTGCTCGTCGTCGACTCCTGGTCCACCGCCTACTCCGAGGAGTTCTCCGGCTCGGTCGGGCAGGGCCCGCGCCCGGTGGCGTTGTCCTACTCCACCTCGCCGGCCTTCGAGGTCGGACCGGACGGGGAGGACCCGACAACGACGGCGATGCTCACCTCATGCTTCCGGCAGGTGGAGTACGCCGGGGTGCTGGCCGGGGCGGACAACCCCGAGGGCGCCGAGGCGTTCATCGACTTCCTGCTCAGCGACGCCGTCCAGGCCGACATTCCCGGCCAGATGTACATGTACCCGGTCAACCACGACCTGGAACTCCCGCAGGAGTGGACCCGATGGGCCCCCCTCGCCGAGGAACCGTTGACGGTGGACCCGGCCGAGATCGACGAGAACCGTCAGGACTGGATCCAGGCTTGGACCGACATCGTGATCGGCTGAGGATGGGAGCCAGCACCGCCCGGCCCAGCCCGGGACGGCCCAGCCTGACCCGGCCCAGCCCGGCCAGGTCCGGTCCTGTCCGGGTCTGCGTGGTTCGGTGTTGCGCTGCCGCCCGGGCGGGTCTGCGCACCACGTCAACCTGTCGGTCGCGGGCCGCCGGGCAGGACGGGTCCTGAGGATGGCACGGTGGTTGCGAGGTTGCGTGTGGGTGCTCGCGGCCGCCGTGCCGCTGGTGTTCCTGGCCACCTTCTTCGCCTGGCCGGTGACCACCTTGGTGTTGCGCGGTTTCGTGCCGGACGGGGCGTGGGACCTCAGCGGCTTCACCGAGGTGTTCGCCCGCCCGCGCACCTGGCGGATCCTCTTCCTCACGATCGCGCTGGGGGTGCTCGGCGCCGTCTTCTCGGTACTGCTGGGCGTTTCCGGTGCCTACGTGCTGTACCGGCGCACGTTCCGCGGCCAGCGGATCCTGCGGGCATTGATCACGATCCCGTTCGTGCTACCCACCGTGGTGGTGGGGGTGGCGTTCCGGGCCTTGCTGGCCGCTGACGGGCCGCTGGGATTCCTGGGCCTGGATCGCACCTTCACCGCGATCGTGCTGGCGCTGGTGTTCTTCAACTATGCGATCGTGGTGCGGACCGTGGGCGGGTTCTGGGAGCGTCTGGACCCGCGCACCGAGCAGAGCGCCCGGGCGCTGGGCGCCTCCCCTGCGCGCGCCTTCTGGTCTGTGACAATGCCGGCGCTGACCCCGGCTATCACCTCCGCCGCCTCAGTGGTGTTCCTATTCTGTTCCACTGCGTTCGGTGTGGTGCTGGTGCTGGGCGGGATCCGGTTCGGCACCATCGAGACCGAGATCTGGATCCAGACCACCCAGTTCCTCGACCTGCGCACCGCCGCGGTGCTCTCGGTGCTGCAACTCTCGGTGGTGACCGCCGCGCTCATCACCTTCTCCCGTGCCCGGGCCCGGCGGGAGGCGGCCCTGAAACTACACGGCGCCCAGCACCAGGCACGCCGGCTGCGGTTGTGGCAGCCCGTGCCGCGGCGTCGAGAGCGAGGGTTACGGGCGAAGTCGAGTGTCCGCACCGTCGGTCTCGGCCAAACGGCTCGAAGTCGAGGCCGGTTCGCCGCCCGCTGGGGCCGCCCGGGGCCGGATCTGCCGGTGGCCGCGGTGACCGCCGTGGCGATCGTGGGCCTGCTCGCGCTGCCCCTGGCTGCGCTGGTGGTGCGCTCGCTGCGCACGCCGTCGGGTACGTGGGGGCTGGACAACTACGTGGCCCTGGGCAGCACCGGCGGACCGAACGCGCTCACCGTGACGGTGTGGGACGCGGCCGCGAACTCCCTGCGGGTGGCTGTGGATGCCACCGTGATCGCGGTGGTGGTGGGCGCACTGGTGGCGCTGGTGGTCTCGCGCCGGCCGCGCAACGTGCACGCTCGCCGTGCGGTCTGGGGACTGGACACCCTCTTCATGCTCCCCCTGGGGGTGTCGGCGGTGACGGTCGGGTTCGGGTTCCTGATTACCTTGAACCGGCCGCCGCTGGACCTGCGCACGTCGATGATCCTGATTCCGATCGCCCAGGCGGTGGTAGCGATTCCGCTGGTGGTGCGCACGGTGCTGCCGGTGCTGCGGGCGATCGACCCGCGACAGCGCGAGAGCGCCGCGGTGCTGGGCGCCTCTCCGGGCCGGGTGCTCGCCCACGTCGACGGGCCCTTCCTGGTGCGGTCGCTCGGGCTGGCGATCGGATTCGCGTTCGCCGTCTCCCTCGGGGAGTTCGGCGCCACCGCCTTCCTGGCCCGCCCCGACGCACCCACCCTGCCGGTGGTCATCTTCCGGCTGATCGGGCGCCCCGGTGCGGAGAACTACGGGATGGCCCTGGCCGCGTCGGTCCTGCTGGCGTTGCTGACCGCCACCATCATGGGAGTGGCCGAACGGTTGCGGTCGGAACGGACGGGTGAGTTCTAGATGTCCCTGACCATCGATGACGCCGTGGTCCGCTACGGCGTCCGGGAACCGCGGACGACGGCGGTGGACCGGGTGAGCCTGCAGGTGGCGCCGGCGGAGGTGGTCGCCCTGCTGGGGCCCTCCGGCTGTGGCAAGTCCTCGCTGTTGCGTGCGGTGGCCGGCCTGGAGCCACTCGATCGCGGCCGGGTGTGCTGGGAGGGGGCGGACCTGAGCGACGTGCCGGTGCATCGGCGCGGGTTCGGGTTGATGTTCCAGGACGGACAGCTCTTCGCCCACCGGGACGTGGCCGGCAACATCGCCTTCGGCCTGCAGATGGAGCGGATGCCGCGGACGCAACGGGCGCAGCGGGTACGCGACCTGCTCGACCTGGTCGGCCTACCGGGTTACCAGGACCGGGCGGTGGCGAGCCTGTCCGGCGGGCAGGCCCAGCGGGTCTCGTTGGCCCGCTCCCTGGCCCCGAAGCCCCGGTTGCTGCTGCTCGATGAACCGCTCTCGGCGCTGGACCGGGCGCTGCGGGAACGGCTCGCCGCGGACCTGCACCACATCCTCCGCCGGGCCGGTACGACCGCCCTGTACGTCACCCACGACCACGACGAGGCGTTCACCGTGGCCGACCGGGTGGCGGTGATGATGGAGGGGCGGATCGTGCAGGTCGGTACCCCCGAGGAGTTGTGGGCGGCTCCGGCCGATGCGCAGGTCGCGGAGTTCCTGGGGTACCGGCTCGTCACCGCCGCCGACGGCGCCAGGTTCGGCCTCTCGCCCCAGGCGCTGCGCCTGGAGTCGGGCGAGGACGGGGAGACTGCGGAGGAGACCGGCGGCACCGGTACCAGGTCCGGGCCCGGACCCGGGACGAGCCTGCGCGATGCCGACGATGTCCGCATCCGCGGCGAGGTGGTCAGCGTGGGCTTCGCCCGCGGTCGCACCACCGCTGTGGTGCAGATACCTGACTGGGGCCCGCAGCGGGCCGTCGCCGAGGGCATCGTGCCCCTCGAACCGGGGGTGCCGGTCACCGTGCGGGTGGACCCCGGCGGCATCATCCGGTTCTGAGTACGCGGCCGAGACCACGCCCGCCCCGCCACCGATCGACCCGGCCGGGACCGCAAAGCGATCAGAATCGTCTCAATCACGTCACAGGTTGGTCTCATCGCACGGATTAGCCCCATGTGCTCCACGTCACTGTGTCACCATGATGCACTCGGGTGCGAGGGTCGCGCCCTGACATGTTCGGGAGAAACTATGAAGCGCTCCACGAAGAGGGCACTCGCACCGGTTGCGGCCGTGCTGCTGCTGGCCGCGGCCTGTAACGGGAATGGGAACGGAAACGGGGACGCCGGTAACGGCGATGGGGCCGATGGCGAACCGCTGCAGTTCGGCTACGTGCTGCCCGAGACCGGGCCGTTGGCGTTCCTCGGACCACCGCAGATCGCCGCGACCGGGTTCGCGATCCAGGAGATCAACGACGCCGGCGGCGTCCTCGGCACGGAACTGCCCGATGCGATCGCCGGTGACGAGGGCGGGGACCAGGCCATCGCCAGCCAGTCCGCGGACCGCGTCCTCGCCGACGGTGCGCACGCGGTCATCGGTGCCGCGGCCTCGGGTATGTCCTTGGCGATCATCGACCGGATCACCAGCGACGAGGTGGTGCAGTGCTCCGGGTCGAACACCGCACCGACGTTCACCGACTACGACCACGGCGGCTTCTACATCCGGACCGCGCCCTCCGACGCCCTGCAGGGCCCGGTGCTGGCCGAGACGGTCATCAATGACGGCCACACCGACGTGGTGATCGTGCACCTGGAGGATGACTACGGCGTCGGCCTGGCCAACGCTACCCAGGAAGCCCTGGAGGCCGGCGGCGCCAACGTCATCTCCAGCGAGGGCTTCGACGGCAACGCCACCGAGTTCACCGGTGTGGTGCAGTCGGTGGTCTCGGCCGAGCCGGACGCCGTGGTGATCATCGCCTTCGAGCAGGGCGCCCAGATCGCCCAGGGCATCATCGAGGGCGGGCTGACCCCGCAGGACATCGGGTTCTACGGTGCCGACGGGATGCGCAGCAACGAGTTGCCGAACCTGGTGGACTCCAACGACCCGGGCATCCTGGACGGGATGAAGGGTACCGCTCCGGCTTCGTCGGAGGACGCCGACTTCCTGAACAACCTGCAGGAATTCGCCGACCTGGACGAGACCCAGTTCGCACCGCAGGTCTTCGACTGCGTCACCGTGATCGCGCTGGCCGCCGAGGCCGCCGGTTCGACCAACCCGGCTGACTTCCAGCCCCACCTGATCGACGTCACCCGCGACGGTACGGACTGCTCGTCCTTCGCCGAGTGCCGCGACCTGCTCGCAGACGGGGAGGAGATCAACTACAACGGTGTCTCCGGTCCGCTGGACTTCACCGAATCCGGTGAGCCCGGCATCGCCTCGATCGAGGTCTACGGTTACGACTCCGAGGGCACCCTGTCCACCATCGAGGTGGTCGAGTCCGCTCCGACGGAGTAACAGGCGCCGGTACCGGTGGCCCGGACCTGCCCACGGCGGTGGGTCCGGGCCACCGGTGCGCCGGGACGGGCACGCCGAGGGCCGCCGGACGGCTGCAGGGACCTCGTGGGTCGTGTCCGGGTGCGTCTCAGTGGCCGGTGCGGCCCAGGGTTCCCAGATACAGCTCGATCACCTTGGGGTCGTGCATCAGTTGCTGTCCGGTGCCGGTGTAGGCGTCCCTGCCCTGATCCAGCACGTAGGCCCGGTCGCTCAACTGCAGGCACCGCTGAGCATTCTGCTCCACCATCAGGATGGAGACACCGGCGGCGTTGATCCGCTGCACAGCCTCGAAGACAGTGTCCTGCATGATCGGGGACAACCCGGCCGAGGGCTCGTCCAGGAGGAGTACCTGCGGGTCGGTCATCAGGGCCCGTCCCATGGCGACCACCTGCCGCTCACCCCCGGACAGCGATCCACCACGCTGGCGGCGACGCTCGTGCAGCACCGGGAACAGGTCCGTCACCACCTGGTACCGCTCCTCGTACTCCCGGGGCCGCAGGTACAGCCCCATCTGGAGGTTCTCCTCGATGGTCAGGGAGGGGAACACGTTGTTGTTCTGGGGCACGTACCCCACGCCCCGATCGACGAGCCGGTAAGTGGGGACCCCCACGATGTTCCCGCCGCGCAGCAGGACCTCGCCGCCGCGCACCGGCACGATCCCGAACATCGCCTTGATCAGGGTGGACTTGCCGGCCCCGTTCGGGCCGATGATGCCCACCAGCTCGCCCTCGCGCACGTGGACATTGCAGCCGTTGAGGATGTCCACCTCCGGGATGTAACCCGCCACGAGGCTGCGGCTCTCCAGCAGGATGGCGCCGTCCGGCGGGCTGTTCCGCTCGGTCGAGGTGGCCCCGTGGTCCGTGCCCGCCGGGTCGGCGTCGCCGTCTCGCTCCTGACTCATCGCTCCTCCTGCCCGCCGGACTCGGCCGGCTCGGCGCGGGTGCCCAGGTAGGCCTCGATCACCGCAGGGTTGGTGCTGATGTCGGCCGGGCGTCCCTCGGCGATCACCGCGCCCTGGGCGAAACAGATGATCCAGTCGCTGATGCTCATGATGACGTCCATGTCGTGCTCGACCAGCACGATCGTCTTGCCCTCATCGCGCAGATTCTGGATGTGCCCCAGCAGGGACTGGGTCAGTGCCGGGTTCACCCCGGCCATCGGCTCATCGAGCATGATCAGGTCCGGATCCACCATCAGAGCCCGGGCCATCTCCAGCAGTTTGCGCTGCCCGCCGGACATGGTGCCGGCGAACTCATCGCGCATGTGGCTGAGCCGGAAGCGCTCCAGCAACTCGTCGGCGCGGGCCTCGATCTGCCGCTCCTGACTGCGCCACAGGAACGGTAACTGCGCGGCCAGGATGTTCTCGCCACGCTGGCCGGTGGCGCCCAGCATCACGTTCTCCAGCGTGGTCAGGCGCATCAGGGCCTTGGTGAGCTGGAAGGTGCGCACCATGCCGCGGCGGGCGATCTTGTAGGCGGGCAGCCCACGCAGCGACTGTCCGTTGAAGGTCCAGCTTCCGGCGGAGGGTCTGTCGAAGCCGGAGACCAGGTTGAAGAAGGTGGACTTACCGGCACCGTTCGGTCCGATCAGGGCGGTGATGGTGCCGCGCTGCACCTCGAGGTGGTCCACGTCGACGGCTCTGAGGCCGCCGAAGTGACGTGTCATCCCGGTGGCGACCAGGATCGGGTCGGGCTTGGCCACCCCGGGCTCGGGCGCGACGTCGGCCAGGGCCTTTGCCGCGAGTACGGCCCCGGAGGAGGGCCCGGCCTTCTCCCGTGCCTCCTCGTGCTCGACCAGATCCTCCCGCTCGTCCAGGATCTGATCGCGCGCCGCGGTGACGTCCTCCTCGGTCCGGTCCGGGACCGGGGAGGACTCGGGGCGTGGCTCATCGGACACTGAGTCGGATCTCCTCTGCGTTGCCGAGTATCCCGGCCGGGCGGAAGGCCATCAACAGCACCAGGAGCAGACCGACGAACACGAATCGCATCGCGCTCACGTCACTGGAGGCCAAGATCGAGGACGGGATGATGCCTTGGGTGGTGGCCTGCCGCAGCAGTGCGTCCAGGAAGGTCAGCAGGAACCAGAAGATGATGCTGCCCACGATCGGTCCCATGATGCGGCTGGCGCCGCCCAGGATCACGATGGCCCACAGGTAGAAGGTCACCGCCGGCATGTAGATGTCGGGGTTCACGGTCTGGCCGTGCATCGCCATCATCGCCCCGGCCAGGGCCCCGAGGACACCGCCGAGGACCAGGCTCTGCATCTTGTAGGCGTAGACGTTCTTGCCCAGGCTGCGGGCGGCGAGCTCGTCCTCACGGACCGACTTCAGCACCCGGCCCCACGGGCTGCGCATGAGCAGGAACACCAGGAGGGAGAAGAAGGCGACCAGACCCCAGGTCACCGTCATCACCCACAGGTTGCGCGCGCTGAAGGAGAACGGTCCCAGCACCAGGGACTGGGTGTAGGGGTTCAGGGCGAAGAAGTCTCCTGCGAACTGACTCAGCCCGTAGACCCCGCCGGTCAGCGGTTCGGCCCAGGAGGAGCGGTACAGATAGCGCAGCACCTCCGCGGCCGCGATCGTGGTGATCGCCAGATAGTCCCCGCGCAATCGCAGCGTGGGGATACCCAGGATCAGGGCCAGGACCACCGCGCACCCGATCCCGATCAGGATGCCCACCCACAGCGGCAGGTCCCAGGTGGCCACGCTGACCGCCACGCCGTAGGCACCCACCAGCATGAACCCGACCTGGCCGAAGTTCAGCAGCCCGGTGTAGCCGAAGTGCAGGTTGAGCCCCACCGCGGCGAGCGCGTAGATCGCCGCCTCCGGCCCGATCGCCCCGCGCAGTGCGTTGGCAAGAATGTCCATGAACTCCATGTGCGACCTCCCGCGCCTAGCCGGCGCGCTCCGCTCTGCCGAAGATCCCCTGCGGTCGCAGCAACAGCACCAGGATCAGCACGAGCAGCGCCCAGAAGTTCTGCAGCGCCGGCGGGAACCAGAGCGTGGACCACTGCGAGACCAGCCCGATGATCAGGCTGCCGACCATCGCCCCGTAGGCGCTGCCGATCCCACCGAGGATCACCCCGGCGAACATCAGCAGCAACAGATAGAAGCCCATGTCCCAGTACACCGCTGAGGTCAGGCCGTAGAAGACCCCGCCCAGGGCAGCCAGACCACCGCCGAGCACCCACACCATCATGATCACCCGGCTGACGTTGATCCCGGAGGCCTCGGACAGGTCCTTGTTGTCCGAGACCGCGCGCATAGCCTTGCCGATCCGGGTCTTGGACAGCATGATCCCGATCCCGACCATGATCGCGAATGCCAGCAGCGTCACGATCAGGTCCCGCGGGGTGATGCGCACCATCCCGATCTCGAGGGCAGCCTGCACGGTGTAGGTGTCGTACTGCCCGCGCCGGGAGCCGAACACCACCAGCAACAGGTAGCGCAGCAGCAGGGACAGCCCGATGGAGATGATGAAGAGCTGGATCAATCCGGTGCCGCGTCTTCGCATCGGCAGCCACACGGTCTTCTCCAACGCCCCGGCCAGCAGCGCACCGACCACCATCGCCAGCCCCGCGGCCAGGATCAGTGGCACGTTCCCCGGGGAGGTGGACAGGAAGAAGGCGGTGACCGCACCGATCGTGACGAACTCACCGTGGGCGAAGTTGATCAGGCGCGTCGTGCCGAAGACCAGGGACAGGCCCACGGCGGTGATGGCGATGATCGCGCCGAGTTTGATCCCTTCCACGGTCAGTTGCGCGAACCGGGCGGAGAACGAGGCGCCGCGGGGCTGCTCGGTGGCGATCGCGCCCTCGTCCTCCTCGGGGGTCGCGGCATCATCGGCGGGAGCGTCGTCGTCGGTCTCGGGGGGTTCGGTGCCCGGCGCCGGCTGCTGGGTCTCATCGGCACCGATCAGCGGGAACGGCACCCTGGTCTGCAGCCGGCCGGGGCGCACCAGGATGTCCTCGCGGCGCTCACCGGCCTCCTGCTGGGGCTGCAGGTCGGCGGGCAGCGTGTCCACGTCCAGGACGACGTCGAAGGTACCAGGGCCGGGCACCTCCAGTTCCCAGGCGCCCTCGCCGTCGGTGACCGTCTCGCCCAGTTCCTCGCCTGCCTGCTCCAGCGTCAGGCCCAACCCCTCGACCGGTTCGCCGTCGGGGTCGTTGATGGTGCCGAAGAGCACCTGGGCATCGCCGTCCTCGGTACTCATCGGGACCGGACCGCCGCCGGGAAGGATGGAAGCGGCCGCGGCCGCGGGGGTCATGACCAGGAACAGGAACAGGGTCGCCAGCAAGGGGGCGATGCGTCGCTGCACGGCACGCTCCTTCCTTGGCGTCGCGCAAAGTCAACCACAACCGGAGGAGCATCAGATGACAATTGATCAGATTGATACCTGAGCGTGCCCTGCCCCGCTCAAGCAGGCGCGAGCTCAGCTGATTCCCAGTTGCCACGCACCCCAGATCGAGGCGACGCGATAGCCGAGGGCGACGTTGATGGCGAGCATGTGCTCGTTCTCCTGGGCGTTCCAGGTGTGCACCCGGCGCACCAGCGGCGCTTCGCGGGCGAGCAGTTCCAGGTTCGCCGTCTTCAACAGCATGCCGAGCCGGTGTCCGCGGTGCGGCGTGAGCACCACGGTGTTCTCCTGGTAGGCGACCTGGGGCTTGCGCGCATCGAGATGGATCTCGGTGTAACCGGCCAACTCCCCGGTGCGCGCATGCATTGCCGAGGTGGTGATCGAGCGCATCCCGGAGGCGGCCAGCACCTGCTCGCCGTGCCGGATCCGATCGCCGTCCCACCTCTCCTCCTGGTAGTCCAACTCACCGGTTGGTGCGTCCGTGCTCATCGCCCGCAGCAGGACCGCCATTCCCGCCAGCCAGCGCTGCGGCACCGCGTCGGTCCAGGAGAGGAGTTCGTAGTCCTCCCCCGCGCGGGCTGCGGCGGCCCTGCCCAGCCCGGCGAGCAGGCCGTCGGGCAAGGGCAGATGCTGCACGGAGTGCCGGTCGACCTGCGCCAGGGTGAAGCCGCGTGCCCGGGCGAATCGCACCCCGGGTTCCCGGGCGTCCACCCGGCCGCTCCCGGTCGGCGCCACGAGCGCATCGGGGGAGTCGGCTTCGGGTTCGGTGCGCTGGCAGGTCTCGGCGGTGACCACGGCGCGCCCGGACCCCCGGATGCCGCGCAGCGCCCGGGCCCACAGTGCCGAGCCGATGCCGCGGCGCCGGTGGGTCGTACGCACGATCACCGAGACGCGGGCCAGGTGGGTGTTGTCCGTCGCCGGGAAATCGAGCCAGGCGGCTCCGAGCACCGCGGCCGGATCCTGCCCGTGGTCGGGCTCCAGGGCTAGCAGCACCTCCTTGCGGGTGTCGCGCTGGTTGGCCAGGCGGACCGCCATCTGCTCGACATCCTCGGCGAGGTCGTCGTTGCCCAGTGCCTCCACGAGATAGTCCCGGTCCAGTTCGGCGATGCCGCGGATCTGCCACGACGGCTCGGCCCGGGCCCACGTCCCACCGGCGCCTGTTTCGACGCCGGTGTGCGCCCCCTCGACGTCGCCGGCGGGCAGCCGTGCGTGGGTGATCACGAAACTGGGCATGCACCGCAGCATCCTCCGGTGCCGTGGCGCGTGCCAAGCGAATTCGTGGAACCGGGTCCTGCGGCCGGGCCTTGCTATTCTGCCGCACGAGCACGGGATGATCGAAGCGGGACCGGCGTCCAGGGCGGTGCGGCCGCTGCCGCCCGGTCTGAGAGCGAAGGGGGTGGGGACGGTGGAGGTTGCTCCAATCCTGTTCGTCATCGTGGTCGCGGTCGGTGCCGTGATCGTCACCCAGATCCTGAACCGTAAGCGCCAGGAGAGAATCCGGGCCTACGCCCAGCACCGTGGCTGGACGTATCAGCCACACTCGAGGGAGATGGTGACCCGCTGGACCAGCCCTCCGTTCGGCGCCGGCCGCGCGCGGCAGGCGAACGAGGTGCTCACCGGGACGTTCCACGGTGAGCAGGCGGTCTCCTTCAGTTACCGGTACACCACCGGCAGCGGCAGGAACAAGACGACCCATCACTTCCACGTGGTGGCCCTGCACCTCCCGGCAGCCCTGCCCTGGCTCCGGCTCAACCCGGAGGGCTTCGGCTCGGCGATCAGCAAGTTCTTCGGCGGGCAGGACATCCGGTTCGAGTCCAAGGCGTTCAACGACACCTGGCGGGTCCAGGGTCCGGAGGGGCAGTTCCCGTTCGACTTCATCCACCCGCGGATGATGGACCGCCTCCTGCAGCCCGACGCGGTCGGTCACAACATCACCGTGGAGGGCCAGGACATCCTGTTGTACGTCCGCGGCCGCCAGGAGGTGGAACGGATCGACTTCTACCTCAACCTGCTCCTGGGCATCATCCAGTTGATCCCCCGGCACCTGTGGCTGCGCGTGGGCCACGATCCGCTGGCCCGGCGTTAGGGGTTCTCCCGCACGGCTGTCATCGCCCACGCGCCGGCGAGGGACCTACGTGCCGGGGGCGTCGTCGTCGGCCCGTTCGGCAGCGGCCACCCGCTGCTGGACCTGACGCACCCGGTCCACGTCGAGTTTGACGCCGCGGTCGAACCGGTAGATGCCGTTCTGCTCCTGGAACACGTCGGTGAGTTGGGTGTAGCAGTACCCGAACATGTTCGGGTCATCCAGCAGCACATCGGTGAGGCCGGCGAACCGGACGTGGAACTCCTCCTCATCGGCGACCCGCTGTCCGTACCCCCAGGACTCGGTGCGGTCGGTGCCGTCGGCCTCGGCCGCTTCGTCGGGGTTCCACCAGATGCCGCCGTACTCGCTGACGAAGTAGGGCTGGCCGGCGTAGGGCAGGGAGATGGTCTGTCCGTCATGGGTGTTGACGAACGGATCGCCGGTTGCCAGGCCGGCCTGCTGTTCGGCGAACGCCGCCGGATCCTGCTCGTAGGAGTGGGAGTCGTAGACGTCGGTCTCGGCCACCCGGTGGGAGTAGCCGGAAGCGTCGATGACCGGGCGGGTCGGATCGGTTGCCTTGGTGGCCAGGAACATCCCGCGAGTGACGTCATCGAGCACGGTGATCTCGTCGTGCAGCACCTGCCAGGTCTCGTTCAGCGGGCACCACCCGATGATCGCCGGGTGGTTGTAGTCGCGCTTGAGCACCTCGGTCCACTGGGTGATGTAGGAGGCGTCGGGGCGCTGATGGTCGCTGCGGTGACCCTGGGCGGAGCAGCCCCAGTCGGCGAACTCGCCCCAGAGCAGGTAGCCGCGCCGGTCGGCGTGGTACAGGAACCGCTCCTCGAAGACCTTCTGGTGCAGGCGGGCCCCGTTGAAGCCGGCCGCCAGGGACAACTCGATGTCCTCGACCAGGGCGGCATCGCTGGGTGCGGTCATCAGCCCGTCGGGGTAGTAGCCCTGGTCCAGTACGAGCCGCTGGAAGACGACCTCACCATTGAGCCGAACCTGGTTGCCGTCGATGCTGACCGAACGCAGGCCCGCGTAGGAGTCGATGGCATCGAGCACCGTGCCGGCTTCGTCCAGTAGTTCCAGGCGCACGTCGTAACAGAAGCCCTCCCCCACCTGCCACAACCGGACGCGGTCGGGCGGGATGGGCAGGTGCAGGGCGGGGGCCAGGTCCAGGTCGGCGCGTACCTGAGTGGCGACGACCTCGCCGTCGGCGTCGGAGACGACGGCGCGCACGGTCATTCCGCGCCGGTTGGCGCTGAGCGGTGCCACGACGCGGAAGGCCGATGCGGCCACATCCGGGGTGATCCGCGGACGGCGCAGGTGCACCTGGGGGACCGGCTCGAGCCAGACGGTCTGCCAGATCCCGGTGGTGCGGGTGTAGTGGCACTCGGAGTTGGCGTACTTGGTGGCCTGCTTGCCGCGCGCCTGGGGGATATGGCGCCGGTCCCGGGCGCGCACCACGATGGTGGCCTCCTGCCCGGGCTCGGCGACCCCGTGCAGGTCGGCGGTGAAGGAGGAGAACCCGCCGCGGTGGCGGGCTACCTGGGTGCCGTTCACCCAGACGGTGGCGTCGTGGTCCACCGCCCCGAAGTGCAGCAACACCCGCTGCCCGCTCCAGCCCGCCGGGATGGTCACGGTGCGCCGGTACCAGACGGCTTCCATGAAGTCGGTGTTGGCGACGCCGGAGAGTTCGGATTCCGGCGCGAACGGGACGGTGATCGCGCCGGAGAGTTCGGCATCGACGAGCCCGCGCTCCAGGCCGGAATCGCCGGGATCGACCTCGAACTGCCAGGTGCCGTTCAGGTTCAGCCAGTCCGAGCGCACCATCTGCGGGCGGGGGTACTCGGGGCGGGGGACGGCGGACGTGTGGTCGTGGGTCTGGTCGGGCGTGTGCTCGGGCATCGCATGCACCTTTCGGTACGACTTCAGTACAACGACTGCAGTACAACGTTGTAGGGCTGCACGGAAAGCATACTCGTGCCCACGGGAACGCGCAGCCATGGCCGCCGGGGTGCGCGGTCAGCGTGCCGGCGCGGTGCTGTCCCGGACGTGGATCTGATGCGGCAGCACGTGGACTTTGCCGGGACCGGCACTGCCCTCGATGCGGTCGAGCAGGAGGTCCACGGCGAGTTCGGACAGTGCCTGGAGATCGGGAGTGACGCTGGTCAGGCTCGGGTTGGCGAACCGGCCCTCCTCCGACCCGTCCCAACCCAGCACGGCCACATCCTCGGGCACGCGCAGCCCGGCCTCGCGCAGTGCTGCCATCACACCGATCGCCAGTTGGTCGTTGGCGCAGAAGATCGCGTCCAGGTGGTCGGTCCCGGACTTCGCCAAGAACGTCGAGATGCCGTCGTAGCCGGTGGCGCGTGAGTAGACCGTCGTCGGGAGGATCGTGGGCGTCATGGCGTTCCCGATCGCCTCCAGGTAGCCATCGCGCCGCAGGCTGCCCGCGCCGCTGGCGCTGCCCCGCCGCTGGTCATGGGGTGGATCCGGATCGGGGTGGGGGTCAGCGCCCAGGAACACGATCGCTCGCCGACCGGTATCCAGGAGGTGCTGGGTCGCCTCCCGCGCCGCAGCGACGTTGTCGATCAGGACGCGGTCCAGGGCCAGGTCCCTGGTCAGTTCGGCCAGGCCGTGTTCGCCGAGGACCACAGTGGGCAGCGTGGTGCCCGAACGGCGGATCTCCTCGGGGTCCAGTGACTGGGGGGAGTAGATCAGGCCGTCCAACAGGTGCACCCCGAAGCCGTCGGCAGCGTGGCGTTCCTGTTCGACCTCGGCGAGGGTCTCCTCGATCAGGACGGTGTAATCACGCTTCCCGGCGGCTTCGATCACGGCGTGGGCGAGGTCGGAGAAGTAGGGCAGGCGCAGGTCCGCCACGGCCAGCCCGAGGATCCGGCTGCGTCCCTGGCGCAGGTACCGCCCGGAGAGCGTGGGGCGGTAGCCCAGTTCGGCGATCGCGGCCTCCACCCGCGCCCGGGTCTGCGGACGCACTGGTGCGCTTTCGTTGACCACGTTGGAGACCGTCTTCCATGAGACGTTCGCCAGTGCCGCCACATCCTTGATCCCGGGACGGGAGCGGGAGCGCCCCTGCCCGGGCGTGGCGGAATCGGCACGAGACATCACCACAGTGTGCCGCACCCGGCCGTGGGTGCACCGGGCGCCCCGGGGTCTTGACACGGCGGGGGAACCGCGCCACCCTACTTGCAACGTTGTAGTGACCCGTGATGATGCGGGCCTCAAGGAGGTCGTCGATGACCAGATCCATGCCGCACAACGGCGCACCGTTGCCACCGCGCCCGTCCGCGGCGGGTCGCGGACTCACGGGACTCTCGCGGCGCGGGGTCCTCCAGGGTGCGCTCGGTTTCGGTGCCCTGGCCGCCGCGGGAACCTTGGCCGGCTGCTCGGGGAATGTGCGCACCGCCACGGCCGGAGGCCCGCTGGTGCGGGTGTGGGACCTGCTCGGCGGCTCCGACGGGGAACTGATGGACCACATCCTCGATGACGTGCGCGGCGAGGTCACCGACGCGGTGATCGACCGCACCACGCTTGCCTGGGGACCTCCCTACTACACCAAACTCGCCATGGCTGCCGCCGGAGGCCGGGCGCCGGAAGCGGCCATCGTGCACTTGTCCCGGCTCATCGGCTACGCCCCCGGCGGGCTGCTGGAACCGTTCGACCTGGACATGCTCGCCGAGGTGGGCATCACCGAAGCCGACTTCCCGCCGGCCCTGTGGGAGCGGGCCCTGTACGAGGGGGAGTTGTACGCCCTGCCCCTGGACACCCACCCGGTGATCCTGTTCTACGACCCGGCGGTTGCCGAGCAGGCCGGACTGATCGGCGACGACGGGCTGCTGACCGAGATCACCAGCCCCGAGGAGTTCCTCGACGCCGGCCGCGCACTCGCCGAGGTCACCGGGGACACCGGCATCGCCTATGGCTACCTCAACGATGGGGCGCAAGCCTGGCGGCTGTTCTGGGGACTGTACGGGCAGAAGGGCGCCGAGTACGACCTCACGCCCGGGCGCCCGGCCGAACTGGATGTCGACGCAGCCACGGAGATCCTGGAGTTCATGCAGTCGATGTTGGACGGCACCGTGACCGCCCCGAACAGCGACTACGGAAGCGCGATCGCCAACTTCAACACCGGGCGGGCCGGCGCCATCATCTCCGGCGACTGGGAGTTGAACAGCCTGCGCGGTGCGGTTCCCGATGTCTCCGCGGTGCCGCTGCCCATCATCTACGACCAGCCTGCGGCCTTCGGCGACTCCCACGCGTACGTGCTGCCGCGCCAGATCAGCCCGGACCCTGAGCGTCGGCGGGCTACGTATGAGGTCCTGGCCGCGATCCTGCGCGAGGGCAAGGCCTGGGCCGGCGCCGGGCACATCCCCACGCTCACCGAGGTGGTGGAGTCCCAGGAGTACCAGGAGATGACCCCGCAGGCCAACTACGCCGAGGCCGGCGAGTGGATTTTCCTGGACCCCCCGGTCTGGTTCACCGGATCGGGTTCGGACTTCCAGAACCGAATGTGTCAGGAGATGCAACGCGCGCTGCTCGGCCTGATCTCGGCGGAGGAGGGCGTGCAGAGCATGCTCGATGAGATGAACGTCCTGCTGTCCTCACCGGCACCGGCCTGACCCGGAGGGATCGATGGTTTCCACAACGACTTCAGCCCCGATGTCCGTCCCCCGCGACGTACGCCGGGCCCGACGTGAGGCCGAGCGCCGCGCCCAACGCCTGCACTCGGGGGGAAGCGGTTACTGGTTCCTGGCCCCCTTTGCCCTGGCGTTCCTCCTCTTCCTGGTCTGGCCGATCATCTACGGCATGTGGATGAGTCTGACCGACCGATCCCTGATCGGCCTGGAACCCTCGGTGATCGGCTTGTCCAACTACGCCGAGGCGTTCTCCGATCCGCAGGTCTGGCAGACGCTGTGGCAGACCGTCTTCTTCACGATCATCACCACGATTCCGCTGGTGATCGTGGCACTGGTGATGGCTTTGCTGGTGTACACCGGGCTGCCAGGGCAGTGGTTGTGGCGGTTCGCGTTCTTCGCCTCCTTCCTGTTGCCGGTCGTCGTGGTCACCGATGTGTGGTCATGGTTGTTCAACCCCGAGCTGGGTCTGCTCAACACCTGGCTGACCGCCGTCGGACTCGACCCGGTGGGTTGGCTCACCGACGAACGCGTGGCCATGTGGTCCATCGCGCTGGTGACCGTGTGGTGGACGGTGGGTTTCAACTTCCTGCTCTACCTCTCGGCGTTGCAGGCCATCCCCGAGCATCATTACGAGGCCGCGGCGATCGACGGGGCGGGGGCCTGGCGGCGGCTGTGGTCGATCACGCTGCCGCAGGTACGTCGGATCACCGGGGTGGTGCTGGTGTTGCAGATCCTGGCCTCGCTCAAGGTGTTCGACCAGATCTACCTCCTCACCGGTGGTGGCCCCGCCGGCTCGACCCGTTCGGTGCTGGTCTACATCTATGACACCGGCTTCGTGAACTACCGGCTGGGCTACTCGGCAGCGATCTCCTTCATCTTCTTCGCCCTGATCGTCGCGGTGTCACTGACCCGGTTGCTCGCAGCCCGAAGGGAGCCCTGAGATGGCGACGCAGTCCCTCGTCCTACCCGAGGTGGCCCGCCGGCGGGCGATCGTGCGCCGCGCGGAGAGCCGGCGCGCGACCAACCTGCTGCTCGGCTCCAGCACCGGCGGCAGAGTCCTCTCCGTGGCGGCGCTCATCCTGATGACCGTGATCTGGCTGCTGCCGTTCGCCTGGGCCGTGATCACCTCGTTCAAGTCCGAAGTCGACGCGGCCAACCCCGGGGAGCTCGTGCCCGAGGGCGGGTGGACCCTCGGCGCCTACATCGGCGTCATCACGCGCGGCGCCCTTCCCCTGTGGATGTTCAACTCCTTGCTGGTGGCCGTGCTGGTCACCGCTATCACCCTGATCATCTCGGCAATGGCGGCCTATGCCTTCTCCCAGTTGGTGTTCCGAGGCCGTGGCTGGATGTTCGCGGTCACGATCGCCTCGATCATGGTGCCCGCCCAGATCCTGATCGTGCCGCTGTTCCAGCAGATGCTGGTCTTCCGCATGGTGGACACCTTCGCCGGAATCATCCTTCCCCAGGTCGTGGCACCGATCATGGTGTTCATCCTGAAGAAGTTCTTCGACGGCATTCCGCGCGAACTCATCGACGCCGCCCGTGTGGACGGCGCCGGCACCTGGCGCACCTTCTGGACCGTAGTACTGCCGTTGTCCCGCGCGATCCTCGGGGCGGTGGGGATCTTCGTGTTCATCAGTGCGTGGAACAACTTCCTCTGGCCCTTCATCGTCACCACGGACTCGGCGCTGATGACCATCCCGGTGGGCCTGGCCACGGTGACCGAGACCTACGGCCTGCAGTACGCCCGCACCATGGCCGCGGCGCTGCTGGCGGCCCTGCCGCTGCTGGTGGTGTTCATGTTGTTCCAGCGCCAGATCGTGCGCGGGGTGGCCACCACCGGCATGGGCGGTCAGTAGGACCGCTTCGGCGTTAGGCAACGCCCGGAAGCCGGTTCGGGCGGCCGTACCCCGCCCGGCGGGCACATCACGGCCGCCCCGGTTAGCGTGGTGAGCGGACCTGATGACAGCGACGAAGGGAGAGCATGATGGCTGACCTGAGTGGAAAGAAGATCGCGTTCCTGCTCACGGACAACTTCGAGGACAGCGAGTTGACCAGCCCCTGGCAGGCGGTCACCGACGCCGGCGCCCAGGCGGTGCTCGTGTCGCCCGAGCGGGAGCGCGTCGAGGGCAAGAAGGGCCACACCCAGGACGTGGACATGCACGTGAGCCAGGCCAAGGCCGCCGACTTCGACGGCCTGGTGCTGCCCGGCGGCACCTCCAACGCCGATCACCTCCGGATGGACACCGACGCGGTCGACTTCACCCGGGACTTCTTCAACCAGCACAAGCCGGTCGGCGTGATCTGCCACGGCCCCTGGATCCTGGCCGATGCCGACGTGCTGAAGGGCCGCACGATCACCTCCTTCCCCAGCCTCAAGACCGACCTGCGCAACGCCGGGGCGACCTGGGTGGATGAGGAGGTCGTGGTGGACCAGGGACTGGTGTCCAGCCGTACCCCCGATGATCTGCCCGCCTTCAACGACAAGGTCGTGGAGGAGATCGGCGAGGGTAGGCACGCCGGCCAGACCGCCTGACCCCGCGGGCTCGGCCCACCGCACGTTACTGCGCCGGATCGCATGTGCCGACCCGCGCAATCGAGGGCCCGGACCCCCGAGGGTCCGGGCCCTCGCGGCTTCTTCGCGCGCACTCCTCGCGCACCTCTGCCCACCCCCTGCCCCGCTCCCGGGGCGGCGGTGGAACGATAGGGAGGGCGCCACCCGTAGCACGCTCACCGGAAGCCCTCTAGGCTGGCGGTATGGAATTCCGGTACCTCGGCAACAGTGGTCTCAAAGTCTCCGAGATCACCTACGGCAACTGGCTCACCCACGGCTCCCAGGTGGAGAACGAGGTCGCCACGCGATGTGTCCAGGCGGCCCTGGATGAGGGCATCAGCACCTTCGACACCGCCGACACCTACGCCAACACGGTGGCCGAGGAGGTGCTCGGGAAGGCCCTGAAGGGTGAGCGGCGCGAGTCGCTGGAGATCTTCACCAAGGTCTACTTCCCCACCGGTCCGATGGGCCACAACGACACCGGGCTGTCCCGCAAGCACATCCGGGAGTCCATCGACGCCTCCCTCAAGCGCCTGGGCACCGACTACGTGGACCTGTACCAGGCGCACCGGTTCGATTACGAGACACCCCTGGAAGAGACCATGCAGGCCTTCGCCGACGTGGTCCGGGCCGGCAAGGCCCTGTACATCGGGGTGAGCGAGTGGACCGCCGACCAGCTCAAGGAGGGGCACGCGATCGCTGATGCCCTCGGCGTGCAACTGATCTCCAACCAACCGCAGTACTCGATGCTGTGGCGGGTCATCGAGAGCGAGGTGGTCCCGGCCTCGGAGAAGGTGGGCATCTCCCAGGTGGTGTTCTCCCCGATCGCCCAGGGTGTGCTGACCGGCAAGTACAGCCCCGGCAAGGACTTCCCGGAGGGCTCGCGCGCCACCGACACCAAGGGCGGGGCGGACATGATCGCCAAGTTCCTCAACAACAAGACCCTGAAGGCGGTCGCCAAACTCAAGCCGATCGCCGATGAACTGGACCTGACCATGGCCCAACTCGCGGTGGCCTGGGTGCTGCAGAACCCCAACGTGGCCTCGGCGATCATCGGAGCCTCCCGGCCGGAGCAGGTGCGCGACAACGTCGGCGCGGCCGGGGTGAAACTGGACAAGTCGGTGCTGAAGAGGATCGACAAGGCCCTCGGCAAAGTCGTGGAGACCGACGCCTCGCTGACCCAGTCCCCGCCCGCCCGCCTGTCCTGAGTGCACGGCCGCACCCCGGAGGCCGGAGGCGTCGGCCTGCCGACGCCGGGCCGCGCGTTCGCCGACCGCACCTTCGACGCCGTGCTGTTCGACATGGACGGCACCCTGATCGACTCGGCTGCCTCGGCGCAGCGTTGCTGGCGCCGGTGGGCCCGTGAGTTCGGCCTGCCCGACGCCGAGACGTTCGAGGTGCAGCATGGGATCCCGGCCTCCCAGGTGGTCCCGACTCTGCTGCCCGCCGCGCAGGTGCAGGCCGGCGTCGCCCGGATCCTGGAACTGGAGATCGCCGATGCGACCGGAATCCCCGTGCTGCCCGGCGCCGAGTTCGCACTGGGCTCACTGGGCCCGGATCAGGCAGCGATCGTCACCTCCTGCACCCATGCGCAAGCGTGGGCGCGTATCAACGGTTCCGGGCTGGAACCACCCGAGGTGGTGATCACGGCCGACGACGTCGAGCGCGGCAAGCCGTATCCGGATCCGTTCCGCCTGGGTGCTCGGGCGCTCGGGGTGGATCCGCGGCGGTGCCTGGTGATCGAGGACGCCCCGGCCGGGGTCACCGCGGGCCTGGCCGCCGGGTGTGCGGTGCTGGGGGTGGGCGGCAGCCACGGTTTGTCCCTGCTCGGGCAAGCCCACGCCGGGGCGAGCGGACTGGACCGGGTGAGTTTCGCCGTCGGCCCGGCCGGGATCACCGTCGGCGACCGCACCCCGCAGGGTTGGTGAGCCAGGGCGCACAGCACACCGGCCGGGCGCGACCCGTGTGGACCGGCCCGGCCGGTTGGGGCGTCAAGAGCCCCGCGGCGCAGGTGAGGCAGACCTACTCTGCCTGCTCGCCCTCAACCTGCACCGGCGCGACCGTGTTGATGGAGATCTGCCGCGGCGTGGAGCCGGCGTAGGCACCGGCCACCCGTACGGTGAGGATCCCGGCGTCGTAGTCGGCGCTGATCTGGTCGGCACCGACAGAACTCGGCAGCCGGAAGGTGCGCTCGAAAGAGCCGTAGCGGATCTCGCGCACGGTGGCGTTCTCGGCCGATTCCTTCGTCCCGTGGCGCTCACCGCGGATCACGAGGCGTCCGTCGGTCACCTCCACGGTCACGTCGGAGTCGACCTTCACGCCGGGCAGTTCCAGCCGCACCAGGGCGTCCTCGCCATCGCGCACTACCTCGGCGGCCGGGGTGTACCCGGTTGTCGCCAAGGCGTGGGCGCCGAAGGCGTTGCGCACCAGGGCGTCGAACTCGGTGGCGGGGTTGCGCCGGGACCACAGGGAAAGGGTGCTCATCGTTGTTCCTCCAGAAGACTGATGGTTCACGTACGAAGACGTGCTATCTGAGTCAACTTGAGCGTGGTCGACTCAATTCCGCGATTCGCTGACAGCGAACCCCACCCCCCCGGCGCAGTACCGGCTAGTCCCCGGAGGCCTCCGACGCCCGGTCCGGGGCGGCCGGAGCCTCAACCGAGGCCTCGGCCCCCGGGGTGAGCCCCGTCGTCGTCCCGGCCGCCCGGGACCGGCGCCGGCGGCGCACCACCAAGACGATGACCAGCAGCGGTACCCCGACGATGGCCAGCCACGGCGCCAGCACGCCGGCGAGGACCAGCAGCGCCGAGACGAAGGAGATCATGGCGTGCCATCCGGTCTGAAGACCACCGGTGAAACCGTCGGACTCGATCACCGGCGCCCGCTCTGCGGTGAGGTCCACGTGCACGGTGGACATGGCGACCTGGTCGGACAGGTACGCCCGCTGTGAGCGCAGCGACTCCAGTTCGCCCTGCCGCCGGCTCAGGGCCTCCTCGGCCGCGATCAGGTCCGCGCTGTCCTCGGCCTCGGCCATGATGTCCAGCAACCGGTCGGTCGATGTCTCCAGGGCCTCGATCCGGGCGTCGAGGTCCTGGGCGACCTGGGTGACGTCGTCGGAACTCTGGCTGACCTGGCGGATCTCGCCCACCTCGTCCAGGTCGTCGAGGAAGTCATCCAGATCGGCGGCGGGAATGCGCACCGTCAACCACCCGCTGGCCGGGTAGTCGTCGTCACCGTCGTTGTCCGCCGCGTGAAGCGAACGCTGGTCCACCCGGCCGCCGGCGGTCTCGGCCAGGCGTACCACCTCGTTGGCGCTCGCGGCGGGGTCGGACACCACGATGCTCACCTCGGCGGTGGTGATGACCTCCCGGACGGAGATGTCACCGGAGGGCTGGCCGGGGACGTGCCCGTCCTCGGCGGCGTCGGCGTAGCCCCCGGCGTCGTCGTAGCCGGCGTCGGCGTCCATCGCGGGCTCGGCGTACTCACGGGTCATCTCCACCGAGTCCGGTGCGCCCCCCGAGTCCGAACCGGTGCTGCCGCACCCCGCGAGGCCCAGCACCGCGATCACGGTGGCGGCGGCGATCACTCCCGCGTGTCTCATCGGTCATCCCCTTGCTTGTGGTCGGTGTGTGATGACTGCTCTGTGTCACCATCGCGACCGCTGTTGCGGCGGTAGGGGACCGTTACCGATTTGTGAACAAGGCCCTGCGCCTCACGTGCCGACCTCGGTCCAGCGGGCGTGGTCCGCGGCGCTGGCCAGCACCGCCTCCAGCAGGTGCTGCACCCCGGCGCCCTCGGCGAAGGAGGGTTGGGGGTCGGTTCCGGTGGCGATCGCCTCCAGGAAGTCCCGGGCCTGGTGGATGAACGCGTGCTCATAGCCCAGCCCGTGCCCGGGCGGCCACCAGGCCCCCACATAGGGGTGGGTCGGTTCGGTCACCGGAATCGTGGTGAACCCGGCCAGATCCCCTTGGGAGGCGTCGTAGTACTCCAGGGCGTTCATGTTCTCGAAGTTGAACGCCAGGGTGCCGTCCGAGCCGTTGAGCTCCAGCATGATCCGGTTCTTGCGCCCGGTGGCGAACCGGGTGGCCTCGAAGGTGCCGAGTGCCCCGCCGTCGGTGCGGGCCAGCAGCACCGCGGCGTCGTCGACGGTCACCTCTCCCATCGGTGCGTCCGCCTGCGCCGTCGCGGCGCCCAGGGCGCCGCCCCCGTGCGCGAGCGGCCGACGACGAACGAAGGTCTCGGTCTGCGCGGCAACCCCGGTGATGCGCTGGCCGGAGACGAACTGGGCCAGGTCCAGGATGTGCGCGCCGATGTCACCGAGCGCACCGGAGCCGGCCCGCTCCTGTTGCAGACGCCACACGAGCGGGAAGTCGGGGTCCACGATCCAGTCCTGCAGGTATTGTCCGCGGATGTGGCGGATGGTGCCGATCGCGCCGTCGGCGACCATCCTGCGCATCAGCGCCACTGCGGGCACCCGCCGGTAGGTGAACCCGACCATCGAGCGCACCCCGTTGCCTGCCGCCGAGCGGGCGGCGGTGGTCATCCGGGTGGCCTCGGCCAGGGTGTTGGCCAGCGGTTTCTCGCACAGCACGTGTTTGCCCGCCTCGAGGGCAGCCAGGGCGATCTCGGCGTGGGTGTCGCCGGGGGTGCAGATGTCCACCAGGTCCACATCGTCACGGCGCACCACCTCGCGCCAGTCGGTGGCCGACTCCTGCCATCCCAGGGTGGCGGCCGCCTCCGCGGCCCGCGCCGGGTCCCGGCCCACCAGCACCGCCATCTGCGGATGCACGTCGAGATCGAAGAAGCGGTGCACTGCCCGCCAGGCCTGGGAGTGGGCGGCACCCATGAAGGCGTGTCCGATCATTGCCACCCGCACCGTCGCGGTCATCGCCGGTTTCCTTTCGTCGGGGTCTTCAGTTCAGGGCTGGGTCATCGCTGAGCGGGACCGGTGCCGGGCGCTCGCAGGTGCTGTGCACGGTCAGCACCGCCTGCTGCTGGGCTGCTTCGGCGATCCGGTCCATCACCTCGTGGACGTGGAAGCCGAGTTCGGCGCTCTGCCGGTGCGGCCCGCCGTCCTCGATCGCCCGGGCCATGTCGGAGAGGCCGTAACCGCGCCCGGCGCCCCGGTAACCGGCCAGTGGGGCCACCGGGGTGAACTCCGAGCGGAACCGGCCCAGCCGTACGTCGCCGTCGAAGTGGTTCGGGTCGGGCACCGCGATGGTGCCCTCGGCTCCGTAGACCTCGATCCGGGGCACCTCGGTGGCGACCACGTCGAAACTGACCACCAGGGTGGAGATGGCGCCACCGGCGTGCTGCAACAGCGCCGAGGTGAAGGTGTCCACGTTCACCGGAAGTACCTCACCGGCGCGCGGAGCGTCGTCGGGAACGACCCGCTCGGTCCGGGCGCGGCCGGCCATCGCCGAGACGGCGCGCACCGGGCCGAGCATGGTGACCAGGGCGGTCAGGTAGTACACGCCCATGTCCAGCAGCGGGCCACCGCCCGCGGCGTAGTAGTAGGCGGGGTTGGGATGCCAGAACTCGTGGCCGGGGGCCAGCATGAACGCGGTGGCCCCGACCGGTACCCCGATCCTGCCTTCATCGACCAGAGCCCGGGCGGTCTGGACGCCGGTGCCCAGCACGGTGTCCGGAGCGCTGCCGAGGCGCAGGCCGGTCTCGGTGGTGGCGCTCAGGAGTTCCTCGGCTTCGGTGGGTGTGGTGGCGAACGGCTTCTCCAGGTAGACGTGCTTACCGGCCTCGAAGGCGGCCAGCGCGAGCGGGGCGTGTGCGGTCGGTGTGGTCAGGTTCAGCACCACATCGACGGTGTCGGCCTGCAGCAGGTCGGTCACCTGCAGCGCGGGCACTCCTTCGGCCTCGGCCACCGCGCGGGCGGCGGGCTCGTGGACGTCGCTGACGGCGGTCAGGTTCAGGTTGCCCAGCCGGCGCAGGTTGTCCAGGTACTGGCGGGAGATGTTGCCGCAGCCGATGATCCCGACGTTCAGCGGCTGGCCCACAACAGCCCTCTGCGCACGATGGTGCCCACGTTGTCGTCCCGCAGGATGTCCACGCGGTGACCGGGTGTGCACACGAAGATGCGCCCGGCGCCCCACAGTCTGGTCCACACCGCGGGTGAGGTGACCTCCCGGTGCCAGGGGTCCCAGGGGCGCACCTTCTGGGTGGTGGTGGCCAGCACGTCGTTGTAGTCATCGGCCAGGACCCAGTACTGCTCGGTGACCAGGTCGAAGTCGGAGATGCCGGCGGTGATGGGGTGGTTTCGCCCGGCGCCGGTGATCTCGATGGTGTGCGGGACGTAGTTGTCGTCCATGTGGCCGCGGCGTTCCTCCGGGGCCTTGCCCGGGTGGGTGGCGAACTGCCCGCCCACCAGGTGCAGGTAGTCGGAGTTGTTCCGGTAGGAGTCGGCGATGCCGCCGTGCCAGCCCCCGAACCCGGTGCCGGCCTCGATCGCGGTGCGCAGGCCGGTGAACTGCTCATCGGTGATGGTGTTCATCGTGTTGCACTGCACGATCAGGTCGATGCCGGCCATCAGGTCGGCGTCGGCATAAGGCTCGGGCGACTCGTGGACCTGCACCTCGAAGCCGTGCTCGCGCAGGAACGGGAGGAATTCCTCGGTGGCCTCGATGGGCTGGTGGCCGTCCCAACCGCCGCGGACCACCAGGGCGTGGCGGGCGCGGCTGCTGTCGAAGTCAGGCAGGGTTCGGGGGTCAGTCATGGGGTCGCTCTTCACCGTCGGAAGCAGGGCACGAGAGTGATCCTAGCGGATTTGTTCTGGACGACAACGAAATCTGCCGACGGTGCGCCGACGCGAGCGATCTCGGCCCGCCCACCACGTCGATTTCCCTGGGCGCCCACTGCCCGATCCGGCAGGATGAGGCCGGTGAACGACGTCAGGAACCTGATCGACCCGAATGGTCGGCCGGTGACCAGAACAGACCTGGCCGCGGATCTGCGCGGCCTGGGACTTCGTCCCGGTGATGTCGTGCTGGTACACAGCAGTCTGCGCTCGATCGGCTGGGTGGCCGGTGGCGCGGTCGCCGTGCTGCAGGCGCTGCAGGACGTGCTCACCGATGCCGGCACGCTGGTGGCGCCCACGCACACCTCCGGTCTGACCGACCCCGCAGGCTGGGCCGCACCCGCGGTCCCGGAGCATTGGTGGCCGGTGATCCGCGGCGAGATGCCGGCATTCGACCCGCGCCGCACGCCCAGTGAGCACATGGGCCTCATCGCCGAGACGCTACGAACCTGGCCCGGGGTGCACCGGAGCAGCCACCCGCACGTCTCCTTCGCCGCGTGGGGCGCGCAGGCCGAGAAGGTGACCGCGGGGCATCAGCTGGCCTGGTCACTCGGCGAGAACTCACCGCTGGCGCGGGTCTACGAACTGGGTGGCCGGACGCTGCTGCTGGGCACCACCAACTGCACCAGTCTTCATCTGGCCGAGGCCCGGGCCGGCACCTCGCCGGTGCTTCGCCAGGGCGCGCCGGTCAACCGCGACGGCAGGCGCGAGTGGGTCACCTTCGAGGACTGGGACTACGACGACGAGGCGTTCGAGGCCATCCTGGCCGACTTCTGCCGCGCCTACGACGTTCAGCCCGGCAGCGTGGGGTCGGCACGGGCCCTGTTGATCGACCAGGTGTCGCTGGTCGACTTCGCCGAGGAGGCACTGCGCCGCCTTGCGTGAACCCACGGTCGGGCGTCGGGTGCACCGACGCGCGGTCGCCCCGCGGTACCCGACGATCACGCGCCCAGGTGGTCGGCGAGGAACGCGTCGACGGCCTCGTGGTAACGGTCGGGCTGGTCCCGTCGGACACAGTGACCGGACTCGGGGATCACGACCGTGCGGACCGAGTCGTTGCGCACCGGACGCGGAGCCATCGGCGCCTCCGGCGGGAGGATGAGCAAGGTGGGGACGGTCAGCGCCTCGAAACGCTCCTCCCACAGCGCGTCACCCAGGAACAGCCCACGAGCGATGTACCGGCGATCCACGAGCGGCTTGCAGGCGGCCCAGGCTTCCACCTCGGCCCGCGTCCAGGGGGTCTCGCGCAGCATCCGTTCGATCTGGGTCCCCGGATCGACCATGCTGTCCAGCAGCGCCTCGTTCGCTGCCACGAACTGCGGATCGGGACGTGAGCCGCTCGGCTTGGCCGGGTCCTCCAGGACGAGGGCGGCGATGTTCCGGGGCCGCGCCAGCGCGGCGCGCAGTGCGAGGAACCCCCCGAGCGAGTGCCCGATGAGTGCCACCGGTTCACCGATGTGCTCGAGCACCGCCAGCACGTCGTCGAGCATGACGTCCGGGGCGGCGTCGAGCTGATCCTCGGCAAACCGAGGGGAGCGGCCGTGGCCGCGTAGGTCCGGAGCGTGGATGTCCCACCGCTCCCGCCAGTGTAAGACCAGGTCCGGCCACGCGGTGCCGGCGTCGGTGACTCCATGCAGGAGCACCACGGGCCTGGCCCCGCTGCGGCCGTATCGGTGAGTGTGTAGTGGCTGCACAGGGCAAGGCTAGGGCCATGGTGGCTCGGTACCGCGAAACCTGGGAATAGACCACCCTCGCGCATAGTTGAGCCTAATAGACTCAAGTTCTTCGATCTGGGTTTGACAACGGAATCCGGGCAGGTGAATCTTGAGTGCGCACGACTCAACCGTGAACCTTCCGAGGCTCACCAGCGCCACGAACGTCCCCGAATCAATCGCCGGCCCACAGGCCGGGAAGGAGCAATCACCATGGCACGAGCGGTCGGTATCGACCTGGGCACCACGAACTCGGTGGTGTCGGTTCTCGAGGGTGGCGAACCCACCGTCATCGCCAACGCAGAGGGCGCCCGGACCACCCCCTCGGTGGTCGCGTTCTCCAAGACCGGTGAGGTGCTGGTCGGCGAGATCGCCAAGCGCCAAGCCGTCACCAACGTCGACCGCACGGTCACCTCGGTCAAGCGCAGCATGGGCACCGACTGGTCGATCGACATCGACGACAAGACCTACACCGCGCAGGAGATCTCCGCGCGGGTGCTGGGCAAGTTGAAGAAGGACGCCGAGTCCTACCTGGGTGAGCCGGTCACCGACGCGGTCATCACCGTGCCCGCCTACTTCAACGACGCCGAGCGGCAGGCCACCAAGGACGCCGGACAGGTCGCAGGCCTGAACGTGCTGCGGATCGTCAACGAGCCCACCGCCGCCGCCCTGGCCTACGGGCTGGAGAAGGGCAAGGAGGACGAGCTCATCCTCGTCTTCGACCTCGGTGGCGGAACCTTCGACGTCTCCCTGCTGGAAGTCGGCAAGGACGAGGACGACTTCTCCACCATCCAGGTGCGCGCCACCAACGGCGACAACCGACTCGGCGGTGACGACTGGGACCAGCGGATCGTCGACTGGTTGGTGAACCAGGTCAAGAGTTCCTCCGGGGTGGACCTGTCCAAGGACAAGATCGCCCTGCAGCGTCTGCGTGAGGCCGCCGAACAGGCCAAGAAGGAACTGTCCAGCGCCACCTCGACGAACATCTCGCTGCAGTACCTGTCGATGAGCGAGAACGGCCCGATCCACCTGGACGAGCGCCTGACCCGCGCGCAGTTCGAGGACATGACCTCCGACCTGCTCGACCGGACCAAGACCCCCTTCCACAACGTCATCAAGGATGCCGGGATCGACCTCTCCGAGATCGACCACGTGGTGCTCGTGGGTGGTTCCACCCGGATGCCGGCCGTGACCGAGGTGGTCAAGCAACTCACCGGTGGCCGCGAGCCCAACAAGGGCGTGAACCCCGATGAGGTCGTGGCTGTGGGCGCCGCCCTGCAGGCCGGCGTCATCAAGGGGGACCGCACCGACGTGCTGCTGATCGACGTCACCCCACTGTCCCTGGGCATCGAGACCAAGGGCGGGGTGATGACCAAGTTGATCGAGCGCAACACCGCGATCCCGACCAAGCGCAGCGAGGTGTTCTCCACCGCCGAGGACAACCAGCCCTCGGTGGCGATCCAAGTGTTCCAGGGTGAGCGTGAGTTCACCAGCGACAACAAGCCGCTGGGCACCTTCGAACTCACCGGAATCGCCCCGGCTCCCCGGGGTATGCCGCAGATCGAGGTCACCTTCGACATCGACGCCAACGGCATCGTGCACGTCTCGGCCAAGGACCGGGGTACCGGCACCGAGCAGTCGATGACCATCACCGGTGGCTCGGCGCTGCCGGAGGAGGAGATCGACCGGATGGTCAAGGAGGCCGAGGCCCACGCGGCCGAGGACGCCAAGCGCCGTGAGGAGGCCGACACCCGCAACAGTGCCGAGCAACTGGCCTACTCCACCGAGCGGCTGCTCACCGACAACGCCGAGGAACTCCCCGAGGACGTTTCCAGCGAGGTCAAGGGCAAGGTCGACGAACTGAAGAAGGCCCTGGAGGGCGAGGACATCGAGGCGATCAAGACCGCCCAGACCGAACTGTCCACCGCCAGCCAGAAGATCGGTGAGGCCCTCTACGCCCAGCAGCAGTCGGAGTCGGGTGCGGCCGGTGAGGCCGGTGGCGACACGGGCCCCACGGAGGGCCAGGGTCCGGGCGCAGCCGAGGATGAGGACATCGTCGACGCCGAGATCGTGGACGAGGACGAGGAATCCAAGTGAGCGAGTCCGAGTTCGAGGGTAAGCCGGTGATTCGCGATAAGCGGCGCATCGACCCCGAGACCGGTCAGCGCCGCGAGGAGATGCCGGAAGCCGCCGAGCCGGGCGCCGTCTCCCCCGACGGCGCCCCGGCCGGGGGCGCCCCGGAGGCGTCCGACGTCGAGTCCCCAGCCGAGCCCGACCCGGTGGCCGAAGCCAAGGCGGAGGCGGCGGATCTGTTCGACCAACTGCAACGCGCCAAGGCGGACCTGTACAACCTGGACCAGCGGTTCAACAACTACGTGCGCCGTTCCCGCGCGGAGGTGGAGGCCGCGCAGAGTTTGGGCGTGGCAGACGTGGTCGAGACCTTGATCCCGGTGCTGGACGACATCGCCGCGGCACGTGAGCACGAGGAACTGTCCGGCCCGTTCGGTGCGATCGCCGAGAAGCTGGAGTCCAGTCTCGCCGGGAAGTACGGCGTGGAACGCTTCGGCGCCGTCGGTGAGCCGTTCGACCCGGAGGTGCACGAGGCCCTGATGCACGAGCACAGCGAGGAAGCGACCGAGAATACGATCGCGACCGTGTTGCAGCCCGGGTATCGCGTGGGCGATCGGGTGGTCCGACCGGCCCGGGTGGCGGTGTCCGGGCCGCAGTGAACTCGACCGCTCGCACGAGACCAAACGGCGCATGAGATTGCGCGCGACAATGAACCAGGGAGGTGAGGTGCCATGAGCGGACAGGACTGGCTGGAGAAGGATTTCTACCGCACGCTCGGGGTGTCCAAGGACGCCGACGCGGCTGCGGTGAAGAAGGCCTACCGCAAACTGGCCCGCAAGTGGCACCCCGACCAGAACCCGGGTGACGCTGCCGCGGAGCAAAAGTTCAAGGAGATCGGCGAGGCCTACGCGGTGCTCTCCGATACTGAGCAACGCAAGCAGTACGACGCGCTCCGCGCCATGGCCGGAGGCGGACCGCGGTTCGCCTCCGGCCCCGGCGGCGCCGGGGCCAGCGGTTTCGAGGACCTGTTCAACGGCATGTTCGCCGGTGGCGGGGCCGGTGGGCCACGGGTGCGCTACTCCAGCGGTGGACCCGGGGGCGCCGGCGGTGCCGGTGGTCCGGACCTGGACGACCTGCTCGGGGGACTGTTCGGTGGTGGTGCGGGGCCGCAGCCCGGCGGCGGGCGATCCGGTTTCGGGTTCGGTGGCCAGAAAGGTGGCGACATCACCACCTCCGCGCACCTGCCCTTCCGGACCGCGGTGGAGGGCTCCACGGTCACCCTGACCATGGAGCGCGGACGTTCGATGAACGTGCGCATCCCCGCCGGGGTGCGGGACGGGCAGAAGATCCGCCTGGCCGGAAAGGGCCAGCCCGGCATCGGCGGCGGCGCACCCGGTGACCTCGTGGTCACCGTGCACGTCGACCCGCACCCGGTGTTCGGGATCAGCGGGAACAACCTGACCATCACCGTGCCGATCACCTTCCCGGAGGCGGTGGAGGGCGCCACGATCTCGGTGCCGACCCTGTCCGGGGACACCGTGCGGCTGAAGGTCCCGGCCGGCACCCAGTCCGGGGCCCGGTTGCGGGTCAAGGGCAAGGGCGTGAAGACGGCGAAGAGCACCGGTGACCTGATCGTCACGGTGCAGGTCGCCGTCCCGAGGAACCTGTCCAAGCAGGCCAAGTCGGCGTTGGACACGTTCGTCGCCGCAAGCGATGACACCGACCCGCGCGCCGGCCTGGCGGATGCGGCAAGGGCATGACATGCCAGGCGCTCACTACACCACCCCACGGCTGGCGATCTCCGCAGCCGCGGAACTGGCGGGCATGCACCCGCAGACGCTGCGCCAGTATGACCGCCTGGGGATCGTGGTCCCCCGCCGCACCCCAGGGCGGGGGCGGCGCTACTCCGAACGTGACGTCGACATGCTCCGGGAGGTCCAGCGACTCTCCCAGGACGAGGGCGTCAACCTGGCCGGGATCAAACGCATTCTGGAACTGACCGAGCGGAACGAGCGCCTGGTCGCCGAGGTCCAGCGCCTGCTCGGGGTCAGCACCGGTCATCGCCGGGTGTTCACCGCGAGCGCCACCGGGGACGTCGTCGCCCTTCCGCTGGGACAGCGTGCCCGCCAACGCGCCGGTGAGGACTCCCGGCGCGCGTTGGTGCTGTGGCGACCACTGCGCTGAGGCGACCGGCGGCGTCCTTCCGGTGCCATCCCGGCCCCGGGGTGCCTGTCCTGCTTCGGCGACTCCACCTTGGCGGGCATCCTCGCCGTGGGTCGCGGACCGGTCGATGGGCACCCCTGCCCGTCGCGATCCGCAGTCAGGCGGCCGGTCGCTCTACTACGCTTCGGAACGACAAGGCGTGTGCGACCTGCGAGTTCGGCACGCGCCGCCGACCACCAAGAAACTAGGAGTCCTTGTGACTGACAACTACGGCAACGCCAGCCAGCCGCAGAACCCGAACATGCCGCCGCCCCCGCCCGGCGGTCACCAGTCAGTCCCGCCGCAGCCGGGGGCACAGCAGCCCCAGGGTGGTGGCTACCAGGGACCGCCTCCGGGGCAGAGCTACCAGCCCCCGGCCGCCGGATACGGCGCCGGCCCGGGAGGACCTGCAGGTCCCGGCGCACCTGGAGGCCCGGGCGCCCCTGGGTGGGTCCAGGGCTATGAGCAGCAGCAGAGCGGGAACTTCTTCGCCAATCTCTTCGACTTCACCTTCAAGCGCTACATCGCCGAATCCGTGGTGAAGGTGCTGTTCATCCTGCTCCTGGTCGCCTTCGGGATCGGATACCTGTTCGCGGTCATCGCGAGTTTCTCGGCCAGCGTCGGCGCCGGATTCGCCACGATGATCCTGGGTGGGCTGCTGGCGCTGCTCTACCTGATCCTGATCCGGGTCTCGCTGGAGGCGATCGTGGCGGCGGTGCAGGCCGCCAAGAACACTGAGCAACTGCTGCAACGTCTCTGATGCGCCAATGGTTGCGGGCGCTGCCGACGTTTGCCGGCCCGCTGCCGGAATTCGACCCCGGCAGCGCCCCAACCGACCCGATCACCCTGTTCACCGCATGGCTGCGCGAGGCCACGGGGGCCGGGGTGCCGATGCCGCACGCTGCGGTGCTGTCCACTGCCGGTGATCGCGGCCGGGTGAGTGGGCGCACCCTGATCCTCAGGGACCTGCACGAGCGTGGTTGGGTCTTCGCCACCCAGTCCACCAGCCCCAAGGGTCAGGACATGGCGGCCAACCCCTATGCTGCACTGACCTTCTTCTGGCCCGCCATGGGCCGTCAGGTGCGGGTACAGGGTGGGGTGGGGCGACTGTCCGCCGAGGCCGGTGCCGCGGACTTCCTGGCGCGGCCACCCGGTTCGCGGGCCGCATGCCTCACCGGTGCGCAGAGCCAGCCGCTGGGTTCGCGGCAGGAGTACTGGGACGCCTATGCGCAATCACTGGCCGAGGTCGAGGCCGACCCGGACCTGGTGGCCCCGCACTGGGCCGCCTACGCGATTCGGCCGGAGTGGGTGGAGTTCTGGCAGGCCACCACTGACCGCGGCCAGATCCGGCTGCGCTACACCGCTGCGGACGGAGCCTGGACCAGCGGGCTGCGCTGGCCCTGACCCGTCAGTCCGCGGGCCGGCCCGGGGGCACCAGGAACGGTTCGAGCAGACCGTCGGAGGCGAGGTTCGCCAACTCCGCAGCCGAGTCCGCCGGCACGTCCGGCGCGTCGTAGGCACCATCGCCCGCAGCGGTCATCGCGGATACGGTGCGCAGCCCGAGTCGTCGCTGCAACAACGACTCGCTCACGGCGACGGTGCTCACCGCATCGCGCTGCAGCGCGGTGGTGTACCGGCTGAGCAGCCCCGAACGCATCACCACATACGCGCCCGCGATCGTGTGTCCGAGGGCGCGGTAGGCGACCAGCGCCGCGCCGACGGCGAAGGGCAGCTGCACCGCTCCTGTCCAGATCCATCCGAATCCGATGACGTCGGTCCGCGCCAGCCACCACAGCACACCGGTCACGATCGCCGCGGTCGCCAGCGCCCACCACAACCGGCGCCGCAACGCCGCACCCGGGTGCGACTGCAACGGGGTGGTGATCGGATTGACGTCGGTCTGCAGCACCTCGCCGCTGACCCGGCAGGCCACCGCGCGCGGACCCCGCGGCAGAATCGTGGTCGGATCCGAGGAGGACCATGCGTCCAACCCGGTGGTGATCACGGTGGTGTCGGTGACACCGAGCCAGCGCCACAGCAACGGTTCGGCGATCGCCACGCCCCGGATCCGGCCCTCGTCCCGGTTCACCTCCTTGGTGTGGAACAGGCCCTGGCGGGTGCGCAGCATGGTGGTCTCGGCACCGAACACCCGGGAGAGTTCGAACCTCCAGTGCGAGGTGAAGAACGTGATCGCCATGCCCAGCACACCGACCATCGCCACCACGCCCACCGCGATCGCGGTCCGGCCGGCCCAATCCAGACCGTCCCATGCCACCAGGTTCCGGCCGTAACTGAGTACGTCGAGGTTGAACGTCGCCGCGAGCCAGAAACCGCCCCATAGCACTCCGGCGGCCAGCACCAGGGCCCAGATGTTGAACAGGTTGTAGAGCACCCATCGCGGCTGCAGCCGGCTGAGGATCTGCGGTGCCCGCTCTGGCATGGGATCGTCGCTGCCCTGGCTGCCGGCGTCTGTGGACTCGGCCTCCACCTGGATGTCGATCTCGGCCACCTGGTGGTCGCCGTCGTCTGGTGACTGCGGGGTCCGCCCCGCCGCGACGGTGCCGCTCGAGGGTCGACGGCGGTCCCGCAGCAGGATGCGCTGCAGTTGCTCGGCGTCTGCTGCCAGCACGGCGTCCAGGTCGAAGGCGGCCTCCCCGGCGGCGCTCTGCTGCCCGGCGCCGATCCGCACGATGCGCAGCCCGGACAGCCGGTGTCGCAGCCGGGCCTCGACGTCGACCGATCGGATCCGGTCTCGGCGTACCGAACGGTACTGGCGCACCAGCACACCGGTGCGCCGTTCGACGTAGTCCTCGCTGACCCGGTAGCGGGTGAAGACCCAGCGCAGCGCGTCGCTGATGGCCCCGAGGACGCCGAAGACCGCGATCGCCACGAACGGCCACATGCTGCTCATGTCGGCCTCGACGTCGAACACCGTGATCGCCACGATGCCCGGCGCCAGGGAGATGACCGTTTGCAACGCGTCCACCCAGATCATCCGGGAGTGCAGACGCTGCCAGGGTGCGTCGGTCTGCACCAGTGGCTCGGTGCTGGCGGCCACGTCGCCGGAGATGTCGGCCCGGGTCGTGTCGTCCACGCGGATCTCCTCGCCGCTCATGTGGCATCCCCCGGGGTGCGCTCGGTGATCAGGGTCAGGCGCTCGGCGACGTCGGCTGCCACGTCGGCGTCCAGGCCGTTGATCTCGATGGCCCCCGAGGATGAGGCGGTGGTGACACGCAGCGTGGCCAGCCCCAGCAGCTGCTCGAAGGGTCCACGGACGGAGTCCACGGTCTGGATGCGGGAGATCGGCGCGACCCGCCACTCCTTCACGACCCACCCGCTGCGTGCGTAGACGGCTTCGTCGGTGACCTCCCAGCGGTGCACCGCGAAGCGCCACCAGGGCTCCACGGCGACGCTCACCAACGTCCCCAGTGCGGAGATGATGATCGCGGCGATCAGCCACGGCCGGGCCGCTTCCCACAGCACGTAAGCCACGATCGAACCGGCCAGCAGCAGGCCGGGGAAGACCAGCGCCTGCAGGATCCACAACGTGGTGACCGAGCGTTCAAGCCGGTGCTGCGGTGGGCGCAACTGGCGCGGTACCGGGCGTTCGTCGGGGTCGTCGCCGGTGGTGCCAGGAGTACTGGCGGCGGCGTTGGTGTTGGCGTCCGGCTCGTTCGGGTCCGGTGTACCGGTGATGTCAGGCCCCCTGGGTGGCGTGGTGAGGTGGTGGGTTCGGCGGTGGCTGGTTCCGGATGGCGTGGTCGATGAAGTCGATCAGGGCTGCGGTCTGGGCATCGAGGTCGGTGTGCTCGTCGGCCATCCAGGCCCCGAGCACACCCTCGGTGGCGCGGATGATGATGACGGCGACGTCGGTGACGTCGAAGTCGCGGAACTCCCCGGCCCGCCGACCGTCGGTGAGGATGCGGCTGATCGCCTCGACCTCCCCGGAGATCACCTCCAGGAACGGCCGCACGCCCGCGGCGTCGCGATGGTTCATCACGATCTCGGTCATGGCCAGGAACTGAGCGCGATGCCGGGCGAAGTAGTCGACCTGAGCGCTGACCCAGGTGCGGATCAGGTCGGTGGCAGTCCTCGCCTCCGCGAGCTCGGAGCGCATGTGAGCCTCGGTGTCAGCGAAGAAGTCGGTCACCACCTGGGTGAGCAGGTCGTCCTTGCCGGCGAAGTGATAGGAGATCACGCTCTTGCTGATGCCGGCGCGCCGCGCGATCCGGGACAGCGAGGCCCCGGAGTACCCGGTCTCGGCCACGGTTTCGATCGCGGCCCGGACGATCTGGGCCCGACGTGCCTGCTCGATGAAGGACCGTTGTCGGCCGTTCGCCCTGGCTTCTGACCGCATGGATGCAGAATAGACCGATCGGCCTGACTGCCACAATGCTTTTCATGACCGAACAGAGCCCTGGCACCGCCCAGAACCCGACGCCCGCACAGAGCCCGACGACGGCACAGCAGCGTCCGGTGCGCATCGCCGTGCAGATCCAGCCCCAGCACGCCGACTACGCCGCGATCCGCGACGCGGTACGCCGCGCCGAGGACATCGGAGTCGACGTTGCGTTCAACTGGGACCACTTCTTCCCCCTCAACGGTGACCCCGATGGCAAGCACTTCGAGTGCTGGACCATGCTCGGTGCGTGGGCGGAGCAGACCTCCAGCATCCAGCTGGGTGCCCTGGTCGCGTGCAACTCCTACCGGAACCCGGACCTGCTTGCGGACATGGCCCGCACGGTCGACCACATCAGCGGTGGTCGGTTGATCCTGGGTCTGGGTGCCGGTTGGTTCGCGAAGGACTACGAGGCCTACGGGTACGAGTTCGGCACCCCCGGCACCCGCTTGGATGCACTGGGCGAGGCGCTACCCCGGATCCGGCACCGGCTGGACGTGCTCAATCCCGCCCCTGCCGGGTCGATGCCGCTGCTGATCGGTGGCGCCGGGGAGAAGAAGACGCTGCGCATGGTGGCCGAGCACGCCGACATCTGGCACTCCTTCGCCACGGGTGCGGAACTGGACCACAAGCTCTCGGTGCTGCGGGCGCACTGCGACGCCGTGGGCCGGGACATGGGTGAGATCGAGGTCTCTGCGGGCGCCGGCCCCCGCGGCCGGGACGGGAACACGCTGCCCGAACCGGCTGAGTCAGGGGAAGCGCTGCGCGCCCAGGGCGTGCGCCTGTTCACCCTGGGCACCTCCGGCCCGGACTACGACATGACCGGCTTCGAGCGCTGGATCGCCTGGCGCGACGAGGTCAACGGCGCCTAGCGGTCCGCCGAGCGGGCCGGCCGCCGACGCCGGGCGGCGCTGAGCCACCCGGCTCGCCCGGGCCCGTGACCGTCCTCGACCCGCTCGCAGGCGCCCGGGCAGCGGCCGGGCTCAGTTCAGGCCGAGGCGCTCGGCCAGGAAGCGGTAGACCAGTGCCTGCATGTGGGCGGCCTGGGCGTTCGTGGCCGCTCCGCCGTGACCGCCTTCGATGTTCTCGTAGTAGGTCACGTCCTTGCCCGCCTCGATCATCAGGTCCGCCATCTTGCGGGCGTGCCCGGGGTGCACCCGGTCATCGCGGGTGGAGGTGGTGAACAGCACCGGAGGGTACTGCGCGTCGGGCTCGAACAGGTGGTACGGGGAGAAGGTGCGCAGGAACTCCCAGTCCTCGGGGACCTCCGGGTCACCGAACTCCGCGATCCAGGACGCGCCGGCCAGCAGCAGGTGGTAGCGCTCCATGTCCAGCAGCGGCACCTGGATGACGATCGCGCCGAAGAGTTCCGGGTAGTGCACCAGCATGTTCCCGGTGAGCAGACCACCGTTGGATCCGCCCTGCACGCCGATCCGGTTGTGCGAGGTGACGCCGCGCTCGACCAGGTCGCGGGCGATGGCCGCCATGTCCTGGTAGGCCAGGTGCCGGTTCTCCCGCATCGCGGCCTGGTGCCAAGCCGGGCCGTACTCCCCGCCACCGCGGATGTTGGTCAAGACATACACCCCGCCCTCCGCCAACCACGCGGTGCCCAATGCGGCGTTGTAGTTCGGCAGCATCGGGATCTCGTAACCGCCGTAGCCGTACATCAGCGTCGGCGCGGTGCCGTCGAAGGTGAGATCCTCCCGGCGCACCAGGAAGTACGGCACCCGGGTTCCGTCGTCGGAGGTGGTGAAGTGCTGCTCGGCCACCAGGCCGGCGGCGTCGAAGAACGCCGGCATCGACTTGAGCTTCTCCGGCTCTCCGTCCGCCCGGGCGAGCCAGAGCGTGGTCGGGGTGAGAAAGTCGGTGGTGACCAGCCACAGGTCGTCGCTGCGTTTGGGATCGACCGCGCCGACGCGGACCGTGCCGACAGCGTCGTCCTCGGCACCGGTGAAGGGTTCGGAGGTGAAGGTGCCATTCGGTCCCGGGGTGTGCACCTCGAGCCGGTGCTTGACGTCATCCAGGATGTTCAGTATCAGGTGGTGTCGGGTCCAGGTGGCACCGATCAACGAGGTGGACGGAGTGGGGGAGTAGAGCACCTGGAACTCACGCGAGCCGGCCATGAAGTCATCGAAGTCGGTTACCAGCAGGGAGCCGCCGGAGTAGGTGGTCCCGGCCGGGGTCCAGTCCTTCCGCAGTTCGATCGCCAGCCACTCGCGGTGCACCATGATCTCGGCTGAGTTGGGTACCTCGATCCGGCGCAGTTCGGTTCCGTCCAGCAGGTGGAGTTCGGCGTTGTAGAACGCCAGCGCCCGCACCACGAAGTCGCGCTCGAAGCCCGGAGTGGAGTCGTGCATCGCGGCGACCGACATGTCGTCGTGCTCGCCCTCGAAGATGATCTCGGCCTGCTCCATCGGGGTGCCGCGGCGCCAACGGCGGGTGATCCGCGGGTAGCCGGAGGAGGTCATGGTGCCCTCCCCGGTGTCGGTGTGGACGAACAGGGTGTCCTCATCGATCCAGGAGGTGCCGCCCTTGGACTCGGGACGGAAGAAGCCGTTCTCGATGAACTGGCGGGTGTGCAGGTCGAACTCCCGGGACACGTCGGCGTCGGCGCCGCCGCGGGACAGGTGGATCATCGCCAGGCGATACTCCTGGTCGGCACCGGGTAGCACGCCGACGCCGTGCCAGACCCAGTTCTCTCCCTCTGCCTCGTTCAGGGCGTCCACATCCAGAACCGTCTCCCAGTCCGGGTTCTCGGTGCGGTAGGACTCCAGCGTGGTGCGCCGCCAGATGCCGCGCTCGTGCTGGGCGTCCTTCCAGAAGTTGTAGTAGTACTCACCGATCTTGGAGACCTCAGGGATCTTGTCGTCGGAGTCCAGGATCGCGGTGATGCGATCCTTGGCGCGGGCGAACTCCGGGGTGGCGGCCAGATCCGCGGCCTTCTCCGCGTTGCGGGCGCGAACCCAGTCCAGGGCCTCGCTACCTTCGACGTCCTCGAGCCAGATGCGGGTGTCGGTCACGACGGTCCTCTCGGTATGCATTTCGGTGTCCGGACAGCCTAACCGCTGCGGCATATGACATGGCACAGCAAGGGCTGCCGGGACAGCAGACCAACCGGGGGCCGGCGCACCGGAGGCCGGGCGGCGCACCGGGGGCCGGGCGGCACACCGGAGGCCTGGTCGTGGTTCAGGCATCGGGAGCCGCTGGTCTGGCGGCAGCGGAGTCCGACGCGGGAGGTGAATGGACGCGCCCTGCTGTCAGCGGCCACGGCAGACTGCCCGGAGACGGCCAGATAGTTGCCCGGTGGCGGACGTGAGAACTGCCCGCTGACGGTCATGGGATCTGCCCGACACGACATTGCGCCCCGCGCTGCTTGCGGCGGTTGGGGCCCCTCCTGGGGTGCGATAGCGGTGCTGAAGCGCCTATCGCCCCCAGGAGGGTTACATGAAGTCTGCCGAGGAGATCATGGAAATTCTAGAAGCGTTCGACCTGACACAGTCCTATCGAGACGCCGGAGTGCTGGCCGGGGTTTCTCACCACACGGTGGCCCGGTACGTGCGGGCCCGCGATGCCGGGGCGTTGAGTGACCGGCCGGTGGCCCGGGCGCAGTTGATCGATGCGTTCCTGCCCAAGGTCGAGGAGTGGATGGAGCATAGCCGCGGCAAGGTCCGCGCTGACGTCGCCCACGACAAGCTCATTGCGATGGGCTATGAGGGCTCGGAGCGCACTACCCGACGCGCCGTGGCGGCGGTGCGCCGGTCCTACAAGTTGGGTAACGCCCGGGTGCACCGGCCCTGGGTCACCGAGCCGGGGCTGTGGTTACAGTACGACTTCGGCGATGGGCCGGTGATCGACGGCGCGAAGACGGTGTTGTTGTGCGCGTGGTTGGCTTGGTCACGGTTCCGGGTGGTGGTCCCGCTGCTGGACAAGACCTTCCCCAGCGTGTTCGCCGCGCTGGACACGGTCTTCCGCCGACTGGGCGGCGCCCCCACCTACGTGCTGACCGACAACGAGAAGACCGTCACCGTGGAGCACGTGGCCGGTATGGCGGTACGGAATCCGCAGATGGTGGCCTGGTCTCGTCACTACGGCGTCACCGTGCTGACTTGCCAGCCGGCAGACCCCGCGAGCAAGGGCGGCACGGAGAACGCGGTGAAGATCGCCAAGGCCGACCTGGTGCCCACCGAGGCGAACCTCTTGGGCGAGTATGGCTCATTCGCCGAGCTGGAGGCGGCATGCGAGCGGTTTGGTGAGCAGGTCAACGCCCGCGTTCATCGCACCACCCGCCGCGCCCCGGACCAGATGCTGGCCGAGGAACGCACCCGGCTGCACGCGCTACCGCCAGTTCCTCACACGGTGGCGTTCGGCACTACGAGGAAGGTCCCGGCCACCACCCCGATGGTGACCTACGACGGCGGGCAGTACTCCGTCCCGCACCAGTTGCTGGGACAGATGGTATGGGTGCGCTCCTACGGCACCGGCGCCGACCAGCAGGTCGTCATCGTCCACCTGCAGGAGTCCGGACCGCGGGAAGTCGCCCGTCACCTGCGCGCCGCGCCAGGGTCGCCGAAGATCAACGACGAGCACTTCCCACCCGCACCGCAAGGCGCGCTGGAGCGCCAACCACGCCCCCGAAACGCTGCCGAGAGGGAGTTCTTGGCGCTGGGACCCGGGGCCAGGTTGTGGCTGACCGAGGCCGCCGCTGCGGGCACCACGAAGATGCGCGTCAAGATGGCCGAGGCGGTAGCACTGGCCAAACTCTTCGAGGCCGGTCAGGTCGACTGGGCACTGGGCCACGCCGCCGTCCACGGCCGGTTCGCCGAGGCCGACCTGCCCTCCATCCTGAACCACCGCGCCACCGGCACCAGCAGCCAGCATCATCGCGCCAGCGAGGAACGGTCCCTGACCCAGGGCACCGCTGCCTGGGCGGCACTGGGCGGGCAAGTTGCCGCCACCGACGACGCTGCCGCCGGCGACGAGGCCATCGGCGAGGAAGAGGTGGTGCTCCGATGAGCGCCACGACGAGCCGCACCGGCGTCCCGTCGCTGGGAGTGCCACCGGCCCCACAGTTGCCCGATGACCTGGAGGCGATGCTGCGGCGGCTGCGCCTGCCCCATATCCGCGGCCACGCCCCACAGTTACTGGCCACCGCCACGGCCCAACGCTGGGAACCCGCCGAGGTACTACGGGCACTGCTGCGCGAGGAGGCCGCCGGCCGCGACCGCGCCGCCCTTGCCACCCGGCGCACCGCGGCAGGGTTCCCCACCGGCAAGACCTTCGAAGCCTGGGACACCGCAGCCTCCTCCATCCCCGCACCCACCCAGCAGGCGCTGCGAACCTTGGAGTGGGTCGGGCGCAAGGAGAACCTCGTCATCTACGGGCCCTCGGGCACCGGCAAGTCGTTCTTCCTCGAAGCCCTCGGCCAGCAGGCCATCGAGCAGGGCCTGCGGGTCTCCTGGTTCACCCTGGAGGACCTGGGCGCCCTGCTACGACGTCACCGCGCCGATGACACCATCACCAAGGCCATCGCCCGGGTGCTGCGAGCGGATCTGGTCGTGGTCGACGACATCGGACTCCTGCCGGTTGCCGAGGAAGCCGCCGAGGGCCTCTACCGCCTGGTCGATGCTGCCTATGAGAAACGCTCGGTGGCGATCAGTTCGAACCTGCACCCGGCTGGGTTTGACGAGCTGATGCCCAAGACCATCGCGACCGCGACGGTCGACAGGCTCCTGCACCACGCTCACGTCTGCCAGACCAGTGGCGAGTCCATCCGTCTGGCCCAGGCACTATCAGGAGCGGGGGTGAGCCCGTTGACCTGACACCCGGGGCCGGTGATGGCCAACCCTGGGCAGATCCCATGGCCATCACCGGGCAGATCTCGTGACCGTCAACGGGCAGGCATCACGACCGCCCCTGGGCAGTTCCCACTGTCCCTTGACA
>NZ_JBMPQA010000011.1:0-162696 GCF_049725055.1 Pseudactinotalea sp. Z1739 | reverse complement strand
GGTCATCGAACCTCGCCGAAACTACCGGCGACCTATGAGATAGTTGCATCTACGAGATGCCCTTCTTGCGTGGGATACGTGCCTTGAACAAGTCGTATTTTCCCAGGTCAGAGGGGCATTCTCGCTCTCACACGCCGGACCTGCGCCAGCTCACATCGGTGGATCCAGGCTTAACGGTTGGTGCGACGGGCTGGGTTCTTGAGCATGGAGAGGATCTGTTCGCGCTCCTTCATCGCGATGATTGCCCGCCAGTTGCCTCACCGAGTGGTATGCCAGCGCGCGGCCTGAACTGGCGGGATGGGTTGTTCGTTTGCCCATTGCGTTATCGCCCATATCGACTCCCCAGCCAGACTCCTCTCGCCGTCTCCCTCGAGTGGGTCCAATTCGGCGGTGCCATCGGCAACCAAGCGGTAGCCGAACCGGCGTGGGCCGTGCCACTTGCCGTCTTTAGCGAGGGCGGCGCGCGCGAGCCTTTGTCGCTTTGTCTTATGGCCGACCTCGAAACTCACGTGAGCGTCCAACTGCCGCGCAGACAGTTTCCCTTCCTCCGTATTGAGGTCAAGAGCGCGCGTTGACTCATCAAAAGTGCGCGCGTGCTGGGGTTCGTTGACTCATCTAGGAATGCGCGCGTGGAGCGCGCCTGCCGGACCCGGTCAGAGGTCACCGGTGCCCTAAAGATGGGACTGACGATGAGCCAACGGCGGGCAGCGACCCAGGCGGTCGCGACGTGGTACAAGCGTGAGGACAGGGCGGCCAAGGGTGTGATCCTCGACGAGTTGTGCGCAATGACGGGGTGGCACCGCAACCACGCCCGTAAGGCGCTGGCCGAGGCGTTGAAGCCCAAGATCGTGAAGCCGGCACGGAAAGCCCGTGCCCCGCGATACGACGCGGACACCGTGGTGGCGCTGCGGTTCTGCTGGGCGGTGCTCGGCGCGCCGACCGGGAAGCGGCTGGCGCCGATGATGGGCGAACTGGTTCCGCGGCTACGCCGGTTCGCCGAGCTCGACGTCAGTGATGAGACCGCCGCCGCACTGGTCGCGATGTCGGCCGCCACGATGGACCGCCGATTGGCCGAAGACCGCGCGAAACTGGCGCTCAAGGGCCGCTCGCACACCAAACCGGGCAGCCTGTTGAGGAACCAGATCCCGATCCGCACCTGGGCGCAATGGGACGACGCAATACCAGGGTTCGTCGAGATCGACCTGGTCGGCCACGAGGGCGGCAATGCCCTCGGGGAGCGCGCCTACACGCTCACGGTCACCGACATCGCCACCGGATGGACCGAGTGTCCCGCGTCAAGTAGTTGGCAGAGGTTCGGTCTCGGGAAAGTTGGGGACGAGGGGGTCGGCGAGGCCGAGGTGGACCTCGAGTGGGCGGTTCCATGAGATGCCCTCGTGCGGGCGAGTGGTGTTGTACTCGGCCCGGTAGGCATTGGCGTGCTCGACTAGGTCTAAGACGTCATCGATCTCTTCGAGGAACAGTCGCTCGTACTTCAGCGAGCCGAAGCCGCGTTCGCGTGAGCCGTTCTGCCCGGGTGTCTTGACCCGCGTGCGCACGTGGTGCAGTTCGGGGTGGGCGGTGATGAAGTGCTCGAACCGGAATGAGCGGAACGGTCCGCCGTTGTCGGTCACGATCGTGACCGCGGGTAGGACGTTGCCGTACTCGTCGCGCTCACAGACCTCGAGGAGCGGCCGGCCGAACACCTGCTTGTAGTCGGCCAGGGCGAGTTCGATCGCTTCGATCGCATCATGCTGGTTCGCCGTCGGTGCCACGTGCCAGGGGTGTTCGTACTTGGACCAGTAGTCTCGACAGCCAGCGATGCGCCAGGTGCCACCGGTGGTGGTCTCGAACTCGCTGAAGTCCAGTTGCCATACCTGGTTCGGGCCGCTCGGTTCGTTGGCGAACGCTGCCTTGCGGCGCTAGGCGAGTTGGCGGCGTTCGCGCTGGTAGGCCGCGGGCAGGATGAGCCCTTCGCCTCGTAAGAGCCGAAGCACCGTGGCCTGGGAGACCCGGTGACCCTCATAGCGACACATCGCCCAGACCTTGCGATGGCCCCACGCCGGATGGGCCAGCGCGTGCCGGCGCGCCGCCTCACGTGCGTTCTCCCGAACCGGGCGAGGCCACGGACGCTTCGGCGGTCGTGTTTGCCGTGCCTTGGCCTGCCAACGCCGCCAGGTCCGCTCGGGCACGCCGATCACCGCACAGAACCTCGACGTCGGCATGCCCGCCTCAATGCGGATCACCTCGAGGTCCTCGAAGGGCCCAACTGGCCCTGCGCGCTCTTTTTCCACACCCGGGCTTCCAGGTGCGCCTCACCCAACGCCTGGGTCAGATCCTGCACCTCGGCTTCGAGCTGAGCCTCACGCGTCGAGGGCCCGGACTTGCCCGCGGCCAGGCCCGTGCGGCCGGCCTCAAGGAACGCTCGCTTCCAGTTACCCACCGACTGCTCGGAGACCTTCGCCCGCCGGGCCGCCTCGGCGACCGTCACTTCACCGGAAAGAATCGAGAGCACGATTCTCGTCTTCTCCTCCACCGGGATCGCCGCTGGTCTTGCCATGATCGATCAGACTCCTTCACAGGTCACACCCGTAAGAAACGGGTCCTGCCACTAAGCCTGACGCGCGACATCCGAAGCAGTGAAGTCTCGGTTCAGCAGGTCACCTGCACGCTTGCCCTCGGGGCTGGCAATGGTGGTGCGCACACCCTTGGCGCGCCTGATGCCCTGGAGCCCGAGGGTGCGCATCGACCGGTCCACGGCCCCGCGGGAGGCGGCTGCGAAGCCGTCCTGGCGGCGGATCAGCGCGAGCATCTTGCGGCGGCCATACAGGCCCTCCGGGGCCATCTGTCGCCGCCCGGTCACGGCGTTCAATCGCCAGGCGAGGTCTCGGATCCTGTCCTCGACCAGGGCGTCGGTGATGACGCGCTCGGCGATCTCCTGGTCGGCTTGGCGCCATGCCCGGTAGAACAGGATCAGACTGCTGGAGCGATTGTAAGGAAATTCAGGAGTCAACCACCAGGTCGGTGCGAGCCCCTGGAAGGTTGGGGAACGCGGCCATTGCCGTCGGCAGTCCTCGAGGCATTCGCTATTGTTCCGATGCAACGAGTTCGGGTGCAGTCCTTTTCGGCGCAGCGTGAAGGGGAAGGGACATGAAAGCAGTAGTGATCCACGGCGCCGGTGACCTGCGGGTGCAGGAACGTGAGGTTCCCACCCCTGGCGCCGGGCAGGTGCTGGTCGCGATGGAGTTCGGGGGTATCTGCGGCTCGGACCTGGCCTACTACGCCCACGGCACCTCCGGCACCGCCATCCTGCGCACGCCGATGATCCTGGGTCACGAGGTGGCCGGACGGATCGCGCAGGCCGGGGCCGGTGTGAGCGGCCTGACGGAGGGCACAGCGGTGACGATGCATCCGGCCCGGTATGGCCCCGGGCCACTGGCGCCGCACCTGGGGGAGCGGACCAACCTGCACCACGATGTGCGCTACCTGGGATCGGCAGCGCCCACCCCGCACCAGGACGGAGCCTTCGCCCAGTACGTGCTGGCCGAAGCCGGCCAGATCCGGGTGCTGCCCCCGGGGGTGAGCACCCGGCACGGCGCGGTGGCCGAACCCTTCGGCGTGGCTCTGCACGCGGTGCATCGCGCGGGCTCGGTGCAGGGACTGGATGTGCTGGTCAACGGGGTCGGACCGATCGGGGCGCTGTGCGTGGCGGCAGCCAGGGCACGGGGCGCGGCCAGCGTCACCGCGGCGGACATCGCACCGGCCGCGTTGCAGATCGCGGCCGAGTTGGGAGCCGATCACACCGTCAACGTCGCCGCGGGGGAGGAGCTGCCCGCCGATGTGCCGGTGGTCATCGAGGCCAGTGGCGCCGCGGCCACCCTCGGCCCGGTATTGGCGGCGGTGGCCCGCGGCGGTGTGGTGGTGCAAGTGGGGAACCTGCCGCTGACCGACCGCCCGGCGGTGCTGGGTAACCTGGTCACCCGGGAGGTGGAGTGGCGCGGCTCCTACCGATTCGTCGATGAGATCACCGACGCCGTGGCACTGCTGGCTGGCCAGGTGGACGTCGAACCGCTCCTGACCCACACCTTCAGCATCGACGAGGCCCGGCTCGCCTTCGATACCGCCGCCGACCCCGGAAGTGGCGCAGGGAAGGTGCTGCTCGACCTGGGGTGAACCCTCAGGCGTCGGCGAGTTCGCGCTCCCGGGTGCGGGTGCGGGTGCGTTGCAGCGCTGCGCCCTCGACATCCATGTTCGGGGTGATCCGGTCCAGCCAGGCCGGCATCCACCACGCGGCCCGGCCGAGCAGGTGCATGGCCGCGGGGATGATCAGCATCCGCACCACGAACGCGTCGAACAGCACCCCCACGGCCAGGGCGAAGCCCATCGGGCGCACCATGGTGATCTGGGAGAAGGCGAACCCGCCGAACACCGCGACCATGATCAACGCAGCGACGCTGACCACCACCCGGCCGTTGTGGAACCCTGCGGTCACCGCCCGGCGGGCAGGGGTGCCGTGGGCGTAGGCCTCCCGCATCCCGGAAACCATGAACAACTGGTAGTCCATCGCCAGCCCGAACAGCACGCCGGTGAGCAGCAACGGCAGGAAGTTCAGCAGCGGCCCGGGGGTGTGCACGCCGAAGGCTTCCCCGAACCAACCCCACTGGAAGACCGCGGTGGTGGCCCCGAGGGCGGCGAACAGTGACAACCCCAGTCCCAGCGCGGTCAGCACCGGTACCAGGATGGAACGGAACACCCCGATCAGGATCACCACCGACAGGCCGAAGACCACCAGAACGTACACCGGCAGGGCGTCGGCAAGCTGGTCGGAGATGTCGATGTTGCCCGAGGCCAGCCCCGCCACCCCCAACTCGGTGCCGTCGACCAACGGCGAGGCCGCGCGCAGATCATGCACCAGCGCCTCGGTGGACTCACTGGAGGGGCCTTCGATCGGGATCACTTGGAAGGCCATGAAGTCACGGCCGGCGGAGGTGCCCACCGGCGCCACCGCCGCGACGTCGGCGCGCCCGGCCAGCACCGTGGCCAGATCGAGTTGGACCTGCAGTTCCTCGTCCTCGGCTACCGGCTCGGGCAGATCGGCAGTGACCACCAGTGGCCCGTTCTGTCCCTCGCCGAAGGCCTGGGCGGTGATCGTGAAGGCTTGGTACTGGGTGTTGTCCTGCGGTTCGGAGGAGCCATCGGGCAGTCCCAGACGCATCGAGGTGGCCGGGATCGCCAGCACCGCCAGCGCGGCGACGCCGATGACCACCGTGGCCACGGCACGCAGGGTGCCCATCGGCTCGGTGCTGCGCGTGGGGACCGCACCGTTGGCAGCCCGTTCGCGTGCCTTGCGGGACCACACCCCGGACCCGATCAGACCCAGCACGGCCGGGGTGAAGGTGATGGCCACCGGCACGGCGACGACGATGCAGATCGCAGCGACCACGCCCATCACGGCCAGGAACTCGATCCCGGTGATCGCCAGCGCCAGCAGCGCGATCATCGTGGTCAGGCCGGCGAACACCACAGCGGTGCCCGCCGTGCCGTTGGCCAGTCCGATCGACTCGCGCACGTCCATCCCCTCACGCACCTGCCGGCGGTGGCGGTAGATGATGAACAGGGAGTAGTCGATGCCCACGGCCAGGCCCAGCATCAGCCCGAGCACCGGGGTGACGGTGGTCATCTCCACCGTGCCGGAGAAGGCCATCGACCCGCCCACCCCCACGCCCACGCCGACCAGTGAGGCCAGCACCGGCAGCATCGCCGGGCGCAGCGCGCGGAACACCAGGATCAGGACCAGTGCGGCGCCGATCACCCCGATGATCTCCCCGGCCCCGATCAGGCCGTCGATCGAAGCGGCGATCTCGGCGCCGTACTCCACCTGGACACCTGGCAGGTCAGCGGCGTCCAGGACGTCCATGACCTCCTGCTTGACCTCTTCGGGCACGGAGAAGACGTCGTCGTCGAACAGCACCGTGGCAAGTGCCACGGACTCGTCTTCGGAGACGGTCCGGATGTCCTCGGCCAGGGCCGCCAGGTCAGCGGCCAGGTCGAGTTGCTCCGACTGTTCCTCCAGGGTGACCAGCTGGGCGGAGACCTCGTCCAGCTCGGCCTCCATGGCGGCGATCTCCTGCTCCGGTGCACCCTGGGCCCGGGCCTGCTCCAGGCCCGCGGTGAGCCCTTCCTGCGCCTCGAGCAACTGCGGCCGGTTCTCCTCGATCTCGGCCAGGCCCTCGGCGAGTTCGGCGTCCTGCGCGGCCCGCTCCTGCTGTGCTTCGAAGGGGTCGATGACCTCGGGGATCTGCTCTACCTGCTCCACCTGGTCCAAGGCGGAACTGATGTGCTCGCGCTGGTCGCCGGTGAACTTCGCGGCGCCGGTGGTGTGGAAGACCACGGTGCCGCCGGTGGCACTGGAGTCCAGTTGGTCCTCCAGGTGCTCGTTCACCCGTTCGGTCTGGGTCCCGGGGATGGAGAACTGCGCTGCCAGGGTGCCACCGAACATCAGGAAGCCGCCGACGGCGAGCGCGAGCAGCAGCGCCCAGGCCGTGATCACACGGCCGGCGCGGCCCGCGGACCATTGTCCGACCCGATAGAGCAACGTGGCCACGGCGATCCTTCCGATTGGGGCAGGGCCGCCCCATTGCACCACACCCGTCGCATAACCAACAAGTGTTGTTTATCACGTCGGTGAGGTGGCACAATGAGCACCATGGACCCCCGCATCGCCCGCACTCGTAGTTCGCTGCGCCAAGCCCTGCTCGGGTTGGCCCGTGGACGCGACTTCGAGGAGATCTCGGTGGCCGACATCGCCGAGAGCGCGGGCATCAACCGCAGTACGTTCTACCAGCACTACGCGGACAAGAGCGAGTTGCTGGTGGACGTGCTCGATGCCATCACCTCCGACCTGCTCACCCAGGTCAGCGCCGACCTCGAGCCCGAAGAGGCCTACCAGGTGCTGGTGCGCTACATGGAGCACGTGCGCGACAACATCGCCCTGTACCGGCAGATCTTCTCCGAGGCCGTCGCCGCCGGAGTGCCGATCCGGATCCGCGAGCGCCTGGAGGGCTTGCTGCTCACACGCGCAGCCGGCTCAGAACTCGGTGGCCTGCCTCTGCCGATCGCCGCCGCCTCGATCACCGGATCGGCCGTCGCGATCATTGCCACCTGGGTGCGCTCCAGCGAGCCGGGCAGCGCCGAGCAGGTCGCCGGATGGATCTGGCAGATGGTGGATCTGCATGGGGCGATCCCGCGGGACTAGGGCGTGTCTGCTAATGCTTGGCTCGGTAGGTCAGGATGGTCATCCCGAGTAGCACGCCGCCGAGGTAGGTCACGGCGTACTTGTCGTATCTGGTGGCCAGTGCTCGCCACTGTTTGAGCCGGTTGAAGGCTCTCTCGATGGTGTTGCGCAGGCCGTAGAGTTCGGCGTCGAATCCTGGGGGCCGTCCGCCCTTGGTGCCCTTGGTCTTGCGGCGGGTGATCTGGTCGGAGCGCTCGGGGATGATGTGCTTGATCCGTTTGCCTCGCAGAAACTCCCGGGTGCTGGGGTGGGAGTAGGCCTTGTCGGCCAGCAGATGCCCATTCATCTGCCCGCCAGCCTGGCCCAGGGCCTCAATCAGCGGAGCCAGCATCGGGTTGTCTCCGGCCTGTCCGGCGCTGAGCATGGCCAGCACCGGGGTGCAGCTGGCATCGGCCAGGGCGTGGATCTTGGTGGTCAGCCCACCGCGGGAGCGTCCCAGGGCGTGATCAGGCGGCTCCCCGGGCACGAGGCGAGAATTCTTGTGGTTCGAATCTGCCCCCTGTGTGTGATCCACCCTCCTCGGCAACCGAGTCCCGGCGGGCGCCAGCGGCGTGCTGATGGGCCCGCACACTGGTGGCATCGATGGACAAGACTTGGGCGACCTGCTCGGCATCCAGCCCGGTGTGGGCACCGACGGCGGCCAGCATCCGCTCATAGGTGCCATCGACCGACCAGAGCCGGTGGCGTTGCCACACCGACTGGAACGGCCCGAAGCATGCCGGCAGATCCCGCCACGGCGAACCGGTACGAAACCGCCAGATGATCCCTTCCAACATCAGGCGGTGATCGTTCCACGGCCGGCCCCTGCGGCCGGCATCCTGGGGCATCACCGTGGCCAGGATCTCCCACAATTCATCACTGATCTCACCATCACGAACCATGACTCCCACCATGGTTCACTCACACCGCGAATCTTTGGCAGACACGCCCTAGTCGCTGCCCACGTCCCGGGGTGCCGCCACGACACCCTCGCGCTCGGCCAGGTCGCTGATCTGGCGGGCCATCAGCACGTCCCGTTCGGTCAGTCCACCCACGTCGTGGCTGGTCAGGGCCACATCCAGGTGCGGGTAGCGCAGGTCCAGGTCGGGATGATGGTCAGCGGCCTCGGCCGCATGCCCGATCAGGTTCAACAACCGCAGCCCGGTCGCGAAGTCCCCGGTGCGCCATCGGGTGCGCAGCATCTGGTCCTCGATGACCCAGTCCACCAGGCCCTTGGCCCGTACGTCGGCTTCGGACAACTTCTCCGTTGACATCTGGCCTCCTCACAACTCCGGTGTGTTCAACCTACCCCGGTGTGTTGGGCCCGGCACGGCGGCCCCGGCCCCGCTATCGGACCCTGCGCGCCACGCGTGACCGCCCCGCGCACCCCGCTACCGAGCCGCCCGCGCCCACCGGCCCCAGGGCGAGACCACCTCGAAGGCTCCGCCGGGGCCTGCGGCCAGTTCGCAGTGGTCCGGCATGCTCAGGCGCGCCCACGCGTCGGCGTCCGGGGGCGCGCCCACCAGCGCTGCCACCAGCAGCGTGAAGGCGGTGCCGTGCCCCACCAGCACGCATGCGGGGTGGGTGCTCGACTCCAGCGCGGCCAGGGCGCCGTCGACGATCCGCATCGTCGCCTCCACCCGCGGTTCCCAGGTGGCACCGGACGGTGCTTTCCCGGTGGTGAGGTAGTCCCGGGTGGCGGCGCGGAACTCCGAGGCAGGCAGCAGCGCGCCGTCCCGGGCCACCTCGGCCAGTGCGGGCAGCACCTGCACCGGCTCCCCGGTCAGCAGCGCGGCACTCTGACGGGCCTTGGGCTCGGGCGAGGTGAACCAACTGGCCGCGGTGGGCAGCGCCCCGGCGCCGAGCAGCGGCCCGACGTCGGCGCCGGCTGCCAATTCCCACTGCCGGGGCGGGACGGCTTCGGTGATCCGGGGCCGGGCGTGGCGGACCAGGTGCAACCGGTCGGTGATCATCGCCCCTGGTCCTGCGGACCCTGGTCCTGTGGGCCCTGGTCCCGCGTACCGTGGTGGTGCGCCACCTCGGCGCCCTCGACGCGCGCCAGGTGAGCGGCGTCGGCACCCGCATCGGCCACGAGCACCACCGAGGCGCCACCGAGCAGCATCACCAGCACCCGGGCCACCATCTGCTCAGGGGCCAGGTCCGCCACCGGTACCAGCACCCGCTCGGGACCGGACCAGGCCGGACCCGCCACCGCACCGAGGTCTGCTGCGTCGGTGGGCGTCAGCAACTGATCCGGGTAGGTCATCAGGTCCGCGGCGCCGTCGATCACCCCGGCCGGCAGGTCGCCGTCGAAGGCCATCGCCAGCGCAGGCAGCGCCACCGCGATCACCGCAGGCCCGCCCGGGGCGTCCTGGGGTCGCTCGGTGACGATCACGTCGTCGTCCGGCCGTCCCGGGCGCAGGTGCGCCTGCGCCCCGGTCAACCATGCGCCGAGGGACCACACCAGCGCCCGCCAGTGCACCGGCAGGTCGATGGCCACCATGGTGGAGGGCTCGGCATCGGCCTCCTCGGTGAGCAGGTTCGCCACCTTGATCACCCAGTTGGCCAGCACGCGTCCTGACAGTTCCACCCGCTCGGCACCGGGGCCGTACCAGGTCAGTCGCGGTTGGGCACCCTCCGGGCCCTGCCAGGAGGCGATCAGATCGGACACGTCGGCCATACAGCACACCCTACGCGCGCCGCAGCGCTCAGAATTCGGTGTGGACCAGGCCGACCACGCGGTGCTCGCGCAGCAGGGGCAGGGTGGGCCATTTGTCGAAACTGGTGCATGGGTGGGAGATGCCGAACTCGATCACCTCACCCACCTGCACCGCGTCGTCGGTGTGCAGGAACAGGTGCTGGTCGTTCAACCGGGTGGTGGTTCCGGACAGGTCCCGGGCGTTGCCCGCGCCGGAGGAGCTGCCGGTGGCGGCGTGCACCCGCAGGGGGATCGGCAGGTCGGCGTCGAACGGGGCGTCGCGCCGCCCCGCGCCGCACAGCACCAGACCCGGTTCGGGCACTGAGAGCACCTGCGCCCACAGTCGCAGCGCCGGCCGCAACCGAGCCGGTTCGCGCATCCGCGACCATGGGTCGGAGCGGGCGTAGATGCCGTGGTCGTGGCTGAGGTAGGCCCCTGAGCGCACCACCACCCGATGTCGCGCGGTCACGTCGGCATGGGCGAGCACCGACTCCACCACGTCCAGGTACGCGCTCCCGCCCACGCTCAGCACCGGCGCCTCGACCGGGACTTCCTCGGCGACGGCGTCGGCGGCCTGCAGCAGCCCGGTGCAGAATTCGCCCACTGCCGCCAGGGCGCCGGCATCCGTGCCCTTGGCCACACTGCCCTCGTAGCCGCTCACCCCGACCACGCGCAGCCCGGCCGCCTCGGCCGCCCGGGCCAGCGCGGTGACCTCGGCGAGGGTGCGCGCCCCGGTGCGGCCACCGGGATGGCCGCACTCGATCAGCACCCCGACCCGCTCGCGCACCTGCGGGGCGGCCAGGTGCGCCGCGAGCAGGTCCACGCCGGCGTGGCTGTCGGCATAGAGCCACACCTGCAGGTCCTCATTGCCCTCGGCGCCGATCGCCTGCTCGGCCAGCCAGGCCAGTTCACGGGCGTCGGTGAGTTGGTTGGCCAGCAGGATGTGCTCGGTTCCCCAGGCGCGGACCTTGCGCAACTGGTCGGCGGTGGCCACGGTGGCGCCCCAGGCTCCGGCCTCGTGCTGACGCTCCCAGAGTCCGGCGGACATGTGCGTCTTCACGTGCGGTGCGAGGTCGAAGCCGTGGCGGGCGCAGAAATCGGCCATCGTGGTCACGTTGTGGGTCAGTGCCGACTCATCCAGCGTCATCACCGGCCAGGAGAACGGGCCGGTGAAAAGGTCCGGGCGCTCGGTGGCCACGGTGGTCTCGAACCGGGCCGGGGTGGTGCCGGCGGGCACATGCAGACCTTTGATTCCCATCGACTCACGGTATCGTGCACCGTTGGCGGGCCGGCATCGAAGGTGCGCCGATCCGGGTGCGGACCGCGGCATATCAGCAACCGCCGACCCTCGCAATATCACGCCCGGGCTTGACTACAGCGGATAACACGCGTGTAATTTACCCAAGACGGCGGCAGTGTCGCCTCACCGCATCTGAGATTGGGGAAAGCATCGTGTGGAATATCTTGGGAGAGGGGCCACTGACGGACGGGATGTCCGCGGCGGGTCCAGCGCCCCGCCCCGATGCCCCCTTGCTCCTGGACTCCTTCGACGACGACGGAGCGCTCGGCTGGCAGGAGCGGGCGCTGTGCGCCCAGACCGACCCGGAGGCCTTCTTCCCCGAGAAGGGCGGATCCACCCGGGAAGCCAAGCGCGTGTGTGTCTCCTGCGAGGTGCGCGCGGAGTGCCTGGAGTACGCGCTGGCCAATGACGAGCGGTTCGGCATCTGGGGTGGCCTGTCCGAACGCGAGCGCCGAAAGCTCAAGCGTCGCGCGATCTGACCATGCTGCCTCACCCCCACCTGCCGAATGGTCGCTGACGCCCCCGACGCCTGCGCCGTCGTCGTCGGCACCACTGATTCCCCCTACCTGCCGCACACGCTGAGGGCCTTGGCGACCCAGACGCACCCGCCCGAGCGGGTGCTGTGGGCGGTGCTGGACGACGACGAGGCCGCCCCGGACGTCCCGCCTGCCGACGCCGAGGAGGTACTGGCCGAGGCCGGGTTCGGCCCGGACCGGCCCGCGCAGGTCGCCCCCCAGGGCGTACAGACCGTGCGTGCACCGGCCGGCGCCGGATTCGGCGAGGCGGTCGATGCCGCGCTGGATGCCCTGACCGGCGGCGACCACGAGGGTGATGCCCCGGCGTGGCTGTGGCTGCTGCACGACGACAGCGCCCCCGACCCGGCCGCCCTGGATCACCTGCTCGCCGCGGTGGACGCCGCCAGTTCGGTGGGCGTGGCCGGGGTGAAGCAGGTGGACTGGGACGAACCGGACCGGTTGGTCTCGGTCGGAGTGGGCCAGACAGTGGACGGACAGCGCTACACCGGCATCGAGGACGGGGAGATCGACCAGGGCCAGCACGACGGGCGCGAGGACGTCTACTCCGTGGGCACCGCCGGAATGCTGATCCGTACCCGGACCTGGCGCCGGCTCGGCGGCCCGGACCCGGCGCTGGGGGTCTTCGGCGATGGGGCCGATCTGAGCCGGCGGACCCGCCTGGCCGGCCAGCGGGTGGTGGTGGTGCCCGCCGCCCGGGTCCGGCACGCCCGCGCCGGCTGGCACGGCCTGCGCACCACCTCCGGGGCCCGCACCCGCGAACCCCATGCGCCTGACCCGCGGCGCTCCTTCCGGGCCCGGCGCACCGCGCAACTGCACTCCTGGCTGGTACGCGCCCCGCTGCTCACCCTGCCCCTGGTAGCGCTTGCGGCACTGGTGCTGGCCCCGCTGCGGGCGCTGTGGCGGGTGGCCTCCAACGAACTGGCCCTGGCCGCCGAGGAGTTGCGGGCCGCGGCGGTGGCGCTGGTACGACCGGTTGCGGTGATGCGGGCCCGGCGCAGGGCCGCCCGCACCCGCGAGGTCTCCACGCGCCGGCTGGCCCCGCTGCAGGCCACCTGGGGGCAGCTCTGGCAGGCGCGGCGCAACCGACGCCTGCAGGCCGCCGCGGAACAGCGGGCGGCCCGGGCACCCAGCGAACTGGAGATGACCGAGCGCGCCGCAGTGGCCCGGCGCCGCCGGCTCACCTTCGGTGCGCTCGCATTGGTCACCACCGCGGTGGCGCTGGTGACCCTGGCCCCGGTGGTGGTGGCCGGGCCGCTGATCGGCGGCGCGCTGTTGCCGGTGGACGTCGGTTTCGTCGACCTGTGGCGTGCCGCGCTCGGCGCGTGGCTGACCACCGGTGATGGCTACGCGGGCCCACCGGATACGTTCCTGGCGGTGCTGGGTGTGCTCTCCGCCCTGACCGGGGGATGGGCCGGCGCTTCACCGGGGGTGAGCGTCGCGCTGGTGCTGCTGCTGGCGATGCCGCTGGCGGCGACCTTCGCCTGGTTCGCCGCCGGTGCGGCAAGCCGCTCGGTGCTGGTGCGGGCCTGGGCGGCCGGGGTCTGGGCCTTCGGTCCGCCGCTGCTGCTGGGCCTGGGACAAGGCCGCCTGGGCGCGGTCCTGGCGCACCTGATGCTGCCCCTGATGGCCCTGGGCGTCGCCCGTGCCCTCGGGGTGGACCGGCGCGATGTGGTGATCTCGGGCATGGTCGGTGCCCAACGGGTCTCCCGGCGCCGTTCGGTGACCGCGGGGCGCTCGGCCCGGGAGGCCAAACGGGCGCGGCTGGCCGCACTGGCCGCCGTCGGGCAGTCAGAGCAGGACGACACCTTCGCCGACCTGGAACCGATCCGCTCCAACACCGCTGAGCAGGTCGAACCGACCGAGCGGGCCGAGCCGGTCGGGTCGGCGGCGCCGGCCGAGGGTGCCGGGCCGCAAGCCGGTACCGACCCTGGTGAGACCGGCGACGCCGAGCCGCAGGGCGCCCCGCCGGCTGCCGAGGGCGAGAGCCGGGTGGAGCGGGCCACGGTGGTCTCCCGGACCTCCCGGGCACCCTCGATGGCCGCCGCGGCCGCAGCCGGGCTGGCTTTCGCCGTCGCCGTCGCTGGTGCTCCGGTGCTGCTACCGGCTGGACTGACGGCCTTGATCGTGCTCGCGCTGGTCCTGGGCCGCCGCCGACACCTGGCGGCCGGGCGGGCCCGGTTGATCGTCGTCGCACTGCCTGCGCTCGTGGCGCTCGGACCGGTCTGGACCTACGCGATCCGAACCTGGGCCGACGGCGGCTGGCGCGTGCTGCTCGCCGACCCCGGGGCACCGCTGGCCGCCGACCCCGGGCCCGCGTGGCTGACCCTGCTGGGCTGGCCGGCCCTGCCCCACGTGGACGGTGACCTCGGGACGGTCCTGGGCTCCCAGGTGCTGCCGCTGGTGGCGACCGGTGCGCTGCTCGTGGCAGCACTTCTGGCGCTGCTGCGGGGCGGGCAGCGCGGCCGGGCGGTGCGGATCGGCTGGCTGATCAGCGCGATCGGGCTGGCCACCGCGCTGGCCTCCAGCCGCACCGTGGTGGCGCTGGGTCGCTCGCACGAGCCCGGTGCCGGCCCCGACGAACTCGTCACCGGCTGGGCCGGTCCTGGGACCTCGCTGGTCTTGCTCGGGCTCCTGCTCGCTACCGGTGTTGCCCTGGACGGGTTGCAGGGCGCCCTGGCCGGCCGGACTTTCGGCTGGCGCCAGATCAGCGCCGCCGTGGTGACCGTGCTGCTGGTCGCCGGCCTGGTGGTCTCGGCCGCCTCCTGGACCACCACCGTGGTGGCCGAACGTGGGCAGCAGACACCCGAGGCCGGCCAAACCGAGCAGACGCGGGCGGTGTACCTCACCGGGCGTGGCCCGGATCCGGTGCCGGCGCTCGGCCGCACCCTGCAGGCTCCCGAACAGGGCGCGCGGGTGCTGGCCCTGACCGCCACACCGGAAGGCATCGACGCCCAGTTGTGGCGCGGCAACGGCCCCCAGCTCACCGAGACTGCCACCGTGCTCGGCCTGGGTCGGGCCCTGGCCCGGACCGACTCCGGCGGCGACGGGGACGGGGAACCGGACCAGGCTGATGCCCACCTGTTGTCGCTGGTGGCGGACCTGGCCACCGGGTCGGTCGGAGCCGCCGGTGAGCGGTTGGCGCAGCACGCCGTGGCCGTGGTGATCGTGCCCACCGCCGGATCGGTCGCCACCGGGGTGCCGGACGCGGACGAATCGGCCCGGGCCCGGTTGATCGCCCGCCTGGACGCGGTGCTGGGCCTGGAACGGGTCACCGAGAACCCGGCCGGAGTCATCTGGCGGGTCAGTGCCGGACCGGGCAGCACCGATACCGCGATCGCCCGCGGACAGGTACGTGACGAGGAGGGCACCCTGGTCACCAACCTCGACTTCGCCCACGACAGCGGTTCCGCACGACTGAGCCCGGAGGGCACCGGGCGCACCGTGGTGCTGGCCGAACGTTCCTCGCCGGCGTGGCGTGCCGAGATCGACGGCCGTCCGCTGCGCGCAGTGGCGGACTCCTCCTGGCGCCAGGCCTTCCTGATTCCCGACGACGCCGCCGGGGAACTGACCGTGACCTACCGCCCGAGCCTGCACACCCCATGGCACGTCGTGACCGGAGTGGTGCTGGGATTGACCGTGCTGCTGGCTCTGCCCACCCGACGTCGACGCCCGGAGGAGGTCTGAGATGGCCGCCGAGGTTCCCCGGCCCCGGATCAGTCCCGGGCTGCGCCGCACCCTTCGTGGCCTGGTCTCGGCGCTGACCGCGATCGCGGTGGTGCTGATCACCGGAGCGGTCCTGGCCTCGGGGCTGCTCAACCCCGCACCAGCGCCCCAGGCGGTGCCGGCCCGGCAGGTGGACATCGGTGCTGGCCCGCTGACGCTGGTCTGCCCGGACGCCCCTGTGTCCAGCACCGGTGAGGCCGGCGCCGACATCGACTACGACGCCGAGTTCAGCACCGACACCGATCAGAGCCGGACCAGGGCCGAGACGGTGGTGACCCAGCCGGACGGGGCCGCCGCCGGCACCGCCACGCTCACCGAACTGGGTGAGGCCGGCCAGGACCTCAGCGCCGGCACCGACGGTCTCGTCGGCACCCTGGATCAGACCACCGACGCCGCGGTGCTACGGGCCGAGCCCGCCGAGGAACGGACGCCACTGGGTGCGGCAACCGCGGTGGTGCGAGCCGAGTCCGGTGACCTGCGCGGCCTCAGCGCGGCGGCCTGCCTGCCCCCCTCCTCCACCCAGTGGCTGGTTGGTGGGATGACGAAACTGGGGTCCTCGGCACGGCTGTTGCTGACCAACGCAGGGCAGACCCCGGTGACGGCCAACGTGGAGGTCTGGGGCGAACTCGGGCCTCTGGAGTCCGGTGCCCAGATCCTGGTACCGCCGGATGAGTCGCGTTCGCTGCTGCTGGAGACGCTGTCCCTGGAGGAACGCCTGGCGGTACGGATCACCGCCGACGGCGGGCAGATCGCGGCCGCGATCCAGGACAGCGCCCTGTCCGGGGTGGTCCCGGCCGGCACCGACATGGTCACCACGACCGCCGACCCCGCCACCCGGATCAACATCGGGCCAGTGCACGTCGGCGAGACCGAGGTGGCCGATCACCCCCCGGTGCTCCGCCTGGTCAATCCCTCCCGGACCCAGGCCAGCGTCTCGGTGGACCTGTTCACCGAGTCCGGTCCGATCGTGCTCCCCGGCGCCCAGGACCAGGTCCTGGAACCGGGCACGGTCACCGATGTCTCCCTCGCCGGGATCGACCCGGGCGCACTGTCGGTGCAGGTGATCTCCGAAGTCCCGGTGACCGGGTCGGTGCTGCGCACCGTGGTGGGCGAGGCCGGGGAACTGGACCCGGACGAGCCGGTCCGGGATCGCGCCTGGATCGCCGCACAGCCGGCCCCGGAGCGCGGGGTCCTGGCGGTGCCGGGAGAACCGGCCGATACGGTCGCGGTGGTGCTGGCCAACCCGCTGCCGCAGGCCCAGCAGGTGCGCCTGACCCCGATCACCCGCGACGGCACGCGCGGGGAGGTGACCGCCGTGGAGGTCGAGGCGGGCTCAGCGACGGTGGTCGATCCCGACCAGGTGGCCCTGGATGAGGTGATCGCCCTGGAGATCAGCGGGGAGTCCGTGCTGGCCACCGCGATGGTGCGGGCCGAAGCCCCGGACGGGCCGATGCTGTCCATGCTCAACCTCACCCCCGACGCCGCCGCCGAGCAGCAGGTGCAGGTCCGCTTGGGAGCCTCCTGAGCGCCGCTAGAGTCCCGGATCCATCTGGTCGGGGTCCAGCCCCCGCAGGTGTGCCACCTGTTCGACCAGCACGTGCCGCAGGAGGTCCGGGACCTCGGCCCAGCCGCGGCACCGGCTCTCGATGGGGCGCCGGTACACCACCACGCGGTCGGTCAGCCCGGCGGCAGCATCAGCGGGGAAGCACCGTCCCAGCGACACCGCGCCGGCCTCCCACGGTGCCGGCGCCGAGGGTGGGACGTCCTCGACGGCGAATTCCACCCCGTGCAGGACATCGCCCAGGTGGTGCTCCAAGTGAGCCACCGCGCGCAGCAACAGTGCGTCGAAACGCTGTGCGCCCGTGCGCGCGCCCGGGACCGTGGGCGGCAGCAGCGGGCCGCGCAGACCCCGGCCGCGCCGGTCCCGGCGCCGGCCGGTACGCCGGGACGGCAGCACCGTGGTGCTCAGGTCCCGGCCGGCCGGCTGCGGGGTTGTGCTCATGCCCACAGGGTGCCAGAGCCCGACCACCCCGGCCCAGCCTCCGCGCGGCGTGGGATGCCACTCCCGCGGTCGACGGAGGGTACCGTGGTCTCCTGTGAGAGCGACCCGTCAGTGCACCCGGTCCACCTGCACCTCCCCGGCGGTGGCCACGCTGACCTATGTCTACGCCGACTCCACCGCCGTGCTGGGGCCGCTGGCCACGCACGCCGAACCGCACTGCTACGACCTGTGCCTGACCCACGCCGAGCGGCTCACCGTTCCGCAGGGCTGGGACGTGGTCCAACTCGCCACGGAGTTCGAGCCGGCCCCGCCCAGTGACGACGATCTGCTCGCCCTGGCCAACGCCGTCCGGGAGGCCTCGCGCGCTCCCGCGCCCAGCAGCCTGCCGGCCGCGCGCACCGCCGGCGTACCGGCACCGGTGACCCAGCCCCGTCCCGAGCCCACGTCCGGGCGGCGCGGTCACCTGCGGGTGATCCGCGGGGACCAGCAGGACTGATCGGCCGGAACCGTGACGGGAGTCCCCGGGCGTCGGCCGACGCCGGGCACACCGAGGGCCGCGAGCCAGTGCCAGGTAGGCTGACCCGGGTGAAGGATCTGAGCGCCATCGTCAAGGCCAACGACATCCGAGGGTTGGTTCCGGACCAGTTCGGTCCCGACGTCGCCCGCGCCCTGGGTGCGGCCGTGGCGGACCTGCTCACCGGGTCCGGAGCCGCTCACACCGTGGTGGCGGTGGGACAGGACATGCGCGAGACCTCCCCGCAACTTGCCGGGGCCTTCGCCGACGGCGTCACCTGGCGGGGGCTGGACGTGATCCATCTCGGACTGTGCTCGACCGACATGCTCTACTACGTCTCCGGTTCCGAGGGCATCGCCGGGGCGATGTTCACCGCCAGTCACAACCCGGCCGACTACAACGGGATCAAACTGTGCCTGCCCGGAGCGCGGCCGCTGGGCGTCGACACCGGCCTGGCCGACGTGCAACATGCCGCCGAGGCCTACCTGGACCAGGGCATCCCGGCTGCGCCCGAACGGGGCAGCGCCGGTCAGCGCGACGCCCTCGCCGACTATGCCGCCTACCTGCGCTCGCTGGTGGACCTGAGCCGGATCCGGCCCCTGAAGGTGGTGGTCGACGCCGGCAACGGTATGGCGGGCCTGACGGCCGCGGCGGTGCTGGGCACCGAGGCCGGTCTGGCCGACCTCGGACTGGACCTGGTGGTGATGTTCGCCGAACTCGACGGCAGTTTCCCCAACCACGAGCCCAACCCACTGGTGCCGGCGAACCTGGTGGACCTGCAGGCCGCGGTGATAGCCGAGCAGGCCGACATCGGTCTGGCTTTCGACGGCGACGCCGACCGGTGCTTCGTGATCGACGAGCGCGGCGGGGCGGTGAGCCCCTCGGCGATCACCACCATGGTGGCGTTGCAGGAGGTGGCCAAGGACAAGGCCGACGGTGGCCACGGCACCATCATCCACAACCTCATCACCTCGCGGGCGGTCCCGGAGTACGTCGCGGCCGCTGGCGGTCGGGCGGTGCGCACCCGGGTGGGCCACGCGTTCATCAAGGAGCAGATGGCCGCCCAGAACGCCGTCTTCGGTGGCGAACACAGCGCCCACTACTACTTCCGGGACTTCTTCTACGCCGACACCGGGATGCTCGCGGCACTGCACGTGCTCGGGGTAGTGGGCAGCCCTGAGCAGTCGATGACGCTGTCCGAACTGGCTGAGGTGCACACCCCCTATGTGGCCTCGGGGGAACTGAACTCCCGGGTCGAGGATGTGACCACGGCCCTGGAGACGGTTCGCGCCCTGTTCGCCGAGGACATCGCCGCCGGCATCGTGCATACCGATGACCTGGACGGCCTGTTGGTCAGCCACTGGCACCAGAGCCCGCGTTGGTGGTTCAACCTCCGGCCCTCCAACACCGAGGCGCTGCTGCGCCTGAACGTGGAGGCCGAGGACGACGACATCATGATCAAGATTCGCGACGGCGTGCTCGGGGCCCTGTGTGCTCGGTTGCCCACCGACGTGGATGAGGAAGGACCGCGATGAGCCGATCCGAAGAGCCCTCTGTCGATCCGGGATTGCTGGAGGTGCTGCGCTGCCCGGTCACCGGGGCGCGCCTCGACCTGCGCCAGATGGACGGCGAGACCGTCCTGGTCAGTACCGACGAGGCGAACCCGCTGATCTACCCGGTCCGCGACGGTGTGCCGGTGCTGCTGGCCGAGGAGGGCCGGCCCGCGCGCTGAGGCGGCCCTGCCTCGGGCTCACCCACCGTGCTCGGCGACCGCGTTCCCGAGACGGGTGATGCCCTCGGTGAGCAGCGGGCGTGGGGTGGCGAAGTTGTAGCGGATGAAGCCCGCGCCGACCTCTCCGCAGTGGGCGCCGTCGGTGACCACCACCCCGGCGTGGCGCCGGAAGAACGCCCCGGCCCGCTCGGGGGTCCCGGTCTCCCGCACGTCGATCCAGCCCAGGTACGTCCCCTCCGGCGGGGTGTACCGGGCCCCCGGCAGGTGTTCGGCGAGGAGGTCGCCCAGCAGGTGGCGGCTGCCGTCCAGATAGGCCAGCACCTGCTCCAACCAGGGCACGCCGCGGGAGTAGGCGGCGGTGGCCGCGACGATGCCCAGGTTGGCCGCCCCGGTGCCCACCACCTCCCCGACCCGACTCCACACGTCCCGGTCGGCATCGTTGCTCAGCACGATCTGAGCCGCCTTGAGGCCGGGCAGGTTCCACGCCTTGGAGGTGGAGGTGGCGGTGATCGTGTGCGCCGCGGTCTGCTCCGACAGGGTGGCGTAGGGAATGTGCCGGTGCGGGGCGTACACCATCGGGGCATGGATCTCATCGGAGAACACCCGCCCGCCGTGACGCTGGACCACCTCGGCCACCCCGAGCATCTCCGATTCGGTCAGCACCCGCCCGATCGGGTTGTGCGGGTTGCACAGCACCAGCAGGTGCCCGCCGGCCGCGAATGCGGCGTCCAGGGCGTCCAGGTCGTAGATGTACCGCTCGCCGTCGCGGGCCATCGGCACCTGGATGATCGGGCGCTCGTACACCTGCGGGATGGTCAGGAACGGCATGTACGCCGGGGTGGGCACGATGATGGGGGAGTCGGGGCGGGACAGGTAGCGGATCGCCGCGCCGAGGCCGGTGAGCACGTCCGGGATAGGGTGCACGTCCGCAGGGTCGACCTGCCATCCGTAGCGGTCGGCGGCGAAGTCGGCGTAGGCGCCGGCCATCGCCTGCAGCGGTGCCGGGAAGTGGTAGCCGAAGGCCCCCACATCCACCGCTTCGTGCAGGGCCGCGGTGATCGGTTCGGCGATGCCGAAGTCCATCTCGGCGATGAACGCCCCGATCGTGTCGGGGAACCGGGACCACTTGGCCCCGCCGACGTGACGCAGGTGCTCGGCCGTGATCGAGTCGAAATCAATCATGGCGGCAACGCTACTGGGCCGGACCGCACACCGGTGCCACCGTGACCCCCGGCCCGCGGGTCGGGACGGCGCTGAACGAGCGCGCATCGCCTGCCTCCGGCTAGGCTCCAGGGCTATGAGCTTCGATACCGAACCCGGTGCGTACAAGGTCCGCGATCTCAGCCTGGCCACCTCAGGCCGGCACCAGATCCGCCTGGCCGAGCACGAGATGCCCGGCCTGATGGCCCTGCGGGAGGAGTTCGGTGATACCCAACCGCTCGCGGGGCAGCGCATCACCGGCTCACTGCACATGACCGTGCAGACGGCGGTGCTGATCGAGACGCTGACCGCGTTGGGCGCGCAGGTGCGCTGGGCCTCCTGCAACATCTTCTCCACCCAGGACGAGGCGGCAGCCGCCGTCGTCGTCGGACCGCACGGGACCGCCGAGGACCCCCAGGGCGTGCCGGTGTTCGCCTGGAAGGGGGAGACCCTCGCTGAGTACTGGGAGGCTCTCGATGAGACCTTCAGGTGGCCCGGGCATGGGGGTCCGACCCTGATCCTGGACGACGGCGGGGATGCCACCGTGATGCTGCACGAGGGGGTCAAGGCCGAGCGCGCCGGAGCCGTGCCGGCCGACCCCCTGCCCGGCGAGGCCGGCTACTCGGCAGAGAAGTTGGCGTTCCTGGCCCAGTTGCGCACCAGCCTGGCCGCCGACACCACCCGGTGGACCAGGGCGGCCGAGCAGATCCTCGGCGTCAGCGAGGAGACCACCACCGGCGTCAACCGGTTGTACCAGTTGCACGCCGCCGGGGAACTGGCGTTCCCGGCGATCAACGTCAACGACGCCGTCACCAAGTCCAAGTTCGACAACCGCTACGGCATCCGGCACTCCCTGCCCGATGGGTTGAACCGGGCCACCGATATCCTCATCGGCGGCAAGGTGGCGGTGGTGTGCGGCTACGGGGACGTGGGCAAGGGGGCGGCCGACGCGTTGCGCGGACAGGGTGCCCGGGTGCTCATCACCGAGATCGACCCGATCTGCGCGATGCAGGCGGCCATGGACGGCTACCAGGTGGTGCGCCTGGAGGACGTGCTCGGGCAGGCGGACTTCTTCATCACCGCGACCGGGAACTTCAACGTCATCACCGCCGAGCACCTGAGCGCGATGAAGGACAAGGCGGTGGTGGGCAACGTCGGCCACTTCGACAACGAGATCGACGTGGCCGGCCTCGCCGAACTCCCCGGGGTGGAGTGTGTGGAGATCAAGCCGCAGGTGCATGAGTGGGTCTTCACCGACGATCCGGAGAACCCCCGCAAGTCGGTGATCGTGCTCTCCGAGGGCCGGTTGCTGAACCTGGGCAACGCCACCGGGCACCCCTCGTTCGTGATGAGCGCCTCCTTCACCAACCAGGTGATGGCCCAGATGGACCTGGCCGATCCGGCCAGCGAGTACGAGGTGGGTGTGCACGTGCTGCCCAAGGCGCTGGACGAGAAGGTGGCCCGGCTGCACCTGGAAGCCCTCGGCGCGGAGTTGAGTGAGCTGACCAAGGAACAGGCCGAGTACATCGACGTGGACGTGGCCGGACCCTACAAGCCCGAGCACTACCGGTACTGACCACGGTCCCCGGCCTGCGACAGCGGGCCGGGTCAGTCGGCGTCGGGGATGCCGTAGGGCAGTACTCGGGCGCGCCGGGCCTCCTCCTGTTCGCGCTGGGCCACGGCCAGCCCGGCCAGGTACTCGGTGTCGCGGCGAGCCACCAGGACCGCGGCGACGAACCGCTCGGGGTCGGTACCCCACGGTGGCGGCGGCGCCACGTACGGTTCCAGCGCCGCGGCGAATGCGCGGCCGACGTCGGCGCGCACGTTCGGGTGCAGCTCGCCGGTCCGGGACAGGTAGATCCGGGCGTACAGGGCCAGGGAATCGGGTAGCCGGCGGATGTCGGCGATCTCGGCCCAGGACCGCAGTTCCGGGGGCATCAGTAAGGGGGCGGTGGCCACCTCGGTGTCGCGTACGCGCAGTGAGTAGGTCCCCGCCACCATGTCACCCAGACGTTTGGAGCGTGGGTGCACCATCGAACTGATCAGCGCGACCGAGCCCAGCGAGAGCCAGATCTCACCGATCCCGGTCAGGGAACGGATGAACGCGTGCCGGAACCGCACCGGGCCGCCGTCGTCGCGCACGATCCGCAGGCCCACCGCCAACCGTCCGGCGGACAGGCCCCGGGTGAACGTCTCGGTCAGGCACGGTAGCAGCACCATCATCAGGGCGATAGCCACGATCGTGAGAGTGCTCATCTGGGCGGGGTTGGCGCTGAACCGGCCGGCCAGCATCAACACCCCGATGCCGATGCTGAGGTAGACGATCGCATCGATCACCCCGGACATGAGCCGGCTCAGCGCCGAGGCCGGCGCCAGGTCCAGGGGGACCGCCTCGCCGGTGATGACGCGATTGAGGCTCTGGGTGGGGGAAGCGGCCGTGGTCATGTGTGGCAGGGTAACGGGTGTGGATGTGGACGCCTTCGTCGCCCTGAACGCACCTCGCTGGGCGCGGCTGCGGGCACTACTGCGCCGGCGCAGGCTCACCGGTGCCGAGGTCGATGAGTTGGTCACCCACTACCAGACCACCGCGACGCATCTGTCCCAACTTCGCTCCAGCGCCCCGGACCCGGCGCTGATCTCCCGGCTGTCCACCCTGCTGGCGCGGGCTCGCGGGGTGATCGGTGGGTCCCACGAGTTGTCGCCGGCCGATGTGGTGCGGTTCGTGGCGATCTCCCTGCCCGCCGCGTTCTACCGGGTGCGGTGGTGGACGCTGGCCGCCGGGGCGGTGTTCATCGGCCTGGGGCTCGTCCAGGCCTGGTGGCTGCTCACGGTGCCGGAGGCGATGGCGCAGGTCGGGACCCCGAGCATGCGGCGCACGTACGCCGAGGAGGCGTTCGCCGCCTACTACTCCAACTACCCGGCCCCGGACTTCGCCGCCCAGGTGTGGACCAATAACGCCTGGATCAGTGCCCAGGCGATCGGGTTGGGTGTCACCGGGATATTCCCAGCCTATGTGCTGGTGGTCAATGCGCTGAACGTGGGTGTGGCCGGAGCGATCATGGCCGAGCACGACGGTCTCGGGGAGTTCTTCGGGCTGATCCTGCCGCACGGCCTGATGGAACTGACGGCGGTGTTCGTCGCCGTGGGAACCGGGCTGAAATTGTTCTGGAGCTGGGTCGCCCCGGGCCAGCGAACCCGCGCGCGTGCCCTGGTCGAGGAGGGCCGGGCGCTGATCACGGTGGTGATCGGCCTGGTCGTGGTGATGGGCGTGAGCGGCGTCGTGGAGGGGTTCGTGACGCCTTCGGGCCTGCCCGGTGGAGTCAAGATCACCATCGGTGCGGTGGTGCTGGCCGCCTACTGGGCCTATACCTTCGCCCTGGGCCGGCGCGCGGTGGCCGATGGGGAGACCGGGGACATGCGCGCCGAACTCGTCGAGGACACCGTCGCCACCGTGGGGTGAGGCAGCGGCCGACGGCGCCGGACGCTCACAGTTTCCCGGCTGCCTTCAGCGCCAGGTAGGTGTCGGCCAGGGCCGGCGGGAGGTCCTCCGGGGCGCGACGCACCACCTGGGCACCGGTGCGCTGGAGACGCTGGGCGAGGGCGCCGCGTTCCAGTTCGGCGCGCTCGGCCGCGGCCGCATCGAAGAGTTCGGCCGTGCTTTCCCGGCTCCGGCGCATCCGCTGGGCCACCGGGTCCTCGGCTGACGCCAGCACCACCTGGTGGTCGCGCGCCACCGCCGCCACCACCGAGACCAGCCCGGACTCGATCGCGCCCGGCTCCAGCCCGGTCAGGATCACCACCAGGGCCCGCTGGCTGAGGCGGTCCCGGATCTCCTGGGCCACCACCGCCCAGTCCGGCTCCACCAGTTCGGGGGTGAGCGTGGCGAGCCCCTGCGCCAGAGCGGACATCAGCGCCGGGCCCTCGACACCGCGCACCCTGGTGTGCACCGTCCGGTCCATCGCGACCAGGTCCACCCGGTCCCCGGCCTTGGCGGCCAGGGCCGCCAGCAGCAGCGTCGCCTCGATACCGGCCTCCAGGCGGGGCGCCTCGCCCAGACGGGCAGCGGACAGACGGGAGGTGTCCAGCACGATCAGGACCCTCCGGTCCCGTTCCGGCCGCCAGGTGCGCACCACCACCTCGGCCCGGCGGGCGCTGGCGCGCCAGTCGATGGCACGCACGTCGTCGCCGATCACGTACTCCCGCAGGGAGTCGAACTCGGTGCCCTGCCCGCGGACGTTCACCGCGGCGCGCCCGTCCATCTCGCGCAGCCGGGCCAGGCGGGAGGGGAGGTGGCGGCGCGCGGAGAACTCCGGCAGCACCCGCAACAACCCGGGTACGTCGGTACTGCGCTGACGGGCCGCCAGCCCGAACGGACCGTAGGAGCGCACGGTCACCGCGGCGGCGCTCATGTCGCCGCGTCGCCAGGGGCGCAGCGTGGTGCGGACGCGCCGCACCTGGTCGGCGCCGAGGGTGAGGCGGTGCCGGTTGGTGCCGGTGCCGGCGCTGGGCTGCCAGGCGTCGCGCACCAGGGCGCGCAGGGTGCGGGGGGAGGTGTTGTGCAGGCGCAACCGGCTGGCTGTCTCCTCGGTGTGACGCACCGTGGGGATCGGCGCCCGTTCGATCCGGACGTCGCGCACCGGTGCGGCCAGTGCCAGATCGGAGCCGACCAGGGCGGCCACCAGCACCAGCCAGGTGGCCACGGTAAGCCAGCTCGGCAGCAGCAGCACCGGTATCAGGCCCAGAGCCAGCAGGCCCACCGCCCGGCCGGTGAGCACCATCAGCGCGGGACCGGGACCGAAGCCAGGACCCCGTCCAAGACCGACTCGGCGCTGATTCCCTCCAGTTCGGACTCAGCACGCAGTTGCACCCGGTGCCGCAGCGTGGCGTGCGCCAGTGCCTTGACGTCATCGGGGGTGACGTAGTCGCGCCCGGACAGCCACGCCCAGGCCCGGGAGGTGGCCAGCAGGGCGGTCGCCCCCCGCGGGGACACCCCGAGCGACAGGGACGGTGAGGTGCGGGTGGCCCGGCACAGGTCCACGATGTAGCCGAGCACCTCCGGACCGACCTGCACCGCGCGGGTCTGTTCCCGCGCCTTCGTCAGGGACTCGCCATCGGCCACCGCCCGCACGCCCGCGGCGGCCAGGTCGCGGGGATCGAAGTCGTGCGCGTGCCGGAACAGCACCTCCACCTCCTCAGCCCGCTCGGGCAACGGCAGCAGCAGTTTCAGCAGGAACCGGTCCAGTTGCGCCTCCGGCAGCGGGTAGGTGCCCTCGTACTCCACCGGGTTCTGGGTGGCGATCACCATGAAGGGTTCGGGCAGAACCCGCGCTTGCCCGTCCACCGTTACCTGGCGCTCCTCCATCGCCTCCAGTAGCGCGGCCTGGGTCTTGGGCGGCGTACGGTTGATCTCATCGGCGAGGAGCAGATTGGTGAAGACCGGTCCGGCGCGGAAGGAGAACTCCGCCGTGCGAGCGTCGTAGACCAGCGACCCGGTGATGTCACCCGGCATCAGGTCCGGTGTGAACTGCACGCGCTTCATCTCCAGGTCCAGGCTTGCCCCCAGGGTGCGCACCAGCAGGGTCTTGGCCACTCCCGGCACGCCTTCGAGCAGGACGTGCCCGCGGCACAGCAGCCCGATCACCAGCCCGGTGACGGTCGCGTCCTGGCCGACCACGGCCTTGCCGACCTCGCTGCGCAGGGACGCCAGTGCCGTCCGGGCCGCAGAGTCCTGCCCGGACTGCCCGGCCCGGCCGACCGATGCGGATGGCCCGGCCGGTGCCGGCTGGTCGGGAGGAGGGGGTGGCCCGGCTGGCCCGGGCCCGGCTGGTGCGGGCGGGACGGAGGCCTGGCCGGCCGGGGGAGGTGGACCCGCCGGTTGGTGCCCGCCCGGGAGGTAGGGGTCCGGGTTGGTCATCGTCGATGAACCTCGCTCTCCATGGTGTCCAGTGCCTCGGCCAGTGCGGCCAGGGATGCTTCGTCGTGCGGTGGTGGTCCGTAGAGCACCGAGTCGATCTGGTCGGGGGTGCGTCCGGTGGCCCGCGAGATTGTCAGGACCACGTCATCACGCTGAGCCCACCTGGCCAGCCCGAGTTTCCCGGAGACCCGGGCCACGGTACCGGCCCGAAGTGCGGTTCCGGCGTGGGCATGGGTCTTGTTGCGCCGGTACAGGCGGCCACGGCCCCGGGTGGTCTCGGCGGCCCGGACCGCCACCGGCAACGGTTCGCTGATCACCGGACCCAGCCGGCGCCCGCGCCAGAGGATCAGCGCCAGCGCCAACACCGCGTACATCGCCAGCATCGGTGGGCGCAGCAGCGGCAACGTGGTGGCCGCAGCCAGGCTCTCCTCACCGAAGTCGTCGCCCGGGGACGGCACGTACCAGGTCAGGTGCGGGTAGTGGCCCAGGGAGCGCAGCACCAATGCGGCGTTGCCGTGCTCTGCCAAGGCGTCGTTGCGCAGGATCTCCGGGGTGCTGAGCACCCGCCAGGTTGCTCCGTCCTGGGTCCAGGCGGCGTACCTGCCGGTCTCGGGAGTGTCCCCGAAGCACAGTTCCACGCCGTCGCCACCGGTGACCTGCGGGCCACCGGCGCCGATGCGATCTGCGGCCCGGGCGTGCTCGTCCCCGCACTGGGCCTCATGCACGTCCCGGGTGCCACCGGCGTGGTGGCCGACCCGCTCGGTGAGCCGGTCGATCTGCGGACCGGTCCCGGCCAGCACCACGTCCCCGGGGGCCTGGGCCAGGGCCTCCTGCTGCTCGGGACGCAGCCGGTGGGCGTTCACGATCAGCAGGGTGCCGTCCTCGCGGGCATCGGCCAACGCCGCCGACGTGGTGCGCACGTACCGGACGTGCACCCCCTGGTCGCCGAGGATCTGGGCAGCGGCCCGCGCCCCATCGGCATTCGGGTTGTTCGGGGCGTAGGCCACCGAGGAGGACGCCGAGGGGCTGATCCAGGCCAGTGCGGCAATCAGGGTGATGGCACCGGCAATGCCGAGACCCCAGGTCAGGCCGGTGCGGGTCCGGCTCGTTCTCACCGGACCACCGACCAGCCCCGGTCGGGACCGGCGCCGGAGAACCGCTCCGGGCGGGTGCGGGCGATCCGCTCGTCCAGGTCCCGCAGCCAGGCGTCCTGCTCGGAGCCGGGCACGGCCGAGCCGTAGCGGACAGCGTCGAAGAGCTCTCCGGCGGCACGCAACGCTCCGGCCTGGTCGCCGAAGGCGGCGCCGGCCTGCTCGGCGGCCTCGTGCGCGGTGCGCCCCAGCCGGTCGGTCAGGATGTCCCGCTCGTCCAACCCGCGCACCACGGCGCGGAAGCGTTCCAGTACTGCGAGCGCGTAGTCACCCCGCTCCGATGCCGCGGCCGCAGCCGTCCGGAGCGCATCGGCGCTGCGTTCGTCGTCGTCGAGCACCTGGGTGCTGGGGCCGGTGACGCGGCGCAGCTGACGCCGTCGGACGGGCCCGCCGAGCACCATCGCGACCGCAACCACCGCAGCCACCAGTACCAGCACCAGGACCGGCATCAGCACCGCGCCGGCCCCGCCCAGGTTCAGCAGGGCCTCCCAGCGTTCCGCGAGCCACTCCAGGATCCGGTCGAGCACGCCCGGTCCCTGGTCGTACACGGACTTGGCCAACTCCTCCTCGGCCCAGCGCCGGGCCTCCTGCTCGGAGGGGTCAAGAGGTGGCCCCATCGGCCGGAGGGCAGGGCGCATCAAGACTCCTGAGCCGCCCGCGCCAGTTCCACATCCAGCCCTTCGGTGCGGATCCGCATGTCGATGTACAGCAGCGCCACCACGGCCGCCAGCACCGGCGTGGTCAGCCAGTTCGCCACCACGCCGCCCAGGATGCTCAGGCCGAACGCGACCGGGCCGCCTTCGAAGATGTTGCCGACCTGGTCGAACGGCCAGGACACGGCGAACCCCAGGATCGCCGCCAGGATGGTGGTGAGCAGGTAGATGCCCAGCACCCGCCAGAATGCGCGCCTGGCCAGTTCGAATCCGCGGCGCAGGGCGGTACCGATGCCGGCTCGTTCAAGGATCAGGGCCGGGGTGGCCAGCACGGTGAAGGTCAGGACCGTGGCGGTCCCGCCCAGCATGATCGCCAGCATCGCCAACACCCCGAGCAGGATGACACCCGCGGACCCGCTGGGCAGGCTGAGGGCGAAGACGACCGCTCCCAGCACTATCACGCCCGCCACGAGCAGCCCCACGACCACCGAGAGCACCAGCAGTCGCAGGATCTGGGGACGCACCGCCGCCCAGACCTGAGCCAGAGAGGTCCGGCGCCCGATCACCGACTGGCTCACCGCGTGGATGAGCAGCCCGGTCAGGATCGTGGTGCCCAGGAACGCCAGCAGTGCCGAGACCCCGCTGTTCAGGAGTATCGACGTGCCGGACTGGGCGAAGGAGTCGAGGAACGCTTCCGGGTCGGTGGCGGGGTCGATCTGACCGACCAGCCGGTTCATCTCCTCGTAGGAGGCGTAGGTGGTCACGCCCTGGAGGATGCCGAGGGCGAGCACCACGATCGCCGACAGGCCCAGCATCACCGGCAGGTTGGCCCGGATGGCTCGGAAGGCGCCGTCGTAGATCTCCCCCAGGCTCAGGGCCCGTAGCGGAATGATCCCGGGCTGGGCGACCGGGCCGGGGGGCAGCTGGGACCACTGGTCGCCGTGACCGTACTGGCCGTAGCCGCTGCCGGGCTCGGGGTGGTACCCGCCGGGGGGTTGCTGGCCGTACCCGCTGCCGGGTTGCTGGCCGTACCCGCCGCCGGGTTGCTGGCCGTACCCGCCGCCGGGTTGCTGGCCGTACCCGGGCTGGGGTGAACCATAACCACTCCCGGGTTGCTGGTCGGGGGTTTGCCCGCCCCCGGTCCCGGCTCCCCACGGGTCAGGTGTGTGCTCACCGCGGTCACTCATCAGTGCGGATCTCTCCCTCGGATGACAATGAGGCCATCTTTGCATGGACAACCAACAGCCGGATTCGGCCCCGGGGTGGGACACTAGGCGGATGGAAGCACGCGTTCTGGTAGTAGATGACGACGCCGCGCTCGCGGAGATGATCAGCATCGTGCTGCACTCCGAGGGATTCACCACCGAGACCTGCGGCGACGGCGCCGCCGCCCTCGAGGCCTTCCGCACCACCCAGCCCGATCTGGTGCTGCTGGACCTGATGCTGCCGGGTGTGGACGGGATCGAGATCTGCCGCCGGATCCGCGAGGAGTCCGGGGTGCCGGTCGTGATGCTCACCGCCAAGAGCGACACCGCTGACGTGGTGCAGGGCCTGGAGGCCGGCGCGGACGACTACATCTCCAAACCCTTCAAGCCCAAGGAGTTGGTGGCCCGGGTGCGCGCCCGGCTGCGCCGCCAGGACTCCGAGGGTTCGGAGCAACTGCCCATCGGGGACCTGGTGATCGATGTGTCCGGGCACCGGGTGCTGCGCGGCACCGAGGTGATCAACCTGACCCCGCTGGAGTTCGACCTGCTGGTGGCGTTGGCCCGCAAGCCGTGGCAGGTCTTCTCCCGCGAGGTGCTGCTGGAGCAGGTCTGGGGTTACCGGCACCAGGCCGACACCCGGCTGGTGAACGTCCACGTGCAGCGTCTGCGGGCGAAGGTGGAGAACGACCCCGAACGGCCCGAGGTGGTCGTGACCGTACGCGGCGTCGGGTACCGGGCGGGAGCACCGTCGTCCTCCTGACGGTGAGGTGAGTACGCACATGGCAGAACCCGCGTCCGGCTGGGAGCGAGTCCGGGACAGCCGGGTCCTCGGTCCGGCCCGGGCGCTGATCCGGGTGTGGCGCAGTTCGCTGTGGGTGCGCGTGATGTCCACCACCGTGGTGGTGGGGCTGGTGGCCGTGGGAGCGCTGGGCGCGTTGTTGTCCGGCCAGGTCCGCGACGGGCTGTTCGAGGAACGGCGCGACCAGATCCTGGCCGATGCGGCCGCCCGTACCGAGGCCGCCCAGGAGCGGTTCGACTCCCAGATCGCCTCCAACGAACAAGACGTGCAGGACGTGGCGCTCGACGTCGTGCGGTCACTTCAGGAGGGTTCGGTCGGCAATGCCGGGGTGCTCCTGATGCGCGGCCCGGAGGCGGAGGGTCCCACCGATCTGCTGCTGCCCGTGACGGACGGGGCCCTGGCAGAGCTGATCGAGCCCGAACTGCGCGAGGCGGTACGGGCCGAGTCCTTCCAGCAGTGGCAGTCCGTCTCCCTGCCCGCGGCCGTGGAAGCCGGGCCCACCCCTGGTATCGCGGTGGGCTCCACGGTGACGCTTCCCATCGTGGGGGAGCACGAGATCTACTTCATCTACTCCCTGGCCACCGAGGCCCAGACCCTGGAGGTGCTCCAGCAGGTGCTGGTGGTGGGGGCGGTGAGCCTGATCCTGCTGCTGGTCGCGATGGCCTGGTACCTGGCCCGCCAGGTACTGGATCCGGTGCGGGTTGCCGCGCGAACCGCCAGCCGGCTCGCGGACGGGCGCCTCGACGAACGCATGCCGGTGCGGGGTGGTGACGAGCTGGGTGTGCTGGGCAGCGCCTTCAACGACATGGCCCAGAGCCTGCAGGACCAGATCGAGCGGTTGGCCGAGTTGTCCCGGATGCAGCAGCGGTTCGTCTCCGACGTCTCCCACGAGTTGCGCACCCCGCTGACCACGATCCGGATGGCCGCTGAGGTACTGCACGCCGAGCGTGACTCCTTCGATCCCGTGCAGGCCCGGTCCGCAGAGTTGCTGGCCACCCAGGTGGACCGGTTCGAGTCGCTCCTGGCCGACCTGCTGGAGATCTCCCGGTTCGACGCGGGCTCGGCGGTGCTGGACGTGGAGGAGATCGACGTTTACCGGGTGGTCGAACGGGTGGTCGAGGAGACCGCCCCATTGGCCGACGGGCATGGATCGGAACTGAAACTCAGCGCACCGGAGGGCAACTGCACCGCCGACATCGACCCACGGCGGGTGGAGCGGATCCTGCGCAACCTGCTCGTGAACGCGATCGAGCACGGGGAGGGTGGTCCCATCGAGGTACAGGTCGGGGCGAACGAGGCCGCCGTTTCGGTGACGGTGCGCGATCACGGCATCGGGATGACCGCGCCGGAGGCGAAGCGGTTGTTCGACAGGTTCTGGCGTGCCGACCCGGCCCGCACCCGCACCCTGGGCGGCACCGGCCTCGGTCTGGCGATCTCGCAGGAGGACGCCCGGTTGCACGGAGGCACCCTGGAGGCCTGGGGAATTCCCGGTGATGGTGCCAACTTCCGGCTCACCGTGCCGCGCCGGGCCGGTTTGACCGTGACCGAACACCCCCTCGCGCTCGTGCCCGAGCGCCCGGAGGTGCCGGTCAGCCCACGGCACGAGCCCGAGGACCCGGCCGGCCCCGCGACCGTGCCGCGCCTGGCCGACCACGACCTGGAGATGGGCCGATGAGGGGCCGGTGGGTGCTGGCGGTCCTGACCGCCGCCGCGCTGCTGACCGGCTGTGTCTCCTTCCCCGAGTCCGGTCCGGTGACCCGCGGGATCGAGGGAGCACCGGAGCCCGAGGCGATCTCCCTGGTGGCCGAGGAGCCCCAGCCCGGGGACTCCCCGGAACAGATCGTTCGCGGGTTCCTCGCCGGGGCCGCGGCCGGGACCACCGACGACTTCACCGTTGCTCGGCAGTACCTGACCGAACCGACCGCCGAGGTGTGGAGTCCGAGCGCCCAGGTGACCGTCTACTCCGGGGCGAACCCGTTCGAGGTGACCGAGACCGGCGAGGGCCAGGTGGAGGTCACGGTGACGGTGTCGGGGACGGTCGATGGTACCGGGGTCTACACGCCGGCACCGGTGGAGACCAGCGCGACGCTGGAGTTCGACCTCCGCCAGGACGAGCGGCAGCAGTGGCGGATCGACGAACTCAGCGACGGCGTGCTGCTCTCGGAGGTGATCTTCGGGTCCCAGTACCGTCAGATTCCGTTGTACTTCCTCACGCCCGATGCGACCATGCTGGTGCCCGACACCCGCTGGTATCCCCAGCGCAACGCCCCCACCGCCGCCATGCGTGGATTGCTGGCCGGGCCGGTGGAGTGGTTGGACGGCGCCGTGTTCAGTGCCATCCCCGCCGACACCGCGCTGTCCTTCGCCGCGGTGACCGTCTCCGCCGGCACCGCTCAGGTGGACCTGACCCCCGAGGCCTTCGCCGCCGACGCCACCGCCCGGCAGCTGATCCGCAGCCAGGTGGAGCAGACGTTGCTCGGCCTGCCCCAGGTGCAACGCGTGGAGATCACCGTGGACGGCGTGGCGTGGGACTCCCCGGTCGATGGCCTGGACGTCACGCGCGACCCTGCGGTGGGCCGCTCCCCGGTGGTGCTGGACGTGGAGCAGGAGGTGCTGGGCTCCTTCAACGAGATGGCCACTGAGCCGATCACCCCGCTCCCCGATGTGTTGCCGGTGACGGAGTTGCAGCCGCGGGCTCTGGCGATCGGCTACGACGGTGAGCCACCGGTGATGCTCGCCGGGACCGACCACCTGGTCACGGTGCCCACCGAAGCGGCACCCGAGCCGGTGGTGCTCGCCCAGTTCCCCGACCTGGTGGCGCCCAGTTACGACCGGCACGGGTGGGTCTGGACCGGCCCGGCGGCCAACACCGGTGAACTCCTGGTGGTACGTGCCACCGAGGAGGTCCGGCCGGTCAGCGCCGAACTGCTCGCCGACGCCGAACTGCTCGACGCCCGGGTCAGCCGTGACGGCACGCGCCTGGCGGTGATCGTACGCATCGACGGAGTCGTCTCGGTGGAGGTGCACGCGGTGATCCGGGATGAGGCGGGCGTGCCGCTGCGGCTGAGCCAGGGCGTGCAGGTGGTACGCCAACTGCGCGAGGCCAGCACCCTGGTGTGGGTGGATGAACAGCACTTGGCGGTGCTGGGAGTCTCCGGAACCACCAACTCGGTCCACCTGACTCCGATCGGTGGCCTGACCCAGCAGTTGCCCACGGTCCCCGAGGTGGTCGACATCGCCTCGGCGCGCGGTGCGCGGGAGATGTATGCCAGCACCGAAGAGGGTGACCTGTACGCCCGCAGTGGCCTGGGCTGGCGCAAGGTCGGGGAGAGTATCGCGCTACCGACCTTCCCCGGCTGAGCATCTGCGCCACGGTCGAGTCCTCCGATGCACAGGCAGGCGCCCGCTGCGGCGGCGTCCCCAGCCATCCCAGCGACGCTGGTGACCTACCCGAACTCCCGGGCACCCTGACCCCGATGGGGGTACTCAGCGCCCTGGTGGCGACCTGCCGTGACGTCGGATCGGACCTGACGTCCCTGCTGCTGCCGCTCGGCTGTGCCGGTTGTGGCACCTGGGACGTGGCGATCTGCCGGCGGTGCCGCGGGCAGTGGCAGCAGCGACCGCGCCGGTGCGAGTCCGACACCGTCTACCTGGCCGCGCAGGACCACCCGCCCCGTCCGGGTCTACCGGTGTGGGCGCTGGCGCCCTACCGCGGCGGCCCGCGACGGATGGTGCTGAGTTGGAAGGGGCACTCCCGCACCGATCTGCGCTCGTTCTTCGCCGGCGTCGGATACGGGCTCGGCGTGGCATTGGGTGGGGAACTGACGCGCCTGCTCACCGGACCGGCCGCACCGGTGCTGGTGCTGCCCGCACCGTCGGGGTGGCGGCGCCGGCTTCGCCGTCAACTCGTCGTCGCCGATCTCGCCCGAGCCGTCGGCGCGGGGCTGGGGAGCACGGGTCACCGCGTGGACGTCCAGGATGTGCTGCGCACCCCCGATGCGTCACTGCACCTTCTGGGCGCCTCGGCGCGCCGGTCCTCCCGGCGGGTCAGCTTGGCGCGCCGGACCGATCCGCGGTCATTGCGGACGGCCGTGGTGCTGGTGGACGACGTGGTCACCACCGGGGCCACACTGGCCGCCTGCCGCACGCTGCTGCGGGAGCACGGGGCCAACGTGGCAGGTGCGGTGGTGCTGGCGGCCACTCCGGGCCCGGGCAGCGCTACCTGGCAGTGACCCCTAGGACCTATGGCCGGGGCCCGGCTCGGCCGGTCCGAATAGGCTGTGGGCGCAGACGATGCCCGTTCAGCTGGGCAAAACCGGGACGGGCGCAGTAGCGTCTGATCATGGAACTGAATCGAGAATCCGGACGGGGGTGATCGACTCCGCACGAGCCATTGGGCCGCACGGGCCGCAGTGGCGCAACACCCCGCTCAGGACCGGTGAACACCGCTCCCGAACTCTTCTTGACACCGGAGGTCGTCATGGAAATCGTCGTCGTCTCTCGCCACACCGAGGTGCAGGAGCGCTTCCGCAGGCACGCGGAGGAGAAGTTGGCCAAGGTCAGCCAACTCTCGCCCTACGCCCAGCGCGTCGATGTGGAGGTCACCCACGAGCGCAACCCGCGTCAGGCGGACAAGGCAGAGCGGGTGGAGTTGACGGTGAGGGCCAAGGGTCCGGTGGTGCGGGCCGAGGCCAGCGCACAGGACCGGCACGCGGCCCTGGACCTGGCGGCGGGAAAGCTGATGGAGCGACTGCGGCGAGCCCGGGACCGGCGCAAGAACCACAAGGGCCGTCCTGCCGCGCCCCCGTGGCAGGACGTCGTCGCCCCCGATCTGGTCACCGACGTGGTGGAGGAACCCGCGCCCGAGTCCAACGGTCCGACCGCACCCACCGAGCCCGGCGTCGCGGTGGAGGATCAGCTCGGGGACTCCCCGGTGATCATCCGCCAGAAGATGCACGAGAGTAAGCCAATGACGGTGGACCAGGCGCTGGCCGAGATGGAACTCGTGGGCCACCCGTTCTACCTGTTCATCGACTCCGAGACGGACCAGCCCTGCGTGGTCTACCACCGCCACGGGTGGACCTACGGCGTGATCCGGTTGAACTACTCCGCCCAGCCGCTGGAGAGCGTAGCCAGCCGATGAGGTGGCGATGAGCCGATCCGCACTGCCCTCGCGCCGGCTCACGCCGGCGCAGGCCCGCCGGATCGCCCTCACCGCACAGGGTCTGGCCGGCGCACCGGCGCAGGCCAGACCCCCCGGGGCGGTGACGATGCGCCACCTGCAGTCGATGATCAACCGGGTGGGGTTGCTGCAGATCGACTCGGTGAACGTCCTGGCTCGCGCGCATCTGCTGCCGGTGCTGGCCCGGCTGGGTCCCTACGACCCGGCACTGCTGGACCGTGCCACCACGGGGAGTGCTTCCCGCCCCCGGCGGCTGGTGGAGTGTTTCGCGCACGAGGCGGCACTGGTGCCGCCCTCGACCTACCAGTTGCTGCGCTGGCGGATGACGGGGCCGCGCGTGAGCGCCCGGCTGGCGTCCTTGCGGCTCGAGCACCCCGGGTTGTTGGAGCAGATTATGGGGCTGATCACCGAGCACGGTCCGGCTACCGCCGCTCAGATCCACGCCGAACTGGGACACGAACGCGGACCGAAGGAGCACTGGGGGTGGAACTGGACGGTGGCCAAGCAGGTGCTCGAGGCCGCCTTCGCCGCCGGGTTGCTGGCCTGCGCCCACCGCAACAGACAGTTCGAACGGGTCTACGACCTGCCCGAGCGGGTGCTCCCTGCGCACCTGCGGCCCGAGGACGCGCCGGACCGGGCCGAGGCGATGATTGAGTTGGTCAGAATCGCCGCCCGTGCCCATGGGATCGGCTCGCCACGGTGCCTGGCCGACTACTTCCGGATGCCGGTTGGCCAGACCAGGGCGGCGATCGAGCACCTGCTTGCCGCCGGGACGCTCGAGCGCGTGCAGGTGCACGGATGGGACGCCCCGCTCTACCGCTACGCGCAGGCTCCGGTGCCCCGGTCGGTTCATGGGCGGGCGCTGCTGGCTCCGTTCGACCCGCTGGTGTTCGAGCGGCGCCGGCTGCGGGCACTGTTCGGCATGCACTACCGGATCGGGATCTACACCCCCGCCCATCAGCGCACCCACGGTTATTACGTGCTGCCCTTCCTGTGGGGTGAGGATCTGGTGGCGCGCGTGGACCTGAAGGCCGACCGGGCTGCCGGCGCGCTGGTGGTGAACCACGCCTTCGCCGAGGACGGCGCCGCGACACCGGGTGCACGTGCCGCGATCGCGGCACCGCTGGCTGCGGAACTGGGCCAGGTGGCCACCTGGTCGGGCCTGGGCACGATCACCGTGGCCCAGGGCGCCGGTGGGGACCTCACCAGCGCACTGATCGAGCAGTTGTAGGGCCGGCGCCGGCAGGACCGCAGGATCGTTCGGTTCGGTCCGGGAGCCAACTCGCATACCATGGACACCGCCGGGAACCACCGGCTGCTCCGCCACACACTCTGGAGACCTGCGTGCCTTCGATCCTCGACAAGATCCTGCGGATGGGCGAGGGGAAGATCCTCAAGACTCTGCGTGCCCTGGCCGACCAGGTCAACGCGCTGGAGGAGTCGGTCAGCGACCTCACCGACGCCGAACTGCGCGAAGAGACCGACCGGTTCACCGAGCAGGTCGCCGGCGGGGAGAGTCTGGACGCACTGCTGCCCGAGGCCTTCGCCGTCGTCCGCGAGGCCGCGGTACGAACCCTGGGTCAGCGCGCCTACGACGTGCAGATCATGGGTGGCGCGGCGCTGCACCTGGGCAACATCGCCGAGATGAAGACCGGTGAGGGCAAGACGCTGGTGGCCACCTTCCCGGCCTACCTGAACGCCCTGTCCGGCAAGGGCGTCCATGTGGTCACCGTGAACGACTACCTGGCCCGCTACCAGGGCGAGTTGATGGGGCGGGTGTACCGCTTCCTGGGCATGGAGACCGGGCTGATCGTGGCCGGGCAGAAGCCGGACGAGCGCCGGAAGATGTACGCCGCTGACATCACCTACGGCACGAACAACGAACTGGGCTTCGACTACCTGCGCGACAACATGGCCTGGTCGAAGGATGAACTCGTCCAGCGCGGCCACAACATGGCCATCGTGGACGAGGTGGACTCGATCCTCATCGACGAGGCGCGCACTCCGCTGATCATCTCCGGCCCGGCTGCCGGGGAGGCGAACAAGTGGTATTCGGAGTTCGCCCGGCTGGTGCGCCGGATGGAGCGGGACGCCGACTATGAGGTCGATGAGAAGAAGAAGAACGTCGGGGTGTTGGAGTCCGGGATCTCCAAGGTCGAGGACTACCTGGGCATCGAGAACCTGTACGAGTCCCTGAACACCCCGCTGATCGGCTTCCTGAACAACGCGATCAAGGCCAAGGAACTGTTCACCCGGGACAAGGACTACGTGGTCCTCAACGGTGAGGTGCTGATCGTGGACCAGCACACCGGCCGGATCCTGGCCGGGCGCCGCTACAACGAGGGCATGCACCAGGCGATCGAGGCCAAGGAGGACGTGGCGATCAAGGCCGAGAACCAGACCTTGGCCACGATCACGCTGCAGAACTACTTCCGTCTCTACGACAAACTCTCCGGAATGACCGGTACCGCGATGACCGAGGCCGCGGAGTTCCAGAACACCTACAACGTCGGCGTGGTGGAGATCCCCCCGAACCGGCCACTGGCCCGGATCGACCAGTCCGACCTGGTGTACAAGAACGAGGACGCCAAGTTCAACGCCGTCGTCGAGGACATCGTGGAGCGGCATGCCAAGGGGCAGCCCGTCCTGGTGGGGACCACCAGCGTGGAGAAGTCCGAACTGCTGTCGAAGATGCTGAAGAAGCGTCGGGTGCCCCATGAGGTGCTCAACGCCAAGCAGCATGCCCGTGAGGGTGCGATCGTGGCGATGGCCGGGCGCAAGGGCGCGGTCACGGTGGCCACCAACATGGCCGGTCGTGGTACCGACATCATGCTCGGCGGGAACGCCGAGCACATCGCGATCTCGGAGATGACCAAGCGTGGCCTGGACCCCACCGAGAACCCCGAGGAGTACGAGCAGGCCTGGCCGGGCGTGCTGGAGCAGGCCCAGGAGTCGGTGGCGGCGGAGCACGATGAGGTCGCCGAACTCGGCGGACTGTACGTGATCGGCACCGAACGGCACGAGGCGCGCCGGATCGACAACCAGCTGCGCGGGCGTTCCGGACGTCAGGGCGACAAGGGCGAGTCCCGGTTCTACCTGTCCATGGGCGATGACCTGATGCGACTGTTCAACGCGGGGTTGGCCGAGCGGTTCATGAACGCCTCCTCCTACCCCGACGACATGCCGTTGGAGTCGAAGATGGTTACCCGCGGCATCGCCAGCGCCCAGGGGCAGGTGGAGAGCCGCAACTTCGAGATCCGCAAGAACGTCCTGAAGTATGACGACGTGCTGAACCGACAGCGCACGGTGGTCTACGAGGAACGTCGTCGGGTGCTGGAGGGGGAGGATCTGGCCGACCAGGTGCAGACCTTCATCACCGACGTCATCACCGGCATCGTCACCGCGGCCACGGCCTCGGGCGTTCCGGAGGAGTGGGACACCGACCAGCTCTGGACGGACCTGAAGACGGTCTACCCGGTCTCGATCACGGTGGAGGACCTGGAGGAGGAAGCCGGAAATCGTGCCAGGCTGACCACCGACCAGCTCATCACAGAACTGGTCTCGGACGCCAAGGTCGCCTACGCCCAGCGCGAGGAGGAGCTGGGTGAGCAGGTGATGCGCGACGTCGAACGCTCCGTGGTGCTATCGGTGCTGGACCGCAAGTGGCGCGAGCACCTGTACGAGATGGACTACCTCAAGGAGGGCATCGGGCTTCGCGCGATGGCCCAGCGCGACCCGTTGATCGAGTACCAGCGCGAGGGCTTCGACCTGTTCGCCGCGATGAACGAGGCGATCAAGGAGGAAGCGGTCGGCTATCTCTTCCACGTCGAGGTCAAGGCACCCGAGGAGCAGCAGGTCGACGGCGTGAGCATCGTGGCGCAGGAGGGTGAGGCCGACGGCGCCATCGCGCCGGCCGGTGTGGAGCCGCGGAAGGATCAGTCGAAGTCGGGCAAGCGGGCAGGCGCGTCCCAGCGGGACGACCAGCGGCGGCGGGACGGTGAGCGTGCGGACCCGCTCGGTCTGGGTGTGCCGCAGCGCCCGACCGGGTTGCGTTACAGCGCGCCGAGCGCGGACGGCGACGGCGCCACCACTGTGACCACCGGCGGTGGCCAGCGGGGCAACCAGCAGGCCGCCCCGGCTTCCGGTGGCAACCGGGAGCAGCGCCGACGGGCGGCCAAGGCTGCTCGCAAGCGTCGCTGAGCTCGGACCGGCTCGCTGAGCTCGGACCGGCGGAGTCACCGAGCCGGCCCGAGTCGCCGCCTCAGAACCTCGCGCAGGTGCCACCCCAGTTGGAGTGGCCGACGACGTTCTGCCGCCAGATGTGGGCGGAGTAGGCACCATTCTGGGTCTGCGCCTTGGAGATGGACCGGGTCTGTCCGCTGCTCCAGGTGGTCTGGGCGCCGGTGTGCCAGGTGGTGCCGGTGGGGCAGTGGCTCGCGTTGGTGGGGATCCGGTAGATGCGCAGGAATCCGGTTGTCGCGGCCGAACCCCGGTTCTGCCAGGAGGCCGTGATCCAACTGCCCGATGAACTCAAGCAGATCGTGCCGGGCCCGCGGGTGCCGTAGTTGCACCGCGTTCCGCGCGGCACCGACGCGGTGCGCGCCTGCGTGGAGGTCGAATCCTTCATCTCCGCGGTGGGCTCCCCGCACTCCTCCACGCGGTCCACCCGGACGGTGGACAGCCCCGCGGGTGCGCCCATGGCAGCGTTGTAGCCGGGGTCTACCTCGGTGGTGAACTCGATCTCGAGCAAGGTGCAGCCGCGTGCTGCGGAGTCCGCGGCCCAGTCGTACCGGCGGGCCTGGTCCAGATCGTGCTCGGCCCAGGCCTGCCACTGCGCGACCGACGCATGGGTGGCCGGGGTCTCGTCGTCGTCCTGGCCGGGGCCGGCATGCTGGGTGGCGCCGGCAGCGCCGCCCAGGGCAGCCATTCCGGTCCATGCCAGGGCGAGTGCGGCCAGAGTGCAGGTTGATCGAAGCAAGGGTCGACGTGCCGACATAAGTCCTCCAGTGGCGTCCCGGCCACCCCCGTGGAGGCCGGTTCCCCAGGAGAATACGCACGTGATGCGGCAGCTGGACAGTGTCGGATGTAACAACTGCACCGGTGCCGGCAATAGACAGGGTATGGAGGAGGTACTCGTTGCACGACGCCGACGCCGACGCCGACGCCGACCGGCAACGGCTCACCGCCCTGTGGGTGGAGCATGCCGATGCTGTGCGCCGGTTCGCCCGGCGACGAATCGAGGTGACCGAGGTCGAGGACGTCGTCGCCGAGACGTTCGCCGTCACCTGGCGCCGGATCGATCAGGTCCCGGCCACCGCGCTGCCATGGATCTACGCGGTGGCACGCAATGTGATCGGGACCAGGCTGCGCAGCGAGGGTCGCAAGGAGGCCTTGCTGGCGAAAGTGGCCGCCGAGCCGGCGGGGCAGATGGCCTCGGCGGAGGTGGAGGCGGTGGAACGGCTGCATCTTGCCCAGGCGTGGTCGCAGTTGACCGAAGCCGAGCGCGAGGTGATCGCGCTGGTTGCCTGGGAAGGGTTGTCCAGTACCGAGGCGGCCACGGTGATGCAGTGCCTGCCCTCGACGTTCGCGGTCCGGCTACTGCGGGCCCGGCGCAGGCTGGCGCACCTGCTCGACCGTGGTACCGGAGAGGGGGCGGGGCCGCACGCGGGTTCGCTGGGTGAGGACGAGCCGGCCGCGCGCTCGGTCAAGGCAAGGGGAGAGGGGGACTCGCGATGAGCCACGCGATGGAGGGGAGGGTGCACCCGAGGTTGATTGGGACGGGGCCCGGGTGCACCAACCGGGGGAAGCAGGGGGACGGCGTGAGGTGCGGTGGTCGCGCCCGGTACGGGGGCGACCACCGCACCGGGGGTGATCGGTGATGCCTCGCACCGGCCCGCACGGGGTGCTTGCGCGGTTGGGCGCGCTGGATCCGGCCCGGGATCTCCCGGACCAGGGCGCCACGGCGCAGGATGAGGCGCTGCACCACATTCTGAACTCCCCGCGGCGGCCGCAGGCCGGGGACTTCGTGCCACAGCGCCGGACCGGACCGATGGTGGCAGCCAGCGTGCTGGTGGTGCTGGCGCTGGCCGTGGGTGCGTTGGTGTGGACCTTCTCCACCCCGCCGGTCTATGCCACCTGGAGCGCACAGCCCGAGCCCTTCTCGGCCGGCAATGCCCGGGAGGCCCGGGAACAGTGTCCGATGGTCGCTCACGAGATCGTGGGGGATCCGGACGATCCGGAGGTTCGGCAGGTGGGTCTGGAACCGGTGCTGATCGATGTTCGCGGGGAGTACACCTACGTGATCAGCGCTGATGACCAGGGTCGGTTCGCCGAGTGCTTCGTGACCCGGGGCGAGGAGAGGAGTGCGGTGTCCAGCGACGCCGGGTTCTCCGCCGACGCCTGGGACTCGGTGACGATCGCACCGGCCCAGGGGGTGCAGGTGCTGCACGCCGGCACCGCCACGTGGAGCCGGGAGGGCGAGGAGCTCCCGGGAGCGCTCACCTCGGTGTTCGGGCGAAGCGCGCACGACGTGGAGGAGGTGATCCTGGTGACCGAATCGGGCGACCGGGTGCACGCGTCCGTGCAGGACGGGTGGTGGGCGGCCTGGGCGCCGGGGGATGAGTCCATCGTCGGTGAGGTGACCGTGGTGACCACCGACGGTAGGACCCACCAGCAGGAGTTGTTGGAGGGCGACTCCGCACCGGTGGAGGAGCCGCGCTGAGCATCGGCCTACTCAGCCGATGCTCAGCGCGGTGGCGCACCAGCGCCCCCGGAGCACTTCCAGGCGCAGCGCCACCGCACGCATGCGGCGCCCGTCATGCAGCACGACCGAGAACTCCCATGTCGTGGCGCTGACGGCGCAGCCGTGCACGCGCCGCGGGCGCACCTGGGCGGGCCGGTCCGGACGACCGGCTACCTGCACTCCGAGCAGGGCCCGCCGGTTCAGGGCAGCCCAGAGGTCGGCGTCCATCCAGCGGATGAGTTGCGCCGGCGGGCGCTGTCCCTGCAGGACCTCCACCGCGGCACGCGCCAGGGTGGCCGCCCAACTCGCGGGGTCCGGTAGGTCGGTGTGCCCGGACCCGGCATCCGCGCCGGCCGGGGCGTCCCCGGTGGACTCCCGCTGCGGGCCGGTGAAGCGGACCCGGTCCCACTGTGCCCGGACGGGATCGGGGCGAACCCGGAGTTCCCGGGCTCGCCGGGGCGGTAGGGCGGTGACCGGTTCAGGGCTGCGGGACCGCCGGGTGCCGACCGCGGTCACGACGCACGCCCCTCGGGGTGGGTGAGCTCCTGGCCCGGATGGATCAGATCCGGGTCGTCACCGATGACGTCGAGGTTCGTGCGGTACCACCGTGGCCACCAGTCGGCGACCTCGGCCGGTTCGGCCTGCTCGCCGAGCGAGTGCGCGGCCACTGACCACAGGGTGTCCCCGGGCTGGACGACGTAGACCGGGCCGGGCGGATCGTCTACCCCGGATGCGACGTCCTGCTCGGTCCGGTCGTCCTGCTCTGGTGGCTCCTGCTGGTCCGGCTCTGCCCCGCCGTGCGTGCCGTACCGATCGTCCGGCGTGGAGGACTCGTCGTCGTCCTCGCCCTCGACCGGGCCGGGGTCCTGGGTCGGTGTCCACGTCAGGTGCACCTGGCTCGAGGCGACATCGTCTCCATCGACCGCGTGGGCCGGGCCCAGGAGGGAACCGGCAACCAGGACGGCCCCGGCACCACCCCCCAGCAGCCGGCGCACCGCCGGGGCGCCGGCCCGGCGCACCAGCCGTTCCCCGCCGGACCAGACCAAGCCGGTCAGCCGCATGGCCAGGCACAGCGCGGTGATCGTGCCGCTGAGTACGTACCAGGCCAGCAGCACCAGGCCCAGGCCCACGAGTACCGCGGCGGTGGCCGCGTCGATTCCTCGGCCGGTTCCCTGGCCGAGTCCCCGGAGCAGGTCCAGCAGATGGGCGGTGCCGAGCCAGAGCGCCCCGGAGCCGGTGGCAGCCAGGACGCTCGCCCCCAGCAACCGGCCCCCGGTGTGCGACACCGTTGTCGTCCACTTCGTCATCACAATCCCCTATACGTATCAGTGCGTGTCAGTTCATGATGGTAAGTGGTGTTATGTGTACACGGGTCGGCTGTGATTGTCCAGAGGTCGGCCGGTGCAGGGCCGGACGGATCGCTACGGTGAACAGATGCGCTGGGATGATCTGTTCGCTGACCTGCAGGCGCAGTTCGAAGCGGCCGCGGACGAGCATGTGCCCATGCAGGTGGCCGAACTCGCCGAGGCAGAGATCGCGACCACGATGCTCCCGGACCGGTGGCGGGCCCGGCGCGGGGAACAGTTGCAGGTGCGGCTACGGGACGGTTCGGACCGCGACGGGGTCGTGAGCGACGCGGCTCAGGACTGGCTCGTTCTTGCCCGAGAGGCTCGCCGCAGCCTCATCCCGCGCTCCGCGGTGGTACTGGCCAGGCCACTGGGACCCAGCGCACCCGAACCCACCCGGGTGGAGCGCGGGCTGGGGCTCGGTCACGTCCTGCGTGCGCTCGCGCAGGAGCACCTGGCCGTGGTGGTGCACACCATCGCCGGCACCTACCGTGGCCGGTTGGCGCGGGTGGGCGGCGACCATTGCGACCTGGTCGATGCGCGCGGCGTGGTCACGATCGCCTGGTCCGGACTGGTCAGCGTGGAGTCCGGCACCTGAGTGGCCTCGGCCACCCATGGCCGGTGGCGATTCTGACGCTCGGATTCTCGACCGCGGAGTCAGTCCACCCGGCCTTCCTCGCGCAGCCGCTCCTGGGTCCGGGCGTACATGCGGTCGATGTAGTCCTGCAACTGTGCGTCCTCGATCCGCCAGGTGCCCTTGCCGCCGATCTGGATCCCCTTGAGTTCCCCGCTACGTACCAGCGCCCGCACCTGTGACATCGAGATCGAGAGGATCTCCGCCACGTCGGCAAGGGACAGGAATCGCTGCTGCATGAGCCCATTCTGGCATCCCGGTGGGACAAATCGCCCGGCATGAACAAAGCCCCTGTGCATAACTCCTACACGAGGGGAGTGTTCTTGGCACCATAGGACGGGCGCAAGGGCACTGATCCACGCAGGGCTGGAACGCGCAGGGGAGGGCGACGGTGGACGAGACACCAGGGGGACTGCGGATGCGCCGGCCGAGTTGGCGCGATCCGCGGCTGGGCATCGGAGTGCTACTGGTTGCGGCCTCGGTCGCACTGGGCTCCTGGGTGGTCACGCAGGCCGGGGCGACCGTGCCCGCCTACACCGCCAGGGAGGTCCTGGTACCTGGTGAACCCATCACCATGGATGATCTGGAGGTGGTCCAGGTCCAGATGTCCGGGCTGATGCAGACCTACCTGACCCCCGAGGAAGACGTGCCGGCCGATGCGGTGGTGCTGCGCACCGTCGGTGCCGGGGAACTGGTGCCGTCGGCGGCGATCGGCAGTGCCGTCCAGTTGGACCTACGACCGGTGACCATCCCCACCGACGCCTCGGCGGCGACGTCGTTGGCACGCGGCAGCCGTGTGGACGTGTGGGTGGCCCGGCCGGACCCACAAGGGAGCATCGGCGCAGTGCTTCCCCCGGTTCAGCTTCTGCCGGACGTTCAGGTCGCTGAGGTGCTCGAGGACACCGCCTTGTTCGCCGGCGCAAACCAGGTGCACGTCCAGGTCCTGATCGCGGAGGCCGACCTGGCCGACGTGCTCGAGGCGCTGTCCTCCGGCGCCGAGGTGATCCTGGTGCCGGGTCCGGGTGCGTAGCCGATGAGCCTGGGCGTGCTGGTGGCACTGCCGGGCGGCGTCGAGGAACGCCTGGTCCGGGACGTCGCCGCGGCCTCGGACATGACGGTGACCCGGCGCTGCGCCGATGTCGCCGAACTCCTCGCCGCCGCCATCGCCGGTGTCGGCGTGGTGGCGGTCACCGACGCAGAGTCCGGCATCGACCGGTTGGCGATCGACCGCCTCGCCGCTGCCGGGGTCCCCACCGTGGTGGTGGCCGGCCCGACCGAGCACGCTCGGGTGCGCCAGATGGGTGCCGTGCCCGCTGATCCCGATGCGGACCTGGTCTCTGCGATCCGTGACGTGGCTGGGCGCGGAGTGGTACCCGTGTCGGCCCCGGTCGAGCCGCCGGTGCCCGATCCGGCGCAGACGAAGGATACGGGCCGGCTCGGCACCGTGGTCACCGTTTGCGGTCCACCGGGATCCCCGGGCCGGTCCACGATCGCGGTGAACCTGGCCCACGAGATCAGCGGGACCGGGCAGGGCGTGCTGTGCATCGACGCCGACATCTGGGGCTCCGCGCTGGCCCAGATGCTCGGCGTGCTCAGCGAATCGGCCGGGCTTGCCGCTGCGGTCAGGGCGGCTGACCAGGGCACCCTGGACGCCACTGCGTTGGCCCGCATCGCCTGCGAGGTCGACGGCGGGCTGCATCTGCTCACCGGGCTGCCCCGGGCGTCCCGTTGGCGTGAGATCGGCGCGGCGAGCCTGCGCAGCGTCGTCCAGGTTGCGCGCACGGTCTACTCATGGGTGATCATCGACGGCCCGGTGCGGGTGCCCGATGACGACGGCGACTACGAGCCGATGCTCACCGCCGGACGCAACGCTGTGGCCGCCGCGGTCTTGGATGAGGCCGATGAGGTGCTCGTGGTCGGCGCGGCCGAACCCATCGGGATCGAGCGGCTGGTGCATACCGTGCTGGACCTGGAGGAACTGCCGCGCCGCACCGTGGTGGTCAACCGGGTGCGCGCAGGTGCCGCCGGCCCGCGTCCGCAGGACTCGGTGCGCGAGGCGCTGGCCCGCTTCGCCGGGATCAGCGACCCGGTGCTGATCCCCGACGACCGGAACGCGGCCGATCGGGCCCTGTTGACCGCCTCGACCTGGGCGGAGGCCGCGCCGAAGTCCTCGGCCCGTCTCGCGGCTCAGGCCCTGGCACACCGGATCAGCGGCACCGCCCCGGTGCGGGCCGGGCTGCGCGGACGGCTGAGCGGACGGCTGCGCCGGCCCGGATAGGACACACTGTGACCATGCGCGTCTATCTCCCAGCCACTCTGGCCGACCTGGCCAGCACCGAGGGCCTGCCCCCGCGCCGCGGCCATGCCCTCACCCCTGCCCTCGCCGCCGCGCTCGGCACCGCAGGCGGTGACAGTGACGATGCCGAGGCAGGGGAGTTCCAGGCCCTGGTGGCGGCCGCAGCCGACAGCCTGGCCATGCTGCGGGACCGCGGTCATGAGCCGCCGGTGCGGGTGGTGGTCGCGGCCGATATCGACGATGTCGAGGTACCGCAGGGCGATCCGGAGCCCTCGTCGGTGTTCGCCCCGGCCGTACCTTGGCGCGCCGTGGTCTCCTTCCACATCGACGACCGAACAGACCTCGCTGGCGCCGCCCAGTTGCGCGGGGCCATAGCCGGGCAGGCCGGAGCCGAGGAGGCCGTCGCCGAACTGGACCTGCTCTGGTACGACGTGAGCGAGCGCGCCGATCTGCTGACCTGACGAGCCGTGTCGTGACGCCCGGGTGACCTACTGTGCGGGCCGGGCCAGGTAGCCCATCACCGCGTCGTGCAGGTGGGTGTTCGTGGCCAGCGCGTTCCCACCGAAGGGACCGTCGGCCCCGGCCAGCGAGGTGAATCGGCCGCCCGCCTCGGTCACGATCGGCACCAGAGCCGCCATGTCATGCAGCGCCAACTCGGGTTCGCACGCGATGTCGACCGCGCCCTCGGCGACCATCATGTAGGACCAGAAGTCCCCGTAGGCGCGGGTGCGCCACAACGCCTCGGTCAGGTCCAGGAACGCATCGAGCAGCCCGATCTCGTCCCATCCGTCCAGACTGGAGTAGGACAGGGAGGCATCGGCCAGATCGCGGACCCCGGAGACCTCCATGCGGCTGGCCGCCGAGAGGGCGCGGCCAGTCCAGGCACCGGACCCGAGCGCGGCCCACCATCGACGTTGCAGTGCCGGCGCCGAGACCAGCCCGAGCACCGGTTCGCCGTCGTCGACCAGTGCGATCAGGGTGGCCCAGACCGGCACGCCCCGGATGAAGTTCTTGGTGCCGTCGATCGGGTCGATCACCCACTGACGCGAACCGTGCCCGGTGGCGCCGAACTCCTCGCCCAGGACCGCGTCTCGGGGCCGGGTGCGGCCGAGCTGGCCGCGCACGATCTCCTCGGCACTGCGGTCGGCATCGGTGACCGGCGTGGTGTCCGGTTTGGTCTCCACGTGCAGGTCGAGGGCCTTGAACCGGGCCATCGTCTGGGCGTCGACCTGGTCAGCGATCACGTGCGCCAGCCGCAGGTCGTCGTCGTAGCGGGGGCGTTGTGGGGCGGTATCGGTGCTCACCCGGTCACGGTAGCGCCCGGCGGGGCCCGGGAGTCCCAGGTGGCGGGGCGGGGCGCCGCAAACACCGGAGCGATGGTCGCAGCCCAATGGGTAATCGATTACTATCGGTGCCATGGCAGCGGATGATGATGTCGAGGGTGCTGCGTCGTCGGACTTCTTCGCGGTCGCGCACGTGGGGGCGGCTGCGACCCTGAGCACGTCTAGCGACGGAGATCTGTGGCCGAGCGCATGGGCCGACGATGGTGCGCTGTACACCGCCTGTGGGGACGGTACCGGGTTCGCTCAGGACGACTTCGCCGACATCGTGGTCAACCGCATCGAAGGGCACCCCCGCACTGGATTGGAGGGTGCCCGGCTCGCTGCCGGGCGCGAGGTGAGTCCGGTATGGACTGACCCGGCCACGTTCAATTCCAAGCCCACCGGCATGGTGGCAGTGGACGGTAACGGCGACGGGCGTGATGAGTTGTACCTGGCGGTGCAGGACTTGCGCTGCGGCGAATCCCCGGACACCTTCAACACTGCTCCGGCTGCGGGCATCGTGTGCTCCGAGGACTACGGCCGCACGTGGGACCAGGGTTCAGGAGTGATGTTCACCGGCGAGTTCACCACGGTGATGTTCTTGGATTTCGGGCAGAGCAACTCCGGGGTCTCAGTTCTCGGCGACTGCGAGCCGATGGTCTATGCCTACGGTCTGGACCACAACTGGCGCACGTCCTACTCCGGCGCCGTGCCCGACCCGGTCGACCTCTTCCTGGCCCGGGTACCCGCCCGGGCGGTGCAGGACCGCGACGCCTGGGAGTTCTTTGCCGGCCACCGGGCTGATGGCAGGCCGATGTGGAGCGTGCACCTGCAGGACCGGATTGCGGCGCTCAACGACCGTCGGCGCACAAGTCGGTGGCCGTCCCTACCGGGTGTGTCGCCGCGCCCCGACGGGACGATGATCGCCCAGGGCGGAGTGGTCTATAACGCCGGACTGCGGCGGTATCTGTATTCCTCCTGGACCGAATACACCTTCGAGTTCTACGAAGCGCCTGCCCCTTGGGGGCCGTGGCGGCACTTCCTCTGCCGGGACTTCGGTCCGCTCAGTGGTTGGCTGGGTCCCAAGGTCGACCTGGCCCACCACGGCGGCTATGCCACCACGATCCCGAGCAAATTCATCTCCTCCGATGGTCGGGATGCCTGGGTGCAATCCAACTGGTTCTACCGGGCCGGCAGCTACCCCGGGAATTCCTATCAATTCTCGCTGCGTCCTCTGCGCCTTGATCCTGAGCGGCAAGGCGCCGCCCAGAAGCATCCGAGCCGGACGAATCTCGCCCGCATACCCGGAGTGCATCCGATCGCCAGCGCGTCCCGAAACGGACGGCTCGAGGTCCTCAACGACGGCACCAGCGCGCGTGCCGAGGACTCCTGGAACGGATTGCGCCAGGAGCAGGACTGGTGGGGCTACACCTGGCCGGCGCCGATCCGGTGCAACCAGGTAGTGCTGAGCACCGGACCCCGGGACGCCGGAGCGGGCTGGTTCGCGCAGCCGCCAGTAGTGCAGGTGCGCCGGAGCGGGCAGTGGGAACACGTTCCGGCCCGGATCAGCCCGCCCTATCCACCGGACTCCACCGCTACCGGTGCGCGCCGGTACACCTTCGATTTCGGCCCCCAGGTGACCACCGGCGTGCGGCTGTGCGGGCCCAGTGGTGGCTGGGGTGGTTACACGTCAGTCAGTGAGATCGAGGTGTACCTGCGTGAGGAGGCGTCGACGGGCGACGACTATGGGAGCATCGAGACGTGAGGCGACGTACTGTGCGGATTACCGACGTTGCCCGGGAGGCCGGGGTCTCCACGGCAACGGTCTCTCGAGTGCTCAACGGTGCCCCGTCGGTGGATCCAGAGCTGGCCGAGCGGGTGCGCGCCGCCGCAGCAGCAACTCGGTACGTACCCAACTCCAACGGCCGGGCACTGCGCCGCCAGCGCGCCGACATCTGGGCGGCAGTCGTCTCAGATGTGCAGAACCCGTTCTTCACCTCGCTGGTGACGGCCGTCGAACACGTCGCCGTCTCCGCGGGCTACTCGGTGATGTTGTGCAACACAGACGAACAACTCGACCGCGAGAGGGCCTATCTGGAGGCGGCCATCGCGCAACGAATGGCCGGCGTGGTGGTGTCTGTGACGTCGGAGCAGCACTCGGATCTGACGCCACTGCTCGATGCGCACATCCCCACTGTGGTGGTCGACCGCCGGGTGCAGGGCTTCACCGGGGACACCATCCTGATGGACAATGTCGAGGCCGGGCGACTGGCGGGCCGCCATCTACTGGACCTGGGCCACCGGGAGGTCTTCACCATGGCAGGTCCCTCAGGGGTGAGTACCACCGAGGACCGGCTGCTCGGGATCCGTGAGGTCCTGGAAGCCGCGGGGCTGCCGATGCAGGGCCGGCACCTGGTGCGCACCGACCTCAAAGCCGATGAAGCCGAGACGGCGGTGCGAGCCATGCTGGACCGGGCGGACCGTCCGACGGCCATCTTCGCCAGCAACGGCCCGCTGAGCACCGGTGCTTACCGCGCGATCCAGCGCAGCGGCTTCCGCATGCCCGACGACATCTCGTTATTGGGCGTCGACGATGAACGGTGGACCACCATGGTCAACCCCAACCTCACCCTGATCGCCCAACCGGTCGAGGCTCTGGGCCGATTGGCGGCGGAGCGATTGCTTGCCCGGGCCGCCGACGATCAGACCGAGGCCGTGCACGTCCTGATGGCACCGGAGATGAAGGTCCGCGGGACCACCGGGCCGGTTCCGGCTTCCTGAAGCAACCAAGCGCGGCTGGCTCCGGGCTGGGCCGCCGTCACGATGCCCACCGACAATGGCGAGGAAATGAGAAGGATGCACCGAGATATCGCAGCCCTGCGTGAGACCGAGACCAGATCGATCAGCCCCGAGAACCCCACTGGCGAACGGGGCGGGGGCGCTCGCGCGACGGACGGCACGGGCGCAGCGGCAGCCCGTGACCTGGGAGTCGGCTGGAAGGTCTCACCCAGTGTGGCGATCGCCCCACACAGCACCTACGACCTGGCCCAGATCGCCGGTCCGGGTCGGATCACCCACATCTGGCTGACCACCCACACCAGTAACTGGCGACGGCTCTTGCTGCGCGCGTACTGGGACGGTGCCCAGGAACCGGCCGTCGAGGTTCCCGTCGGCGACTTCTTCGGTCAGGGCTGGGGGCAGTTCGCCCAGGTGAACTCGGCCATGATCGCGGTGAATCCACACGGTGGGTTCAATTCCTACTGGCCGATGCCCTTCGCCGACGGGGCCCGGCTGACACTGGAGAACCTCTCCGATGACGAAGCGATCGTGTATTTCCAGGTCACGTATGAGATCGGGGAGCAACCGGGATCTGCGCGACTGCATGCCCAGTGGCGTCGCTCGAATCCGCTGCCGGAGGCATCCCCCCACGTGCTCCTGGAGGGCGTGCAGGGCCGCGGGCATTACGCCGGGACGTATCTGGCCTGGGGAGTGAACTCCTCCGGGTGGTGGGGAGAGGGTGAGATCAAGTTCTATCTGGACGGTGACCAGGCCGGCGGGCACCCGACCATCTGCGGCACCGGTACGGAGGATTACGTTGGCGGTGCCTGGAACTTCGATGTCCCGGGGCAGGGATACACGATGTTTTCCACTCCCTACCTAGGGATGCCGCAGGTGATCCGCCCCGATGGGCTGTACCGGTCCCAGCAACGCTTCGGCATGTACCGCTGGCACGTGCCCGACCCGATTACGTTCCGCTCCGAGCTCGCCGTGGACATCCAGGCGCTGGGATGGCGCAGTGGCGGACGCTATTTGCCGCTCCGCGACGACATCGCGTCGGTGGCATTCTTCTACCTGGATCGCCCCAGCACTCGACGCCCGCCGTCGCCGGTAGCCGACGCCCTGGAGATTCTCTGAGGTGAGGCTTGACCACGGCTGACGCTGTGCCTTAGCATCGAGTAATCGATTACTGGTAATCGATTGCCCAGAGGTCAGTGCTGACGGAAGAGGAGCCCGATGTCCGTGGGATGCCGAATCAGCTGCCTGGTCACCCGGCCGGGATGGCCGCGGCGATGACGGGCCTGCGAGCGGAGCTCGTGGCCGCGCGGGAGAGCCTGCAGGTTGAAGTCGAAGCCTTGCGGCGCAGCATCGACACGGTACTGCCTGCGCTCGGAGCGGCGCTGGACCTAATCCGCTCCCGACCTGGGAAAGTGGTCGTCTCCGGATTGGGCAAGTCCGGTCTCATCGGTGTCAAAATCGCTGCCACACTGGCCAGCACCGGAACCCCTGCGCATTTCATGCACGCCTCGGACGCTTTGCACGGGGATTCCGGATCGGTGGCTGCCGGTGACATCGGGATCCTGATCTCCAACTCCGGGACCACCGCTGAGGTGTGCCAGGTGGCGAGGATGTTGGCCTCCTGGGACGTTCCCGTCATCGCGATGACTGCAGAACCCGCCTCACCGCTTGCCGAGTCAGCGCAGGTATGGCTGGATATCTCGGTGCCGCGCGAGTCGGATCCGCTCGGGCTGGCACCGACCTCCTCAGCGCTCGTGACTCTCGCCGTCGGCGATGCGCTGGCCGCAGCGCTGATGACCCGCTCAGGATTCGACGCCGGAGCCTTCGGCGAGCGTCACCCCGGCGGCGCCCTCGGTCACTCCACCCGAAGGACGGCTGACGCCGGGGGCCGACGGTGAGCGGGTCGGTGCAGGTGTGCGTGGTCGCCTCGTTCATGTACGACATGGTGGCAACGGCGCCGCGGATGCCCGAGATCGGGGAGACCCTGATGGGAACCGGATTTGCTACCTACGTCGGCGGGAAGGGCTTCAACCAGGCGATCGCGGCGGCCCGTGCCGGGGCCACCACCGGGGTCATCGGGCGGGTGGGTCTCGATCCGTTCGCCGCCGAGTTCCGCGAGTTCCTGCAGACCGAAGGAATCGACGACGGGAATCTGGCCGCCGACGGCGAGCACGGCACGGGTGTGGGGCTACCGGTCGTGGACGCGCATGGGCGGAACGCCATCATCATCGTCCCGCGAGCCAACCATGCGCTGAGTGCGCAGGACATCGAGGCGGCGCGGGAGAAGATTGCCGCGGCGGCGGTCCTGGTGCTGCAACTGGAGGTGCCGATCGCCCCGGTCGTCCATGCGGCCCGGATCGCGCGGGCAGCGGGTACCACCGTGATCCTCAATCCGGCACCCTATGCGCCGCTGCCACCGGAACTGGTGGAACTGGTGGACGTCCTGGTGCCCAATGAGGTGGAACTGCGCCAGATGGTGCCCGGCGAAGGCGCATTGGACCGCGCCGCTGAGATGCTGCAGCTCAGCAGTGGCTGCGCCGTGGTGGTGACCTGCGGGGCCGCCGGCCTCCTCGTGGTCGGCAAGGACGGCCGGCTCTTGCGGGTTCCGGCCCACGAGGTGCACGTCGCCGACACGATCGGTGCCGGCGATGCCTTCTGCGGAAACCTCGGTGCGCGGCTCGCCCTGGGTGACACCTTGCTGACCGCGGTGCGGTACGCCAACGCAGCAGCGGCGCTGGCCGTGACCCGCCCGGGAGGGGCCCCCGCAGCACCGACCGCCAACGAGACGGAGCGATTCGTCGCCAGTCGCGATCGGAGTTTCAAGGCCGACCCTTGACCGCGAGGTTCAAGGTGCGATGAGATGAGTAATCGATTTCCCAAAGGAGCGAATATGGCGACCAGCGGCGGCCGCTACGGCAGTTACGGAAGCAGTTTGCGAGACCTACCGCGGCTGCGCGCGCACCGGCGCATGCGCGAATCCAGTTGGGACCCCACCGGCGGCAATGAGGATCGCGTCACGGTCCGACCGGGGCGGACCGTCACGCTTGCGGATATACCCGGGGCGGGTTCGGTGAACCACATCTGGATGACCGTCGCACCCCGGGAGGCGCCAACCCCGGACTCGGTGGACAACGATTACCTGCGCAAGTTGGTGCTGAAGATCTACTGGGACGGTGCCCAGTACCCGAGTGTGCTGGTCCCGCTGGGTGACTTCTTCGGCGTCGGGCATGCCCGGACGGTCAATTTCGCCTCGCTGCCCCTGCAGATGAGCCCACAGGACGGTAAAGCGTTCAACTCCTTCTTCCACATGCCCTTCGCTGATGGCGCCCGGTTCGAGTTGACCAGTGAATGCGAAGCGGAGGACATGTGGTTCTACTACTACATCGACTACGACGCCTTCGATGAACTCGAGGAGGGGTTGGGCAGGTTCCACGCCTCGTGGAACCGGCAGTGCCCCACCGACGGCGTCGAACAGGGCGGACAGTCCAATGCAGAATTCCTGTTCGGCGGAGAAAACCGGGATGGGCACGGCAACTACACGATCCTGGACACCACCGGGCGCGGGCATTACATCGGATGCGTCCTGAACATCACGAACCTGCGCGATACCAGCGACTGGAACTGGTACGGCGAAGGCGACGACATGATCTTCATCGACGGGGAGCCGTGGCCGCCGCGGCTGCACGGCACCGGCACCGAGGACTACTTCAACACCGCCTGGTGTCCCTCGCAGTCCTATGCCGCGCCCTACCACGGGCTCACGCTGCCGGGCGGGGAGAACTGGAGTGGCCAGATCTCCACCTACCGCTTCCATGTGGAGGACCCGATCTCCTTCACCACCTCGATCAAGGTCACCATCGAACACGGGCACGCCAACAAGCGCAGCGACGACCTGTCCTCCACCGCGTACTGGTACGCCGATCAGCCGACGCCGGGCCTCACGCTGGCACCGGTGGATCAGCGCCGGCCGAGGCAGGGATGAGGAGGCGGGCGATGGTGAGGGCGACCGCAGCGGGTTCCGCCGTGCTGCTGGCGGCGTGCTCACCGGACCCCGGCGCCGTGGATGTCGCCGAGTCGAAAGGGGGTGACTTCCTCATCACCGGCGTCAGCGACGTGACCCAGATCGCGCAGTTGACCGGCCCGGACTCGCGGATCAACGACACCGAAGCGGTGGCGGTGGCCGGGACCGATCTTGGCTCGATGTTCACCGCCGGAGAGCGGACCTTCTTCGTCTTCGGTGACACCTTCGGTGAGCGCGACCCGGAATCCCACGGCGGGCAGGGGAGCAACTGGCGCTCGAACGCACTCGCCTACACCACCGATGACGACCCCTCGGACGGCATCACCTTCGACGGCTGGATCACCGACGACATCGGCTTCGCCGCCGAAGCGGTCCCCGGGCTGCACCAGGCCAACGGGGTCGGTGAGGTGACCAAGATCCCCACGTTCGGTTTCGCCATCGGTGATGTGCTCTACCTGGCGTTCATGTCGGTGCACTTCTGGGGAGAGCCGGGGGAGTGGGACGCCAACTACGCGGGGCTGGCCCGCAGCGATGACGGCGGCCAGACCTGGACCGAGTTGGATATTCAATGGCCGGGGGACTCCAACTTCATCCAGGTCTCGACCGTCGAGATCTCCGAGGACGGCGAGGAGTACCTGTACTTCTTCTCCATTCCGGCCGGACGGACCGGCCCGGTGCAACTCATGAAGGTTCCGGCTACCACCGAGGCGGTGGAGGACCTGGACTCCTACTTCTACTTCACCGGCACCGACGACGACGGAGCCCCGCAGTGGTCGCCGCAGATGTCCTCCGCGGTGGATGTGGTGCCGGGACAGTTCGGCGAACTGTCGGTGATCTATTCCGAGCACCTCGACCGCTGGATCCTGACCACGATGCGATTCGCCGAGGGGGACGCGGTGCTCCTGGAGGGCCTCAACCCGTGGGGGCCGTGGGGCGAGCCGCACGTCATCACCGACCAGGCCGAGAGTCCCGGCCTGTACGGGCCCTATACGCATCCGGACTACGTCAGCGATGACGGTCGAACCCTCTACTTCACCCTGTCCCTGTGGGGGCCGTACAACGTCTTCTGGTACAGCCTCGATCTCGACCTCGAGCAGTAACTCCCCACCCGTCACAGCACATCAAGGAGGATGACGAAAATGAGCACTACACGACGCACGATGGGCGCGATGAGCGCCATAGCGGCAGCAGGCCTGGTCCTGGCCGCCTGCGGCGGGACACCGGAAGGTGGCCCGGGAGATGCCGGCGATCCAGGCGGTGAGAACGGGGGCGTGGACGTTCCTGCGGACGCGGTGGAGGTGACCTTCTGGCAGACCCAGTACACCGATGAGGAGAACGAGTGGTACGAGGCCGTCGTGGAGGAGTTCAACGACGCCCAGGACGAGATCTTTGTCAACCACACCATCGTTCCCGGTGATGCCTGGGACCAGCGGATGACCGCCGCCCAGGCCGCCGGTAACCAACCGGACCTGCGGACGATGAACTATGGAGATATCTCCGATGCCGCCCGCACCGGCCAGATCACCTCAGTGGCCGACCTCATCGACGCCGCAGCCTGGGATGACCTGGAGGACAACGTCCGCGAGATGGTCACCTACCAGGAGCAGGAGTACGCCTACCCGCTCCTGGTCGAACCCTCCGCGGTGTTGTACTACCGCACCGACCTGTTCGAGGAAGCGGGTCTTGATGGTCCCCCGGCCTCGTGGGATGAGTTGGTCGACTATGCCGACCAACTGACCGACGACACCACCTTCGGGCTACGGCTGGCCCAGGACGCCGGGGACATGGCCTGGTCCACCTGGGGTTACCAGTGGAACGTGGCCGGACATCTGCCGATCAGCGACGACTGGTCCGAGCCGCAGGCCACGGAGGACTATGCCCCGTTGCTGCAGGCCTTCCAGGACATGTTCGAATCCGGTGCGATCCCACCGGCCGACGGTGTGGGGTACCCGGACGCTTCACCCTTCGGGGAGGGCCGCTATGCGATGATGGCCAACGGTTCCTGGGCCGCAAGCCAGTTGCTGGCCGACTACCCAGACATCGTCGATGACGTCGCAGTTGCGGCGATGCCGAGCTTCTCCGGTCAGCCGGGGGAGACCACCGCAACCCTCGGTGGCTGGACCCTGGTGGTCGACGGCGCCAGCGACGTTCCCGAGGAGGCGGCCGCGTTCATCGAATGGGCGTTGGGCGGTGATGTGGACGTCCTGGTGCCGTTCTTCGAGGCCACCGTGTTCTCCAAGGTTTCCCCTCGCATCTCCGTGGCCGAAGCGATCGCCGAACACCCCGATGTCGATGACATCAACCCCTGGAACGTGGTGATCCAGGAGGACATCGTCCCCTACGCCGAAGCCGAACCGCAGTACCCCTGGGGTATCAGCCTGGCCCTGGGTGAGGCGATCGAGTTGGCGATGCAGGGAACTCCGGTCGATGAGGCCCTGGAGTACGCCAACAGTGAGATCCAGACCGAGATCGACAACGCCGACCTCGCCGGATCCTGACCAGGTGCCGGGGGGGCCACCCCAACCCCCCCCCCCCCCCCCCCCCCCCCCCCCCCCCTCCCCCCCCTCCCCCCCCCCCCCCCCCCCCCCCCCCCACGACCACACGTCACAAGGAGGTGAAGGACATGGCGGTGCTCACCCAGCGGCGCCGAGGTGTCCAGCAGGAGAGGCCGGGCGCACGACGACGACCCGCTCCACATCGCAAGGACAACAAGATCGCCTTCGCGATGCTGGCCCCGGCGCTGATCCTGCTGTCCATCTTTGTTATCTGGCCGCTGATCTATGCCTGGGTCGTGAGCTTCTACCAGTGGAACTTCTACCAGGAGTCGGTGTTCATCGGCCTGCGCAATTTCCAGATTGTGCTCAACGATGCCACGTTCCGGGAATCGATCGTGCGTGGCCTGACCTTTGCGCTGATCGTGGTACCGGTGATCCTCCTCGTCGCGTTCCTGTTCGCCAGTTTGGTCAAGACGATGGGGCGGCGGATGGCCACGGTGCTCAAGGTGAGCATCTACATTCCCACCGTGATCTCCGGGGTGATCGCCTCGATCGTGTTCGTGCTGGTCTATGAGTACCGCCAGGGCATCCTCAACTACCTGCTCGGACTCGTCGGCGTCAGTGACGTGGCCTGGTTGGGTAGCGCCCGCACAGCCCTGTATGCCCTGACCGTGCCGGCGATCTGGCTCGGGCTGGGATTGGCCTCACTGATCATGCTCGCCGGGTTACTGGATATCCCGGAGAGCTATTACGAATCGGCCGAACTGGAAGGCGCCAACTGGTTCCAGCGCACGTTCTTCATCACCATCCCGTTGATGAAGAACATCATCCTGTATCTGCTGGTCACCGGGTTCGTGGCCGCGATCCAGCAGTACGAACTCCCCCTCATCATGACCGGTGGCGGGCCTACGCAGTCGACGCTGCTGCCCAACCTGCTGATCTTCCAGCGGTTCACCGGAGATCTGTACGTGGGGTACTCGATCGCCGCCGCCCTGCTCCTGTTCCTGGTACTGGGCTCGCTCTCGGCGGTGATCTTCCGGTTGATCAACTCGGAGAAGGCGGTGGATGGCTGATGGCAGTCACCGGACAAGCACCCAGTCGTGATCTGGCCCCCGTCGTGACCTCGGCGGTGGCCACGAAGACCACACGGCGTCGTAGCGCCCGCTCCACCGGCCCGGTGGGGACGGTGCTGCGCTACTTCTTCGCCTTCCTCATCGTGCTCGCCGCCTTGTTCCCCCTGGCGTGGATGGCGATCTCGGGGTTCAAGGCCCGCAATGAAGTCGTGACCTCCCCGTTCCAGTTCTTCCCGGAGATCTGGCGCCCGGAGAATTATGTGGAGATTCTCAGTGACCCCCAGTTCAGCCGGGCGCTGGGGATCACGTTCCTCGGTGCGGTGCTGTTCACCTTGCTCAGCCTGACGGTGAACTCGATGGCGGCCTACGCCTTCGCGCGTCTGGAGTTCTCCGCCAAACGGATCATCTGGACCTTGACCCTGCTGACGATGTTCATCCCGGGTATGGCGATCCTGCTCACCTCCTACATCGTGGTGACCCGGATGGGGATGCTCAACACCTTGGCGGTGCTGGTGGTCCCCGGCGCCACCGCCGCGATCCACATCTTTTTCATCCGGCAGTTCTACCTGGGCATCCCCACCAGTTTGGAGGAGGCGGCGCTCCTGGATGGGTGTGGCCGCTGGCAGATCTTCCTGCGGATCTTCCTGCCGATGTCCAAACCGGTGTTCGTCGTCGTCGGCATCACCTCGTTCCTGGCGTTCTGGAACGCCTACGTGTGGCCGATCATGACGATCACCGAACCGGACAGTCCGCTCACCCAGATCCAGCAGTACCTGGCGATGTTCCGCTCCGAACGGCGCATCGAGTACGGACTGCTGCTGGCCGGCTCCACCCTGGCGGCCACTCCGGTGATCGTGCTGTTCCTGATCTTCCAGCGCTACATCATCAGCGGGATCCGGATCTCCGGGATCAAGTAGGCGAGCACGACAACGCAGCGGCGCTCGATGCGCTGCAGTGAAGGAGTCCCATGGCTGACACCGGCCCCCGGTCGATCCCGCATGCGCTCGGGCCCCATGTGGCCCTGCCGCTGGGCGGGATCGGCACCGGCAACCTCGCCCTGGGCGCCGATGGCGGGTTGCGACAGTGGCAACTGCACAACATCGGCAACCATCGTGGCGATCTTCCCGGATCCTTCTTCGCGCTCCGGGTGAGCCAGTGGGAACCACCGTTCGACGCCGTGCGGATTCTGCAGGCACCTGCGCCGACGGCGGAACAGACCCACACCCCGCTGGTCAACGACGACCACGTCCCGAACTGGCAGCGTGAACTGCTCGAGCAGGCCGAGCCGATGCCCGAATCCACCTTCACCGGCCAGTACCCCTTCGGGCGGGTCGACTTCCACGACGAGACGCTGCCCGTGCAAGTGAGTCTGGAAGCCTTCACCCCGTTAGTGCCGCTGGATGTGCAGAACAGCTCGCTGCCCGCCGTCCTGTTCACCCTCACCCTCACCAACCACGACGTGACCCCCGTGGCCGCCTGGCTGGGCGGGGCGATCCAGAACGCTGTGGGAGGTGACGGCGTCCTGGCCCCCGACGGCGTGCGCGCGCCCGGATACGGTGGCAACGTCAACCGGGTCCACCGGGACGGGGGTTGGACCAACCTGGTGCTGGAGAACCCGTCGCTGGCCCCGGATGACCCCGGCGCCGGTTCCATGGTGCTCGCTTGTGATGCTCCGTTGACCACGGCACTACCCGCTTGGACCAGCCCGCACCAGTTCCTGGACTTCATGCGCTCGCGGCAACCGTTCGGTCCCCAGGACTGGGCCCACATGCCCTCATGGATCGCCGATCCACAACCCACGGGCACCTGGAGCCGGGCACGGCCAAGCCCGACCGGAGCCACCTGGAACGGTGGTTTGGCGGGTCAGATCGACGTGCCTCCCGGGCAGAGCGTGCACGTGCGGTTCGTCCTCACGTGGCACTTTCCGAACCGGTATGTCAACTTCACCCAGTTCGGGGGGATCCGGCCCGAGTGGGGGGCTACCAGGTACCGGCTCGGCAACCACTACACCACCGTGCATGCCGACGCGTTGGCGGTGAGCCGGCAGGTGCAGCAGCAATGGAGGGGTCTGGAGTCGGTCTCCCGCCGGTGGGTACGCACGGTCGCCGGCTCGGGACTGAGCGCGACGGAGACAGAGCATCTGCTCGCCCAGGCCGCGATCATCAGGAGCCCGAGTTTCTTCCGCGATGAGGACGGAAGGTTCTACGGGTTCGAGGGAGTGCATGGCGCCTCGACCACGATGTGGTCCGGGGACGTTGGCGGGTCCTGTCCGCTGAACTGTACGCATGTGTTCGCCTATGCCCAGGGACTGGCGAAGATGTTCCCGGACCTGGAACGGTCGATGCGGCGGACTCAGTTCGAGGTCATGCAGGCCCCGCAAGGGTTCATTCCGCACCGGCTGATCGCCCCGACCCACCTACCCCAACTATGGGACCGGCCGATCGGGGGACCGGGAGAGCCCGCACTGGACGGGATGCTCGCGACCGTCCTGCAGACGTATCGGGAGGTGCGCACCGGAGCCGGACAGGACTGGCTCAGGACGTACTGGCCCAACATCCACCGACTGCTGGAGTACGTCGCCGCAACCTGGGATCCCCAGGGCACCGGGATGCTGCACGGCATACAACCCTCCACCCACGACATTGACCTGGCCGGCCTGAACACCTTCATGGGCACCTACTGGCTCGCGGCACTGCGCGCGGGCGAGGAGTTGGCCCAGCTGCTCGGCCACACCGACATCGCCACCAGGTGGCGGGAATGGTTCGAACGGTCCTCGGTCGCCTACGATGACGCCCTCTTCACCGGGGAGTACTACATCCAGGTGCTCGAGGAAGGCGATCCGACCAAGTTCCAATGGGAGCGCGGCTGCCTGTCCGACCAACTGATCGGGCAGTGGTGGGCCCACACCGTGGACTTGGGGTACCTGCTCCCGGCCGATCACGTGCGTACTGCGCTGGCTTCGGTGGTCCGGCACAACCTGCGCACCGGCTTCGACGGCTTCGACCACCCATTCCGGTCCTTCGCGGTCCAGGATGAGACCGGGCTGCTGATGTGCTCCTGGCCGCACGGGGGCCGCCCGGCCACGCCCACCCGGTATTGCGATGAGGTGTGGACCGGGATCGAGCAGCAGGTGGCCGCGCACTGCCTGATGGAAGGGCTGACCGAGGAAGCCGACGCGATCCTGACCGGACTGTGGGCCCGGTACGACGGGCGCCGACGCAATCCGTACAACCAGGTTGAGTGCGGAGACCACTACGTGCGGGCTCTGTCGGGATGGACGGTCCTGGAAGCTCGCACTGGGCACCGTTGGGACGCCACCACCGGCACCCTGCAGGTGGCGGCTATGCCCGACGGCGGCTGGCCGGTGCTCACCGACGACGGCTGGGGCACGCTCCGGCCGGTGCCCGACGGGGTGGAGATGACGTGCCGGCACGGTCGGTTCGAGATCGAGCGTCTCGTGGTCGACGGGCAGGATCTGCTCGGTGGCCCGCTGATGTTGGCCACGGGGGAGGTGAGAACCATCCGTTGATGCGCTGCGCCGTCGAAGCAGCGCAGCGGTCCAGGAGGACACTCGTGCCGGCGGTCGCCGGCACAGGCAATGACGCCAAGGAGAGGGATATGAGCACAACTAGCACATCTAGCAGAACGGGCACCAGGGCAACCGCTGCCCTGGGCACACTGGCGCTGGCAGCAGCGGGGGTGGTCCTGGCGGCTACGCCCGCAGCAGCCTCGGAAGAACATTCTCCGGCGCAGATGATCGCGAAGATCACCGGGTCGGGTTCGATCAACGACACGGACTCCCGGTGGAACGTCGGGGGTACCGACCTGGGGTTGATGTGGGACAACGGGGCCGGGCAGATCATGTTTGCCATCGGTGACACCTTCGCCACGGCCCCTGCCGGTGGGCCGGACTGGCGCTCCAATGGTCTGCTGCGCAGTTCCGATGCCGACTTCGCCACCGGCATGATGCTGGATAGCGCAGTGCTGGACGGCGACGGTGACGCGGCCGAGATCATCCCTTCGCTGAAGGACCCGGGCACCGAGCACACCACCATCCCCACCGCCGGGATCGCCGTGGATGACACCCAGTACCTGGCGTTCATGTCAGTGCGCCAGTGGGGAGAGCCGGGGGAGTGGGACACCAACTACTCCCGGATCGCCTACTCCGAGGACAACGGGGAGACCTGGAATGACACCGACGGTCCGGAGTGGACCAACACCGAAGCCGGTGACAACAACTTCCAGATGGTCAGTTTCGTGCGCGGGCAGGGGGACGGCTACATCTACATGCACGGCACGCCGAACGGCCGCCTCGGCGCGGCCCAGGTGGCGCGGGTACCCGAGGAAGAGATCCTGGACAAGGACTCCTACACCTACTGGGACGGCGCCGGCTGGGACCCCGAGGAGACCGCCGCGGTCGACGTCGTGGCCCCCAACGTCTCCGAACTGTCCGTGCAGTACCACGAACACTCCGGGCAGTGGCTGATGATGTACCTGAACGAGGAGGTCGACGTCGTGGTGCGCACCGCGCCGGCTCCCGAGGGCCCGTGGGGCCAGCCTCAGATCGTCGCGAGTTTCGCAGACTATCCGGGTCTGTACTCCCCGTACATGCACCCCTGGAACGAGGGCCCCACGGTGCACTTCATGATGTCGCTGTGGGAGCCGTACAACATCTACCAGCTCGCTTTCGATCTCGATACCGACGGACAGATCACCCGCCCCAACCTGATCGCCGATCCCAGTTTCGAACGCGCCGGCGAATCCGGTGCGGTGAGCGACGTCTGGTCCTGCACCGGGAACTGCGGCATCGATCGCGACATCAACTGGGCCCATTCGGGCAGCAACCAAGCCTGGATGCGGCACAACACCGGATGGATCGATGTGCACCAGCAGGTGCCGGTGGAGCCGAACACCACCTACGACCTGTCGGCCTTCGTCACCACCGGTGGCGAACCGGCCCAGGGCGCGCTGGGCGTTCGTCAGGTGGGCCCGGGCGCCCAGGTCCTCGCCGAGACCGAGTTCACCGAACTGCCCGTGTACGAGCGTCAGGCGTTGACCTTCAATTCCGGACCGAACACCGCCGTGGAGGTCTACGTCGGCAGCAACCTGGACGGTGACCGCTGGGTCCAGATCGACGACTTCACGCTGATCGCCGGCGGAACCGAGGCCGAACCCGACCCGCCCTCGGTCGACGCGCTGCGAGCCAGTCTGGAGGCCTACACGGCCGACGGTGCGGTGGCCGGACCGATCGCTCATCAGTTGGCCGGAGCGCTGGACCAAGTCGAACGACACCTGGACGATGGGCGCACCCAGCCTGCGCACGTCGCACTGGACCGGTTCATCCGTCACCTGGACAACCCCAAACGCCCCGACACCTTGACGCCGGAGGCTGCCTCGCATCTGCGGCACGAGGCCGTGGCCCTGCGGGAGGCCACCGGGTGAACCAGGTGTACCTGGTGGCAGGCGCTCGCTGGCACCTCTGCGTATCCCACCGGCTCCGGCACCGGTGCGCGCGTGTCACTTGGTTTCCGAGGCGAGCCGGGCGTACCGTGAACCGGCCGAGGAGAAGGAGGCACCCGTGAAAGTGCTGAACCGTGACACGCTGGAGGCCGTCTCCGCGACGGTGCCGGCTCCGGCCTACGACCGCACGCAGTTGCGCGTCGGGATCGTGCACTTCGGGGTAGGCGGATTCCACCGGGCCCACCAGGCGATGTACGTGGATCGACTCATGCAGGACGGGACCGCCCGGGACTGGGCCATCTGCGGCGTGGGGCTGCTACCGGGGGACCGGCACATGGCCGACGTGCTCCAGGCGCAGGACGGGCTGTACACACTGGTGACCAAGCACCCGGACGGGACGCTGGAACCCAGGGTCATCGGCTCGATCGCGCGGTACCTGTACGGGCCGGCGGACCCTGCGGCGGTGCTCGATCAGATGGTTGATCCCGCGGTTCGGATAGTCTCGCTGACCGTCACCGAGGGCGGGTACCACGTCAACCCGGTGACCGGCGAACTCGATCCCGCCGCCCCCGAACTGCAGTACGATCTGGCCCACCCCGACGAGCCGTCGTCGATGTTCGGCTACGTGCTGGCGGCGCTGCGGCGGCGCCGTGCCGCGGGAGTACCACCGTTCACGGTGGTCTCCTGCGACAACATCCAGGGCAACGGGGACGTGGCCCGGGCGATGCTGGTGGCGTTCGCCAGGCTGCAGGATCCGGATCTGGGCGGCTGGATCGACGGCGAGGTCTCCTTCCCCAACTCCATGGTGGACCGGATCACCCCCGCCACCGCCGCTGCCGACCGCACCATGGTGGCGACCCGGTTCGGCATCATCGACGAGTGGCCGGTCGTCGCCGAACCGTTCGTCCAGTGGGTCCTGGAGGACGACTTCCCGACCGGCCGTCCGCCGTTCCAGGACGCCGGCGTGCAGATGGTCGATGACGTGGTGCCCTACGAGATGATGAAGTTGCGCCTGCTCAACGCCGGCCATCAGGCCCTGTGCTACCTGGGCTACCTCGCCGGGTACCGGTACGCCCATGAGGTCGCCGCGGACCCGTTGTTCCGGTCCTTCCTGCTCCGGTACATGCGTGAGGAAGCTGCCCCGACCCTGCCCCCCGTACCCGGTGTCGATCTGCGCGACTATCAGCACCAACTCGTCGAACGGTTCGCCAACGCCCATGTGCGCGACACCCTGGCGCGGCTCTGCGCGGAGAGTTCGGACCGGATTCCGGCGTGGTTGGTACCGGTGGTCGTGGAGAACCTGCAGGCCGGCGGATCCGTGGCATGCTCGGCCCTCGTCGTCGCGGCGTGGGCGCGGTACGCCGAAGGCACCGACGAGCAGGGCCGGCCGATCGAGGTCGTGGATCAGCGCCGGGACCGGGTGATGGCGGCAGCGGGCCGGCAGCGGCAGGATGGACTTGCGTTCCTGCGCGATCGGACGCTGTTCGGTGACCTCGTCGACGACGACCGGTTCGTCACGGCATACCGGTCCGCGCTGACCGACTTGCACCGGGACGGAGCGCGAGCGGCACTCGAATCGCTCATGGCCGGGGCGCGGATCCACTGAACGGAACGAACCCATCCCGCTGAAATGTCCAAGCCCGGGACCAGCATGGGCGGCACACTGGAGGCATGCCCATCACACTCACGCCCAAACTCGTCGTCCACGAGGCCGATAGCGCGATCGACTATTACTCCCGGGCCCTCGGGGCCACGGTGCGGCAGCGGTACACGATGGGGGACTCCGTGGTGTTCGCCGAACTGGCGGTGTTCGGTGTCGCCCTTCTTCTCAAGGATGCCGACGAGCACGACCCCAGCCCGCAGACGTTGGGCCGGCCGGGCGTGCTGCTCGATGTGAGCACCGACGATCCGGACGGTCTGGCCGAGCAGATGGTGGCGGCCGGCGGCCAGGTGGTCTTCCCGGTGGCCGACCAGCCCTACGGGGCGCGCGGCGGACGGGTGCGCGACCCCTTCGGCCACGAGTGGCTGCTGCAGACACCGATGACCCGGAGCCCCGAGCAGATCCAGGCCGCACTGGAGGATCCCGAGGGCTGAACCACCCGGCGACACGACCCGCTGCCGGTGAAGGAAGTGTGAGGGGACGGTCGCCAAAGAGAGTACGGTGAAGGGGTGGCAACCCCAACATTGAACACCAGGCCACCGATCCCGACGTGGCGCTCGAGCATCGTGCTCAAATCTGTCATGGCCGTCAGCGGGCTGATCCTGGTCGGATTCCTGATCGCCCATGCCTACGGCAACTTCAAGATCTTCTCCGGGCAGGAGGCCTTCGATGCCTACTCGGCCTACCTGCGTGAGATCGGCCAGCCCCTGTTGCCCTACAGCGGCGCGCTGTGGATCCTGCGGATCGTGCTGCTGGCCGCTATCGGAGCGCATATCTACGCAGCGGTGACGCTATGGCGGCGCAACCGCGGCGCGACCGCCGGCAAGGGTGCCGCCCGGTACGTGAGCAGCAACGCCCGGCGCGGCCACCAGCGGTCCTACGCCTCGTTCACGATGCGGTGGGGAGGGGTGGTCATCGGGTTGTTCGTGATCTACCACATCCTGCACCTGACCACGAACCACATCGCCCCCGGTGGTGCTTCCGGAAGCCCGTACGAGCGAACGGTGAACGGGTTCGAGATCTGGTGGGTGGTGGCCACCTACACGATCGCCCTGATCGCCCTGGGCTTCCACCTGCGCCACGGGCTGTGGGCGGCCTTCGCCAGCATCGGCTGGAACCGATCGCCGCGGGTGCGTGCGAACCTGAACATCGCCGCCACGGTCGTCGCGGTAGCGATGATCCTCGCCTTCCTCATTCCCCCCTTCGCCGTCCTGTTCGGAGTCGTGTAGTGAGTACCACCCAGCCCGTCGACACTGAGTTCTATATCTCGGGCGCCCCGATCGCTGATGACAAGGCTCCGGCTGGGCCGATCAACGAGCGGTGGGACACCCGCCGGTTCGAGGCGAAACTGGTCAACCCCGCCAACCGCCGCAAACTCTCGGTGATCATGGTGGGCACCGGACTGGCCGGCGCCGCAGCAGCGGCCACCCTCGGTGAGGCCGGTTACCACGTCCAGGCGTTCTGCTATCAGGACAGCCCCCGCCGGGCCCACTCCATCGCCGCCCAGGGCGGGATCAATGCGGCCAAGAACTACCGCAACGACGGGGACTCCATCGAGCGGTTGTTCTTCGACACCGTTAAGGGCGGTGACTACCGCGCCCGGGAGTCCAATGTCTACCGGCTCTCCCAGGTCAGCGTGGAGATCATCGACCAGTGCGTGGCCCAGGGCGTACCGTTCGCCCGGGAGTACGGCGGGTTGCTGGACAACCGCTCCTTCGGCGGTGTGCAGGTCTCGCGCACCTTCTACGCCCGCGGCCAGACCGGTCAGCAGTTGCTGCTGGGGGCCTACCAGGCCATGGAACGCCAGATCGGGGCCGGGACGGTGGAGATGTTCTCCCGCCACGAGATGCTCGATGTGATCGTGATCGACGGCCACGCCCGGGGCATCGTGGCCCGGGACCTGGTCACCGGCGAGATCCAGACCCATATGGCCGACGCGGTGGTGCTGGCCAGCGGCGGGTACGGCAACGTGTTCTTCCTGTCCACCAACGCGATGGGCTCCAACGTCACCGCCACCTGGAAGGCGCACCGCAAGGGCGCCTTCTTCGGCAACCCCTGCTACACCCAGATCCACCCCACCTGCATCCCGGTGTCCGGGGCGAACCAGTCCAAACTCACCTTGATGAGCGAGTCGCTGCGCAACGACGGGCGCATCTGGGTTCCGAAGAAGCCCGGTGACGAACGCGCCCCGCAGGATATCCCCGAGGATGAGCGCGACTACTACCTGGAGCGTCGCTACCCGGCCTTCGGCAACCTGGTGCCTCGGGACGTGGCTTCCCGGGCCGCCAAGAACGTGTGTGATGAGGGCCGCGGGGTGGGCCACAAGGTCGACGGCGTGGCGCGCGGGGTCTACCTGGACTTCGCCGATGCGATCGCCCGATTGGGCCGCAAGGCGGTGGAGGGCAAGTACGGCAACTTGTTCGACATGTACGAGCAGATCACCGGGGAGAACCCGTACGAGATGCCGATGCGGATCTATCCCGCGGTGCACTACACCATGGGCGGGTTGTGGGTGGATTACGACCTGCAGTCCACCATCCCGGGGCTGTTCGTGACCGGGGAGGCCAACTTCTCCGACCACGGCGCCAACCGGCTCGGTGCCAGCGCGCTGATGCAGGGGTTGGGGGACGGCTACTTCGTGCTGCCACCCACGCTGGCGCACTACCTCGCGGACAACCCGCTGCCGCCGGTGGATGAGCACCACCCCGAGGCACAGGCCACCAAGGCGGCCGTGACCGAGCGGATCGAGAAACTCCTGAGCATCAACGGTGAGCGCACGGTGGACTCCTTCCACCGCGAACTCGGCGACATCATGTGGGAGTACTGCGGCATGGAGCGCAGCGCCGAGGGCCTGACGAAGGCGATCGGCCTGATCCGCTCGCTGCGTGAGGAGTTCTGGCGCAACGTCAGGGTGCCCGGTACCGCGGCGGAGTTCAACCAGTCCCTGGAGCGGGCCGGCCGGGTCGCCGACTTCCTGGAACTCGGCGAACTCATGTGCATCGACGCCCTGCACCGGGAGGAGTCCTGCGGTGGGCACTTCCGCGCCGAACATCAGACCGAGGACGGTGAGGCGCTGCGGGACGACGAGAACTTCGCCTACGTGGCGGCCTGGGAGTACACCGGAGAGGACGCCAAACCGGTCCTGCACAAGGAAGACCTGGAGTACGAGTACGTCGAGATGAAGCAGCGGAGCTACAAGTGAACATCACTCTGCGCGTATGGCGGCAGCGCACCGCCACCGACAACGGCCGGATGGTCACCTACCAGGTGGAGGGCATCTCCCCGGACATGTCCTTCCTGGAGATGCTCGACATGCTCAACGAGCGCCTCACCATGGCCGGCGACGACCCGATCGCGTTCGACGACGACTGCCGCGAGGGAATCTGCGGTGCGTGCGGACTGGTCATCAACGGCCTGGCGCACGGGCCCAAACAGCTCGTCACCACCTGCCAGTTGCACATGCGCAGCTTCAACGACGGCGACGTGATCGACGTCGAGCCCTTCCGGGCCGAGCCGTTCACCGTGGTGCGCGACCTGGTGGTGGACCGGTCCTCCTTCGACCGCATCATCCAGGCCGGCGGTTACATCTCGGTGAACACCGGCTCGGCCCCGGACGCCCACGCCACCCCGGTGCCCCGGGACGACGCCCAGGACGCCTTCGACGCCGCCGCCTGCATCGGTTGCGGAGCCTGTGTGGCGGCCTGCCCGAACGGATCGGCCTCGCTGTTCCTGGGCGCCAAGATCGATCACCTGGGCAAGCTCCCCCAGGGCCAGCCCGAACGGCACGCCCGGGCGCTGGCGATGACCGCCCGGCACGACCACGAGGGCTTCGGCGGGTGCACCCAGATCGGGGAGTGCGAAGCGGTGTGCCCCAAGGGGATCCCGCTGTCGGTGATCTCCCAGACGAACGCCGACGTGCTCGGTGCGCTCTCCCACGGGGGCCGGTAGCCCTGCGCACCGGTGTGAGGCAGTGAGGCCGGCGCACTCCTGATGCGCAAGATCGGTCGGGCGCGGCAGCGGTGGTCCCGTTCATACTGCTGTCATGCCGGATCAGGAACGCGACCGCCTGCGGGAGTTGCTCGACACGGCCCTCGATGAGGACAATCGCACCTTGGCGGAGATGGCCGAGGGCGCCTTCCTGTCTCCGTTCCACTTCAGTCGGGAGTTGGCCCGAGGGACGGGGGAGCCGCCGGTGCAGATGCGGCGCCGGGTGCTGTTGGAGCGGGCGGCGTGGCAACTCGGTGGGGGCGCCTCGGTGACGCAGGTGGCTCTCGCGGCCGGGTATGAGTCGGTCGACGGGTTCGGGCGGGCCTTCTCGAAGGCGTTCGGCTCCCCGCCCAGTACCGTCACTGACCGCAGTAGCAGCCATTGGCTTCCGTCCCCCAACGGCATCCACTTCCACCCCCCGACCTCGCTGTGGCTCGGCGAGGGTGAGGCCGCCTCGGCCCGGTCCGGATCGGGCGAGGTCATCGAGATGATGGCGCACCACGACATCGACGACGTCCGTCACCTGCTGGAGGCGGTCGAAGGGCTGTCGGAGGAGGAGTACCGTCGGGTACGCCTACCCGGGAACGCTCCCCTGGAGTGGGATGGTCCGGATGAGTCGGTGGCTCAGGCGATGTCCCACCTGGTCGCGACCAAGGAGGTCTGGTTGGCCGCGATCGCCGGCTATGAGGTTCCGGAGGTGCTCGGTGACGACGACGCCGTGACGCTCGCCGGCCGCCACGAGGCGCTCGCCGGTCGCTGGCTGGCCACGATCCGCAACATCGACCGCCGCGGTGCGTGGGCGGACCGACTCATCGACGCGCTGTGCCGGCCGCCCCAGAGTTTCGTCATCGGCAGCGTCATCGCCCATGTGCTCACCTTCTCCGCACATCGGCGCCAGTTGGTGCGGATGATGTTGCGCGAGACCGGAGCAAGCATCGACGGCGGCGACCCGATCGACTGGCTGCACCGGCGCTCAGGAGGTAGGCGATGAGCCGGGCCCTCCGCTCTGAGGAGACCACCCCATGAGGTTCCTGCTGCTCGTGCACTCGCCACGGGGCCGGTGGCAGGGAATACCCGCCGACGGCGCGGACGGGGAGATGCAGAGGCACATCGCGCTGATTGAGGACCTCGACTCACAGGGCCGGCTCCTGGACTGCAGCCCACTCGCTCCGCCCGAGGAGGCCGTGGCGGTCCGCGTCCGTCATGGCGTGACCCTGGCCACCGGTACCCCCGGAGAAGAAGTCGGCTACCAGGACGGCGTGCTCGCCGGTTACTACCTGATCGAGTGCCCCACCACCGACGAGGCGGTCCAGGTCGCCGCCCGCATCCCGGACGCCGCGACGAGCGAGGTCCTGGTGCACCCACTGATCGACCTGGAGCCGGTGCCCACCGGCCCGCGGACCACGCGCCGGAACTGAGTCGCATGTCCACGCACCTGTCACCCCGCCTGGCCCGGATCGTCCAAGCACTACCGCTGGAGCCACACCTGCGGGTGCTCGAGATCGGGTGCGGACCCGGTGCTGCTGCGCGCGTGATCGCCGACCGGTTGACCACCGGCCACCTCCTCGCCATCGACAGGTCCGCCACGGCAGTGGACCAACTCAAGAAGCGGTCGACCGCACAGATCGACTCCGGGCGCTTGAGTGCGCGGCAGGTGGCGATCGAGGACTTCGTCCTGACCGAGGACGAGGAGCCCTTCGATCTCGTCTTCGCAGTGCGGGTCGGCGCGCTCGACGGCCGCCACCCCCAAGCCGGGCACGCGGCCCTGCAGCGCATCGCCGGAGCCACTCACCCACGCGCGCGACTCTTCATCGCCGGCGCACACCCCCTGCGCGAAGTGCCCATCCCGCGGCCCCGTCGGTGAGCCCACTGCGACGAGTGCAGCGGTGACCTGGCGCGTTCCGCAGCGTCCGAGTCTGCACCCGGTAGCCTCAATCGGAGGAAGTGCGGCTGGCCAGCAGCCTGCGGAACGAGGCCAACCTGGCCTCTCCGACCGCTCCGGCCCGCCCCGAGGCCACCCAGTCATCCAGTACGCAGTCCGGGGCGTCCGCGGTGTGGGTGCACCCCCGCGGGCAGTCCTGGGCGACGGCACCCAGGTCCTCGAAGGCGAGCACCAGACTGTCGGGGTCCACGTGCGCCAGACCGAAGGAGCGCACACCCGGGGTGTCGATGATCCAGCCCCCCTGCGGGAGCGGCAGGGCCACCGCCGAGGTAGAGGTGTGCCGCCCGCGGCCGGTGGTCACGTTGACCTTGCCCACCGCCCGGTCCGCCTGCGGGACCAGGGCGTTGACCAGCGTGGACTTGCCCACCCCGGAATGACCGACCAGCACCGACATCCGACCGGTCACGGCCTCGCGAAGTTCCGCCAAGCCGGTGATGTCCGACGGCGTGGCCGCCCCGGGTGCGGCGGTGACCACCGCGGAGACGCCCAGGGAGGTATAGGCGGACAGGAACTCCTCGGGGTCGGCCAGGTCCGCCTTGGTCAGGCACAGTAAGGCATCCATGCCGGCGTCGAAGGCCGCTACCAGGCAGCGGTCCACCATGCGTGGGCGCGGTTCGGGCTCGGCCAGGGCGGTGACGATGACCAGTTGATCGGCATTGGCCACGAGCACCCGCTCGGCGCCCTCGACGTCCTCGGCGGAGCGGCGCAGCGCGGTGTGTCGTTCGTGCACGCGCACCACCCGCGCCAGGGTGTCGGAGGCGCCGGAGGTGTCCCCGACCACATCCACCCGGTCCCCGACCACGACGGCGGCCCGGCCCAGTTCCCGGGCCATCATCGCCACCACTGCCACGCCGTCGTCGGTGAGTAGCCGCGCCCGGCCACGGTCCAGTCCGATCACCAGCGCCGGGATCGCGTCGGCGTGGTCCGGACGCCTCTTGCTGCGCGGCCGGCTGCCACGGGAGTTCGGACGGATCCGCACGTCCGCCTCGGAGTACTCGCGCGGTGACCTCATGCCCCGGTGAGCATCGAGTGCCACATAGTGGCGAAGCCGGGCACGGTCTTGGCGGTCGTGGCCACATCCACCACACCCACCCCGTCCACCGCCAGGCCGATGATGGCGGCGAACATCGCCATCCGGTGGTCGTGGTAGGTCCGCAGCACCGCGGGGCGCAGGTCGCCGCCGTCGATGATCAGGCCGTCCTCGGTCTCCTCGGCCCGACCCCCGAGCCGGGTGATCTCGGTGACCAGTGCAGCCAACCGGTCGGTTTCGTGCCCGCGCAGGTGGGCGATGCCGCGCAGCCTCGAACGACCAGGTGCCAGGGCGGCCAGTGCGGCCAGGGCCGGGGTCAGTTCCCCGGCCTGGCTCAGGTCCAGGTCCACCGGTACCACGGTGCCCCCGCCGCGGGCGGTGAGCACGCCGTCGTCGTCCAGGCTCACCTGACCGCCCAAGGCGGTCAGGAACTGTGGCAGCAGCGCTCCCGGCTGGGTGGTGCGGGCGGGCCAGTGCGGGATCCGTACCTGCCCACCGGCCACCAGCGCGGCGGCCAGGAACGGTGCGGCGTTGGACAGGTCCGGCTCGACGGCGACGTGCCCACCGGCGATCGGGCCCGGTTCGACCCGCCACTGTCCTGCGGTGGTGTCGTCCACGACGACACCCCGTTCGCGCAGCGTGGCGACCGTCATGTCGATGTGGGGCTGGCTGGGCAGCGCCGACCCGACGTGGCGCAGGGTGAGCCCGGAGGTGAACCGTGGGGCCGCCAGCAACAGAGCGGAGACGAACTGGGAGGAGGCGGCGGCATCGATCTGCACCTGTCCACCCTCGACGGCGCCCGCGCCGTGCACGGTCACCGGCAGGAACTGCGGCGGGTCCTGCTCGCCACTGAGAGCCACGCCCAGGTCCGTCAGGGCAGTGAGCACCGGACCCATCGGCCGGGACCGGGCCGCGACGTCCCCGTCCAGGTGCACCGGGCCGGTGGCCAGCGCTGCGATCGGGGGGATGAACCGCATCACGGTCCCGGCCAGGCCGCAGTCGATCCGGGCCCCGCCCTGTAACGCACCGGGAGTGATGGAGATCGAGGTGGGGTCCTGCTCGCCGATGGTGATCGTGGTGCCCAGCGACCGCAGCGCCCCGATCATCAGGTCCGCGTCCCGGGAGCGCAGCGCACCGGTGATGGTGGTCGGCTCCTCAGCCAGGGCGGCCAGGGGCAGGTAACGGTTGGTCAGCGACTTCGATCCGGGGATCACGACGGTGGCGTCGAGGCCCAGGGTGGCAAGCGGAGCCGCCCACACCTGATCGGTGGTCATCGAGAGGGCCTCATGCGGCCTTGGCTGCCTTCACCCGGCTGCGCATGTCCGACTTCACCTCGGCGAGTTCGGCGCGGTGCTCCTTGGCGTTGCGCCGTTTCCAACCCAGCGACGGCTCACCCTCACGGTCGGAGGCGGCGATGATCAACCCACCGAGCAGACCCAGGTTGCGTAGCAGCGCGCTGCGCGCGGCGCGGCGCTCCTCGGGTGTGCCGGTGGTGGGCCGGTTCAGCACTGTGAGCGGGACTGCGACCAGGGCGAGGATCCCGGCGGCCAGGCGGGGCGCTCTGCCGGTGGCCAGCAGCACCCCGGCCCCCACCGAGATGGCACCGCTGATCTTGGCCAGCGTCACCGTGTCCTCGGGCAGTCCCGAGACCTTCTCGGAGGCGGCTTTGAGCGGCTTGGCGACCGGCTCGAGTTTCTCGGCGTGCCGTTCCGGATTCCGCATCGCGTCCCACCCGTCCACGATGAACACGGAGGCGAGCAAGGGGCGGGCCAGTCTGCGCAGCGAAGTCATAGGTCCATTGCTACCGCAGAATGGGCGCGAGCGCGAGCTTTTCGGTGAGATGGCCCTATCGGCGAGCGTTGGGAATAGCCGGGCGGGTGGAGACGGTTGTCCATGATGTGCAGGTGATGACGAGGGACCGTGAGCAGGCTGTGCCCGCCGGGCTGCGCGAGGGCTGGGGAGGGCTAGGCTTGCAGGTGATGAATGATCACGGTGAAGCCTCCGGGACCGGCGCCGCTCAGGACGAGCGGTCGCCCCGGCGTGCGCCCGAGGAGGAGACCGTCGCAGAGCGTGACCGCCGCTTCCAGGACGAAGCACTGCCCTACCTGGACCAACTTTACGGCGCAGCGCTGCGGATGACCCGCAAGCCCGAGGATGCCGAGGACCTGGTCCAGGAGGCCTTCTCCAAGGCCTATGCGGCCTTCGGTCAGTACCGCCCGGGCACCAACCTGAAGGCGTGGCTGTACCGGATCCTGACCAACTCCTACATCAATTCGTATCGCAAGAAGCAGCGTGAGCCGCAGCAGTCCGACGCCGAGGAGGTCGAGGACTGGCAGATTCATCGCGCGGCCTCGCACACCTCCACCGGGTTGCGCTCGGCCGAGGCCGAGGCGATCGACGCCCTGGGTGACGACGTGGTGAAGGAGGCGTTGACAGCGCTTCCTGAGGATCGCCGCCTGGCGGTGTACCTGGCCGACGTGGAGGGGTTCGCCTACAAGGAGATCGCCGAGATCATGGACACCCCGATCGGTACGGTGATGTCGCGCCTGCATCGAGGCCGCGCGCAGTTGCGCACCCTGCTGGCCGACCATGCCCGGTCCCTGGGGATCAAGGTGGAGAAGGTATGAACTCAGAGATCCGCCGCGCAGCCCAGTTGTGCAACTGCGCCGAGGCGTTGGAGCATCTGTCCGAGTACCTGGACTCGGAGATGGACGAGCGCGAACTGGAACGCCTGCGCACCCATATCGAAGACTGCGCCCAGTGCCTGGAGGCCCTCGCCTCCGAACAGTCCCTGCGGGTGGTGCTGCGTCGCTCCTGCGCTGAGGTGGCGCCGCCCTCGCTGCGGTTGCGGGTGCTCTCCCAGATCACGGTGCAGCGCAGCACCTCACGCTGAGTGCGGGCACGAAGCCGGGAGACGCAACAGCGCCGAGGGGATCGAAGGATCCGCACTCGGCGCTGATCTGACTGGTTGCGTGTCGCGCTGGCTCAGCTGTTGGGACGCTTGCCGCTGTTGGCAGCGTTCTTGCGGCGGGCCTTGCGCTTACGTCCGCGCTTGCTCATCGGGCGCACCTTCCGGTTCGTCGGTCACGTAGGGGTCGGAGACCACCGCCCATCATCCCACACGGGGCCCCTCGGGTGACAATCACAGGGGTAGGCCGCCACGATCGCGACCCCGGGCGTCGGGTCCGGGCCACCACTAGGCTGTGCCGATGCGCTGTGTCTACGTCCGGAGCCAGGATCCCGACCGCCCGCTGACCGGATTGGGCATCGGCCCGCTGGATCTTCACCCGCCCGAGGCCGACTGGGTGCCGGTGCAGGTCCGAGCGGCCTCGCTGAACCACCATGACCTGTGGAGTCTTCGCGGTGTGGGTCTGAGTGCCGACCGGCTTCCAATGGTGCTGGGCACCGACGCGGCCGGATTCGACCCCGACGGGCGGCGGGTGCTGGTGCACGCGGTGCTGACCAGCCCGGGCTGGGTGGGGGAGGAGACCGTGGACCCGCGACGCAGCCTGCTCTCCGAGCGCTACCCGGGCACGCTGGCCGAGCGGGTCTGGGTTCCCGCACGGAACGTGGTCGCCATCGCCGACGGGATGTCCTTCCCCGATGCGGCCTGCCTGCCCACCGCCTATCTGACCGCGTACCGCCTCCTGGTCGATGCCGCGGGCGTACGGCCCGGGCAGCGAGTGCTGATCCAGGGTGCCGGCGGCGGGGTGGCGACCGCCGCGACGGTGCTCGCCCGGGCCATGGGCGCGCACGTCGTGGTCACCTCCCGCTCCGAGGAGCGTCGGGAGGCGGCCCTGGCGATCGGTGCGCACCAGGCGGTAGCGGCCGGGGAGCGGATCGAACCGGTGGATGCGGTGATCGAGACCGTCGGGGAGGCCACCTGGTCCCACTCGCTCCGTGCGCTGCGTCCCGGCGGGGTGGTCGCCGTCGCCGGAGCCACCTCCGGGGCGATGCCGCCGGCGGACCTCAACCGCGTGTTCTTCCGTAGCCTGCGGGTGGTCGGCACCACCATGGGCACCCTGGAGCAACTGCACGGCCTCCTCGCGATGCTGCAGGCCACCGGGGTACGCCCGGTGGTGGATTCGGTGCACCGGTTCGACGAGGAGGGAGTCCGCGCGGCGTTCGCGCGCCTGGACTCCGGTGCGGCGTTCGGCAAGGTCGTGCTCAGCCGCGACTGAGGGGCCCTCAGTTCTCCTCGGGCAGACCCAGCCAGGAGTGCCAGCCGTTGTGCAACACCAGCCAGGCCAGCAGCCCGTAGCCGGCCTGGCCGGGGTGCACGCCGTCCCCGGCGGCGACGTCTGCCTGCCACTGCTCGTGGGAACGCAGCGGCGCGAACGTCTCCACGTAGGGCACCCGCCGCCGCCCGCAGACGTCGGCGTAGGCTTCGGACAACCCGGCAAGCCCGGTCTCGGACGCTCCCGGACGCGGGGGAGGCCCGACGACGAAGGTCGGGATGGCGCGGGAGGCCGCGTCGTCGAGGACGTTGGCCAGGTTCAGCCGGCTCCGCGCCAGGGAGATCCCGTGCTCCAGGTCAGCACACCCAGGCGCCACCACCAGGTGGCCGGGCTCCTTGCCGAACCGGCGGTTGCACTCGCTCTCCCACCGACCGGCCAAGGCCGTGCTGGTCTCCCCGGGTACGGCCAGGGTGAAGAACGCCGGTGGCTCCTCGGCGCGGGTGCGGGCGGCCACCCGGCCGACCCACCCCATGCCGCGGGCATCGCCGACTCCGGCGACCAACTCGTCCCCGACGATGCAGATCCGTGTGCTCACCGGGTGAAGGCTTCGTCCAGCAGTGTCTCCTGCTCGCGCGCGTGCACCTTGCCCGAGCCGGTGGACGGTGCCGCCGATTCCGGCCTGGTGACGCCCCGGATACCCCGCTGCGCCACCGCGGGCACCGCCTCGGGAAGGTTCACGTACAGGTAGTTCCACGCGCCCTGGTTGCGCGGCTCGTCCTGCACCCAGAGCAGTTCGGCGTCGCCGTAGCGGTCGAGTTCGGCAGCGATCTCCGCGGCCGGCAGCGGGTAGAACTCCTCCACCCGTACCAGCGCGGTGCGGTCGTCGTTCTCCTTGATCCGGCGCGCGAGCAGGTCGTAGTAGATACGTCCGCTGCACAGCATCACCCGGTCCACCTTGGCGGCGTCGATGTGCTCATCGCCGATCACCGGGCGGAAGGTGCCGGTGGTGAAGTCTTCCACCTGGGACGTCGCCGCCCGCAGCCGCAGCAGCTGCTTGGGGGTGAACACCACCAGGGGCAGACGCGGGCGCTGGTAGGCCTGGCGCCGTAGCAGGTGGAAGTGGTTGGCCGGGGTGGAGGGCTGGGCAACGATCATGTTGTCCTCGGCGCCGAGTTGCAGGAACCGCTCGATCCGAGCCGAGGAGTGGTCCGGACCCTGGCCCTCGTACCCGTGCGGCAGGAGCAGCACCACCGAGGAATTCTGGCCCCACTTCTGCTCCGCGGAGGAGATGAACTCGTCGATGACGATCTGGGCACCGTTGACGAAGTCACCGAACTGGGCCTCCCACAGCACCAGGGCATCGGGACGCTCCACCGAGTAGCCGTACTCGAAGGCCAGTGCCGCGTACTCACTCAGCAGGGAGTCGTGCACCCAGAACTTGGCCTGGTCGGCGGCCAGATACATCAGCGGGGTCCACTCCGCACCGGTGTGGTAGTCGTGCAGGACCGCGTGCCGCTGCACGAACGTGCCGCGACGGGAGTCCTGACCGGCCAGGCGCACCGGGGTGCCCTCCAGGAGCAGCGACCCGAAGGCCATCAACTCCCCGAAGGCCCAGTCCACGTTGCCCTCGGTGGCCATCTTGGCCCGCCGCTGCAACAGCTTGTCCAGTTTCGGGTGCACCGTGAAGCCCTCCGGCGGGCGCGTGTGCGCTTCACCGACGCGGGCCAGCAGGTTGGCCGGCACGGCGGTCTGCCAGCCGACCATCACCCCGGCGTCCTCCTGCTGGGACTCCGGACGCTCCAGGCCGGCCACCGTTGTCGGGTCACCGGAGTTCTCGGCGTTGCGCGACTCGGTGAAGACCCGCTCCAACTCCTTGCGGTAGTCGGCGAGGAACTCCTCGGCCTCCTCCTCGGTGAGGTCACCGCGTCCCACCAGCGCCTCGGTGAACAGGGTGCGCACCGAGCGCTTGTCCTCGATCAGGGAGTACATCACCGGCTGGGTCATCGAGGGGTCATCACCCTCGTTGTGCCCGCGGCGACGGTAGGACACCATGTCGATGATGACGTCGCGGTTGAACTCCTGGCGGTAGTCGAAGGCCAGCGCCGCGACGTGCGCCACCGCCTCCGGGTCATCACCGTTGACGTGGAAGATCGGTACCTGCAGACCCTTGGCCACGTCGGTGGCGTAGAGCGTGGACCGGGTGGAGGAGGCACCGGCGGTGAAGCCGACCTGGTTGTTGATCAGGATGTGCACGGTGCCGCCGGTGCGGTAGCCGCGCAACTGAGCGAGCTGGAGGGTCTCGGTGACCACGCCCTGGCCGGAGAACGCGGCGTCACCGTGGATCAGGATCGGCAGCACCGAGAAGCCCGAGCCGCCCATGTCGATCCGGTCCTGCTTGGCCCGCACCACACCTTCCAGCACTCCGTTGACCGCCTCCAGGTGGGAGGGATTGGCAGCCAGGTAGACCTTGGTGGTCTCCCCGTCCACAGCGGTGTAGGTGCCCTCGGTGCCCAGGTGGTACTTGACGTCACCACTGCCCTGCACGGTGCGCGGGTCCTGGTTGCCCTCGAACTCGGCGAAGATCTGCCGGTAGGACTTGCCCGCGATGTTGGCCAGCACGTTCATCCGGCCACGGTGCGGCATCCCGATGGCCACCTCGTCCAGGCCCTCCTGGGCGGCGCGCTGCAGGATCCGGTCCAACATCGGGATGAGGGACTCGCCACCTTCGAGGCTGAAGCGCTTCTGACCCACGTACTTGGTCTGCAGGAACGTCTCGAACGCCTCGGCGGCGTTGAGGGTGCGCAGGATCTGGCGCTGCTCGGCTCCGACCGGCTTGGTCCAGCCCGACTCCAGGCGGCGCTGCAACCAGCGTCGCTGGGCGCCATCGTGCAGGTGCATGTACTCCACGCCGATGGTGCGGCAGTAGGAGTTGCGCAGCAGTCCGAGGATGTCGCGCAGCGGCATCCGGGCCTTGCCACCGAATCCGCCGGTGGGGAAGGTCCGGTCCAGGTCCCACAGGGTCAGGTTGTGGTTCTGCACGTCCAGGTCGGGGTGCTTGCGTTGGCGGTAGGCCAGCGGGTCGGTGTCGGCGATCAGGTGGCCGCGGGACCGGAAGGCGTGGATCAGTTCGGCGATCCGGGCCGGCTTGGTGAGTTCCTCGTCCTCGGTGCCGGCGATGTCGGTGGTCCAGCGGACCGGCTCGTAGGGGACGCGCAACGACGCGAAGACGCGGTCGTAGAAGCCGTCCTCACCGAGCAGCTTGGAGTGAACGATCCGCAGGAAGTCACCGGACTGGGCGCCCTGGATGATCCTGTGGTCGTACGTGGAGGTCAGGGTCATCGTCTTGGAGATGCCCATCCGGGCCAGGGTCTCGGACGAGGCGCCCTGGAACTCGGCCGGATAGTTCATGGCGCCCACGCCGACGATGGTGCCCTGGCCCTGCATCAGCCGCGGTACCGAGTGCTCGGTGCCGATGGTTCCGGGGTTGGTCAGGGTGATGGTGGTGCCGGCGAAGTCCTCCACCGTCAGTTTCCCGTCGCGGGCCTTGCGAACCAGTTGCTCGTAGGCGAGCCAGAACTCGGCGAAGTTCATCTGCTCCGCGCCCTTGATCGAGGGCACCAGGAGCTGGCGGGTGCCGTCCGGGCGGGGCAGGTCGATCGCCAGGCCGAAGTTGACGTTGGCCGGGTTGACGATCCCCGGCTTGCCGTCCACCTCGCGGTAGCCGGCGTTCATCTCGGGCATATCCGCCAGTGCCTCGACGATCGCGAACCCGATCAGGTGGGTGAAGGAGACCTTCCCGCCCCGGCCGCGCTGCAGGTGGTTGTTCAGCACGATCCGGTTGTCCACCATCAACTTCGCCGGGATGGAGCGTACGCTCGTGGCGGTGGGGACGGTCAGCGAGGACTCCATGTTGGTGACCACGCGGGCCGCGGCCCCACGCAGCCGTGAGGCCTCGTCATCGCCGCCGGTGCTCCGCGGGCCACCGGCGGTGGGGGCCGAGGTGTAGGTGGCAGTGGCGGCCACGGCGGTCACCTCGGGAGCGGCCGGGGGCAGGTCGGCGGGGACCTGGGTGCCCGAGGCGTCGGTCTTCTCGGCCTGCACCGAGTCGGCCGAGTGTGCCTCGGCGTCCACCGGTGCGGGGTCCGGGGCGGGCTCGGCGACGGCCCGGGCGGCCCTGGCCTGCCGGGCGGGTTCGTCGCGACCGGACTCGGCGCCGCCGGTCTCGTCGGTGCCGGACTCGGACTGTTCGGCGTCATCCGCGCCGTCGGCTGTGGGCGCGCCGTCGGTGCCGTTGTCCGCGCTCGCGCTCGCGTCCTCATCACGGTAGGACGCGAAGAACTTCCGCCAAGCGGGATCGACGAGGGAGGCGTCCTTCTTGTATTTCGCGAACTGCTCTTCGATGAGCCATTCGTTTCCGCCGAAGGATTCCGCGCTCAGCGCGGGGTTTGCTGGGGCCTGCTCGGACACGCGGGGATCGCCCTCTTCCACAACGATGAGTGTGTTGATGAACACCCCCAGCCTAAGCGACGAGGTCCCGGGGAACGTCGTCAAAGTGCCGTGGAGCACACGGAAATCTCGGGATCGAGCGGATGTCGACCCGGCTGTTCAAGAGCCGGTCAACACCGAGTCAGCGATCGCGCTCAATGGGGTCGACTGCTGGTGTGGCCGTCACTTCGACCCGGGCCAGGTGCTGCGGGCCGGGGAGGGTCCCGTGGTGGGCAGCCGAACCCGGACCGTGGTGCCCAGCGGCGGGGTGGAGTCCGCGATGGCGATGGTGCCGCCGTGCAGGCCGACAGCCCAGCGGGCGATGGCAAGGCCCAGACCGGTGCCGCCGGTGGACTCACCGACACGCTGGTCCGGGGCGTTGCCGCGTTCGAATCGTTCGAAGACCTTGACCCGGTCCGCCTTCGGGATGCCCTCGCCCTCGTCGGTCACATCGATCACCACCTCGTCGCCGGCGCTGCCGTACCGTGCCAGCAGTTGGATCCGGCCGCCGTCGGGCGAGTGCCGGGAGGCGTTGGCGACCAGGTTGGACAGGACCTGCCGCAGGCGTTCCACGTCGGCGCGCAAGCGCAGGTCCTCCGGGGTGGCGCGCACCTGCCAGGTCAGTTCACGGGTGTGCTGCGCGGCGGCGTGACGGGCCTGGTCCGCCACCTCCTGGAGCAGGTCTTGCACGGTCACATCGGTCAGGTCCAGGTTCACCGCGCCTGCTTCCAGGCGGGACAGGTCTAGCAGATAGGTGACCAGCCTGGACAGCCGTTCCAACTGGGTCAGCGTGGCCTCCAGCGCCGGACCGTCGGCCGGCACCACCCCGTCGGCCATGTTCTCCAGCTGCGCGCGCAGTGCGGCGACGGGGGTGCGCAGTTCGTGCGAGACGTTGGCCACCATCTCCCGTCGCTGGCTGTCCAGGGTGTGCAGTTCGGTGGCCATCGAGTTGAAGGCGGTGGTGAGTTCGCCGACCTCGTCCTGGCTGTCGGTGTGCACCCGGGTGCTGTATTCCCCACGCGCCATCGCCCGGGCAGCGGCAGTCATCTCGCGCAGCGGCCGGGTCATCCCCCGCGCCAGGATCTGAGTGATGAGCAAGGAGGAGACCAGGGCCACCGGGAAGGTGCGTAGCACGCCGAAATCGAACCGGATACCCACCCAGGTCACCAGCGTGAACATCACCACCGTGGCAGCGATGATCACGATCAGTTTCATCTTGATCGAGCGCATCGGGTCCAGCGGACGCAACTCGGCCAGCGCGGTGGTGAACCGGCGCCACCAGGTCACCTCGGTGGAACGCGCGTGCCGCAGGCTCGAGGTGTTCACGGTGGTGCCTCAACCACCGGTGGGTTCGAAGGAATAGCCGACGCCGTGCACGGTGCGGATGAGGTCCGCACCCAGCTTCCGCCGCAGCGCTTTGACGTGGGAGTCCACGGTCCTCGTGCCCGAGGCGTCGGCCCAGTCCCACACCTCGGCGAGGAGGCGCTCGCGGGACAGGACGGTGCCCGGTTGGGTGGCCAGGCAGACCAACAGGTCGAACTCGGTGGGGGTCAGATGTGCCGGCTCCCCGCCCCGCTGCACCCGGCGCGAGGCGCGGTCGATCCGCACGTCGCCGAGTTGGATCGGAGGTTCGGCGGAACTGTTCACCGCCGCGTTGCGGGCCCGCTGCACTCGTCGCAGCAGCACCTTGAGCCGGGCGAGCAACTCACGCATCGAGAATGGTTTGGTCATATAGTCATCGGCGCCCACCCCCAGACCGATGATCATGTCGGTCTCATCGTCGCGCGCGGTGAGCATCAGGATCGGGGCGCCCGGTGCCGACTCACCATGGTGGTCGGACTGGATCCGGCGGCACACCTCCAGGCCGTCGATGCCGGGCAGCATCACATCCAGCACGATGATGTCCGGGCGCACCTCGCGGGCGCGCTCGACCCCGGCGTGGCCGTCGTGGGCCACGTGCACCTGCCACCCTTCGGCTTCCAGCCGGTGGGCGATCTGGGCGGCGATCTCCGTCTCGTCCTCGATGATCAGGGCCACGGTCGCTGTCGTGCCAGGCATGGCCAAACTCTGTCACACATCCCCGCGCGAGGGGGTGAACCCTCCTGGCCGACCTGTGGGCCGCGATCCTCGACCACACATCCCCGCGCGAGGGGGTGAACCCCCGCGTCTGCCCAGCACGTCATCCGTCTGGCGCACACATCCGCGCGCGAGGGGGTGAACCGTGCGCGCGGGCAGGGGTGCCGGGTGCTGCGGGTTGTGAAGGAATTGTCCACAGGTGTGGCGACTTCCACAGCGGAAGCCGGCAACGTTGCCCCGGCACCGTGTCCGTACCGTTATAGTGGCTCGCGGTGCGTTTGCGCACCGTCCGATGTTCCTGTATCCCCGCCGTGCCGCCGGAGACTGTGTGACTGCCAAGCGTGTGTCGAACGAGACCGCGCTGACCCGACGCCAGTTGCGCGAGCAGGCCCGGCTCGAGGCCGCCCGGAGGAACCGGCCGCACCGCCCTGCAGGGCGGTGGATGGGTCGATTGGCCGTGCTCACCGCGCTGGGCCTGGCTACCTGGGTGGTCCCGGCCACGGGCGTGGTGCTGCCTCAGGTCGAGGTCGAGGAGGATCGGCCGGCGATGCTGGCCGACGCCAGTGCGCTGGACACCCTGGTCAGCGATGTGCCCTCGGAGTCCGACGCGCACGCGACGACGGCGCTGCTCGCCGACCCGGAGGCCTCCGGCCGGGCGCTGGTGGCCGCCAGTCGCAACCTGGCCGAGCGCGGTGCCCCCGGTTGCGGGGTGTCGGCGGTGGAGGCGAACGGAACCCTGGCCGCGGAGTCCTCCTCCAGCGAGGTGGACCTGGTGCGACCGCTGTCCGATGGCAGTTACCGGCTCACCTCCCACTACGGCTACCGGATCCACCCCATCTTCGGGCGCTACTCCGAACACACCGGGCTGGACTTCGCCGCACCGGTGGGGACCCCGATCCATGCCATTGCCGACGGCGTGGTGACCCATGCCGGTGCGGGCCGGGACGGGCGCAGCGGAATGTTGGTGATCATCGAGCACGAGATCAACGGTGCTCCGGTGTGGAGTTGGTACGTGCACATGTACCCCAACGGCGTCTACGTCAACGTGGGCCAGCAGGTGGCTGCGGGCGAGGTAATCGGTGCGGTGGGTTCTTATGGCAACTCCACCGGACCGCACCTGCACCTGGAGATCCACGTGGATCAGAATCTGACCACGGTGGACCCGAACGTCTGGCTGAACCAGCAGGGCGCGCTGCCGCTGAACTCCGAGACGATGGCCTGCGCCCAGGACTGAGTTGTCCCGAAGGCCCGAACGGCCCGGCAATGCGCCTGAGCGACGGGCTCGGCAATCGCCTGAGCGACGACTGGGTGGTTCTGCGCGCGATCTCGCCGTCGACCGGTCTGGTGTCAGGGGGATTCCGGCGCCGCTGCTGGGTGGCCCCGACACCAAAGTGCTGGTGCCCCCGACAGGATTCGAACCTGTGGCCTTCTGCTCCGGAGGCAGACGCTCTATCCACTGAGCTACGGGGGCGTGGTCACCGAGACGAGAGGCTATCAGCACTGACGGGGTGAGACCGAACCGCAGGGCAAGGTGCGTCCGGGGTCACACCTGAGGCCGCCCCGCAGCGGGGTGCCCTTACGATGAGAACCGTGATGTATTGACGAGAACCACCGATTGATCGCACCGAGGAGTTGCCGCGATGACCCAACCGCCCGCGCAGGGACCCGGTAGCGGACCGGAGGGTTCTGATCACCCCACCCAGTCCTTCGGTCATCCCGCAGCTGACCAGCCCACGCGTTCCTTCCCGTCCCCGGGTGGTGACGCTCAGCCGGGTTACGGCCAGCAGCCTGCCCATGGGCAGCCTGCCCACGGTCAGCAGCCCGGTTACGGTCAGCAGCCCGGCTACGGCCAGCAACCCGGCTACGGCCAGCAACCCGGCTACGGCCAGCAGCCTGGTTACGGCCAGCAGCCTGCTCATGGGCAGCCCGGTTATGGTCAGCAGGCCGGCTACGGCGGGGCGTCCGGGTCGCAGCAACGCCGTCGGTCGCCCGCACCGATCGTGGTCGGGGTGATAGTGGCCGTACTGGTGCTCGCTGGCCTGGTCTTCGCCGCTGTGAGCCTCGCCGGCGGCGATGACGAGGACCCGGCTGGAGGCCCCGGGACCGAGGAGACGACGCAGGCACCGGACGCGGGGGACCAGCCTGAACCGGCCGACACCGATACGGGTGAGGACACCGACGAAGGGAGCGCCGACGAGGGGGACGCCGGCGAGGAGGGCGCGGCCGAGGACGACGCCCGTGACGAACCCGAGACCGAGCCCACCGGTGGCGAGTTGTACGACCACCTGAACCAGCACGCCACCGTGGTGGACGCGGAGAACTCCCAGTGGACCATCGACGAGGCCGGCTGGACCGACCACGAACTCGACGGGGCCAGCCCGGCCGAGGCCTACACCGCCGACTTCAACTCAGATGCCGACGAGTCACTGACCATGTGGGCCGCGCTGTTCGATGACCTCGACGAGACGGTCACCACCGCCGAGGGGCTGGTGGACGAACGCGGCCCCGCCGATGAGACCGGCGAGGTCTGGCGTATCGAGGATGACTCCGAGGTTGAGGACGACCTCGCGTACGGCGTCTTCCACATGTGGCAGGACGGGTCCGAGATCGAGGTGATCTGGTGGGACGACACCGGCGTGGTGCGGCACCTGAGCGGTCCGGCCGAATCCACCTGGGACTTCTACCTGTGGGTCTCGATCTGACGTTGTGTGGCAGGAGGACCTGACCGGCCGGGTGGCCGCGGCGCTCGATCGTGACGATCTGGTGCTGGTGCGCGCACCTGCCGATCAGGGCGACTGGGCGACCCTGGTGCTACCGCCGCGACCAGTGGGGTCGGTGCTGGACCTGCCGGTCGTGCAGCGGACGACCTGGCAGCATGGCCGGCTCTTCCTCACCCTGACCACCACCGCTCGCGGTCAGGTCGTGGCCGACCTCCTCACCGGACGGAACCCGCCACCGCCGGCCCCGCCGCCGGCCGACTCCGAGCGGGCCAGGCGCTCGGCGACGCTGGCTCGCGCCGGTGGCGGAGTCGACCTCATGCCCGGCCGGCTCTACCCGGTACGTCGTGCCCATGCCCGAACCGCGATGCTGCTGCGCCAGGGCGTCGACCACGGGGTGCTGCCTGCGCCCGAGGTCCCGGCCGGCGACGTACTGCCCGGGGTGCTGGCAGGGATCTGGCGGGACCTGGCGCACACCCGCACCGAGGACGCCCGCACCCGCGCGCTGCTGCTGGCGCTGGCGGCCGCCCACCTGGCCCGCCATCGCGCCCGCCTTCAGGACCGTGGCGCCCCGGTGGTGTCCAACCTCCGGCAGATCACGGGCGCGTTCACCGACTGGTTCGCCCACTCCCGGTCCACACCCCGTGGCCCGATCACCGCTGATGCCCCCATCATGGATACCTACCGCCTCAACCTCGCCCTGGCCTGTGCGACCGGGCTGGTGCTCCGCACCGGCCTGCGGGAACTGGGCCTGACCGCACCGGAGAACCTGTGAGCACACCACCTGACGCCCACCTGTGGCCGTCCCGCACCACCGTGACCGAGGGGGCGTGGTCCGTGGACGGGCTTTCCCTCGCTGACATCGCCGAGGAGTTCGGCACACCCTCATACGTGCTGGACGTGGCCACGCTGCGGGAGCGGGCCCGGCGCTACCGCGACGCCCTCGCCGGCGCATTCGCTCCGCAGGGCATCGAGGTGGATGTCTACTACGCCTCCAAGGCCTTCAGTTCCACCGCGGTGCTGCGCTGGGTGCACGAGGAAGGCTTGGGGGTGGACGTGGCGAGCCTGGGGGAACTTTCCACCGCGCTGAAGGCGCAGGTGCCACCCACCCGGCTCGGCCTGCACGGGAACAACAAGTCCGACGACGAACTTGACCTGGCGGTGCGCTCCGGTGTGGGACGCATCGTCGTGGACTCACTGGAGGAGATCGAGCGTGTGGCACAGGTAGCCGCCGCGCACGGGGTGCGCCAGGGCGTCCTGGTGCGGGTGACCACCGGAGTGCACGCCGGCGGGCACGACTTCATCGCGACCGCGCACGAGGACCAGAAGTTCGGGCTGTCGCTGGCCACCGGCGCGGCCCGCCGGGCGCTGGAGACCATCGCTGCCACCACCTCGTTGCGCCTGCTCGGCCTGCACTCCCACATCGGCTCCCAGATCACCGGCAGCGCTGGATTCGCCGCGGCTGCCCAGGCGCTGCTGGGCCTGCGCGCCGACTTCGCCGCCGACCACGACTACGTGATGCCAGAGGTGGATCTCGGTGGTGGCTTCGGAGTGGCTTACACACCCGGTGAGCAGGAACTCGACATCACCGCCGCCGCCGGCGAACTCGCCGAGGTGGTGCGCTCCCAGAGTTCCCGGGACGGGCTGCCTGCTCCGGCTATCTCCTTCGAGCCCGGGCGGGCGATCATCGCCCCGGCGATGCTGACTCTGTACCGGGTCGGCACGTGCAAACCGGTGCGCACCGAGGAAGGCACCACCAGGCTCTATGTCTCGGTCGACGGGGGGATGAGCGATAACCTGCGCCCGGCCCTGTACGGGGCCGATTACCACGCACAGGTGGTCGGCCGGGACATCCCCGGCGATACCGTGGCGGCCCGTGTGGTGGGTATGCACTGCGAGAGCGGGGACATCGTGGTACGTGACGTGAGGCTGCCGGCCGGGATCAGCCGCGGGGACCTGCTCGCGGTTCCGGTCACCGGAGCCTACGGACGCTCAATGGCCTCCAACTACAACCTGGTGCCCCGACCCGGTGTGGTCGCGGTGCGGGACGGGGCGGCGCGCGAGATCGTGCGCCGCGAGAGCGTGGCCGACCTGCTCGCACTCGACGTGGGCTGAGCCGGCACCAGCCTCGCCTCCCCGTCCACCCGTCCACGCATCGGTCAGCACCACGGGCCTTCCACGGCGCCCCTTAGGGTGAGTCCGTCACCGCCGAGAGGAGATCATGGACACCATCGCGTCAGAACCAGTCCTGCGGGTCGCCGTGCTGGGCTGCGGAACGGTCGGCACCGAGGTGATCCGGGGACTGCGCACGCAGGCCGAGGAACTGGCTGCCCGCAGCGGGACCCGCATGGAGATCAGTGCGATCATCGTGCGTGACACCACCCTCGCGCGAGACCCGGTGGTGCCGACGGAGTTGCTGGGCACCGATGCCCGGGCCGCGGTCGAGTCGGCCGACCTCGTGGTGGAGTTGATGGGCGGTATCGAACCGGCGCGCAGCCTCATCGTGGCCGCACTGCGCCGCGGTGCCGGCGTGGTCACGGCGAACAAGGCGCTGCTGGCCACCCACGGCCCGGAGTTGTTCGAGGCCGCCGACGCCGCCGAGGCGGACCTGTTCTTCGAGGCTGCGGTGGCCGGTGCGGTGCCGGTGGTGCGCGGGGTGCGCGAATCCCTGGCCGGAGACTCCATCAGTCGCATCGTGGGCATCGTCAACGGCACCACGAACTACATCCTGGACCAGATGAGCACCGCGGGCGTCGACTTCGACGAGGCCCTAGCCCAGGCCAAAGCCCTGGGCTACGCCGAGGCTGACCCCACCGCTGACGTCGACGGGCTGGACGCCGCGGCCAAGGCGGCGATCCTGGCCTCCCTGGCCTTCCACTCCCGTATCCACCTCGATGACGTGGCGGTCTCCGGGATCCGCGACATCACGCCCTCGGACATCGCGGCGGCCAAGCACTCCGGCCACGTGCTCAAACTGCTGGCGATCGCCGAACAGCGTCAGGACGAGACCGCCCGCGGCGTCGCGGTGCGGGTCCACCCTGCGCTCATCCCGCTGGACCACCCCCTCGCCAATGTGCGGGAGGCCTACAACGCCGTGCTGGTGCAGGCCGAGGGCGCGGGCACGCTGATGTTCTACGGCGCCGGTGCCGGCGGAGCGCCGACAGCCTCGGCGGTGCTGGGTGACCTGGTCGCTGCGGCCCGCCACCGCTCCACCGGGGGGCGTGCACCGGCGGAGTCCGACTACGCTGCGCTGCGCTCCCTGCCGGCCGAGTACGTGCAGACGCGTTACCAGGTGCGCCTGGAGGTGCGCGACCGGCCCGGCGTGCTGGCCACGCTGGCGACCACCGTGTCGGAGCAGCACGTCTCGGTGGAGACCGTGCGGCAGACGGCCACCGAGGAGGGCCAGGCCACGCTGGTGCTCATCACCCACCTGGCCGATGAGCGGGCCCTGCAGGCGATGATCGAGGCAGTCGATAGGCTCGAGGACGTGCTGAGGATCTCCTCGGTGCTACGCGTGGAGGGACACTGATGGCCAAGCCGTGGCGGGGCGTGATCGCCGAGTACGCCGAGCGACTGCCGATCGATGACGTGGATCCGGTCATCACCTTGGGTGAAGGTGGTACCCCGCTGGTCCCGGCCCCGAGCCTCTCGGCCGCGACCGGCGCCCAGGTTCACATCAAAGTCGAGGGCGCCAACCCCACCGGGTCGTTCAAGGACCGCGGGATGACGATGGCGATGAGCAAAGTGGCCGGCGCCGGCACCGAGGTTGTGGTCTGCGCCTCCACCGGGAACACCTCGGCCTCCGCCGCGGCCTACGCCGCCCGGGCCGGACTGCGCTGCGCGGTGATCCTGCCCGCCGGAAAGATCGCGGCGGGCAAGCTCGCCCAGGCGATCGTGCACGGTGCCGAACTGGTGGCCGTGGACGGGAACTTCGACGACTGCCTGCGGATCGTGCGGCACCTGTCCCAGGCCTACCCGGTGGCACTGGTGAACTCGGTGAACCCGTACCGGCTGCACGGGCAGAAGACGGCTGCCTTCGAGGTGGTCGACGTCCTGGGGGACGCCCCGCACATCCACGTGCTCCCGGTGGGCAACGCCGGGAACATCAGCGCCTACTGGATGGGGTACCGGGAGTACCTCAGCGATGACCTGGCCACCCGCACCCCACAGATGTGGGGCGTCCAGGCCGAGGGCGCGGCTCCGCTGGTCAAGGGGGAGGTGGTGGAGCACCCGGAGACCGTGGCCACCGCGATCCGGATCGGCAACCCCGCCTCCTGGGAACTGGCGGTGGCGGCGCGGGACGATTCCGGCGGGCGCATCGACGCCGTCAGCGACGCCCAGATCCTGGCTGCCCAGGAGCTCCTGGCCCGCGAGGTGGGCATCTTCGTCGAACCGGCCTCCGCGGCGAGCGTGGCCGGTCTGCTCTCCCGCGCCGAGGAGGGCGCGGTGCCCGAAGGCGCCCAGGTGGTGTGCACCGTGACCGGGAACGGCCTGAAGGACACCGCCACCGCGTTGGGGCAGCGCCAGATCGACCCGCCCGTGATCTCCACCGACCCGGCAGCTGCGGCCCGCGCACTCGGATTGGACTGAGCGGTGCGGCTGGTCCGTGATCAGGTCACCGTGACGGTGCCCGCCACGTGCGCGAACCTGGGTCCGGGTTTCGACTCGTTCGGACTGGCCGTGGCCATCCATGACGTGGTGCAGGTCCGCGCCACCACCGGCGCCACCCGCGTGCACGTCAGCGGCGCCGGGGCGCAAGAGGTGCCCGACGGCGAGGAGCACCTGGTGGTCCGCGCGATGCGGGTGGCCCTGGACCAGGTGGGCGCCCCACAGGCGGGGCTGGAACTGCGATGCGCCAATGCGATCCCGCACGGGCGTGGACTGGGGTCCTCCGCCGCAGCGGTGGTCGCCGGGTTGCTGGCGGTGCGGGAACTGATCTCCGAGCCCGAGGCCCTGGACGACGGGCTCATCCTGCAGGTGGCCACCGAACTCGAAGGCCACCCCGACAACGCCGCCCCGGCCTTGCACGGGGGCGCCACCATCGCCTGGACGGATCAGGGACAGGCCCACGCGGCACAGGTACCGGTGCATGACCTGGAGGTCACGGTGCTGATCCCGCAGCGCCGGCTGTCCACCTCCCGGGCTCGTACCGCGCTTCCACGAACCATCGCCCACGCCGACGCCGCCGCCAACTCCGCCCGCGCCGGGCTGCTCACGCTCGCACTGGGCAGCCGCCCGGATCTGTTGTTCGCAGCCACCCAGGACTGGCTGCACCAGCGTTACCGGGCCGACGTGATGCCGGAGAGCCTGGAGTTGCTGGACCGGTTGCGCCGGGCGGGCCTGCCTGCGGTGATCTCCGGAGCCGGACCCACCTTGCTGCTGTTCGGGGCCCTGCCGGCAGAGCAACTGGCCACCATCCCGGCCGGCTGGCGGGTGCGCCACCCCGACGTCGACCGGCACGGACCGCGGGTCGCCGCGCCCTGAGGGGCCCGGCGTTGATTTCTGGGGAGAGTGCGGTGCTAGGCTTGCATCGCACCCCGGGCGGGCGTGGACACGCCGCCGTTGACCAGGGTGTACCCCCAAAGTTTTCAGGCGCTGTGGCGCGGGCCGGTGCTTTCCGGCCGTGCGGCGCACCGACGCCGGTGATCGCACCGGCAGACTCTCGTGCCTGGGCCCGGTGACCGGGCCCTGGTCTCATCGAGGGAAGGAACCTCGTGACCGATACCACCAACGCCCCCGGCGGCGACCTCAGTGCGCTCAAGGTTGCCCAGTTGCAGCAGATCGCGGCCGAACTCGGCATCAAGGGTGCCCGGCGGATGCGCAAGAGCGATCTGATCGACGCCCTCCGCTCCGGTCAGGGCGGCCCGTCGGGTCAGGGCGGCTCGGGTCAGGGCGGCCCGGCACAGCCCGAGCGCCCAGCCGAGACACCCACGCAGGGCACACTCGACGGCGATGACGGCGATGACGGCGGTACGGCCACCGCGAGCGGAGATGGCGCCCCGGGCGGGGCGGGCCCGCGCCAGGATGCACCGGAGGGGGCCTCGCAGCAGCGCGGCCGTGCTCCGCAGGGTCCCTCCGGCGGTGCCGGTGGCTCCGGTGACTCCGACCGGAACGGGAAGAAGGATCGGCAGGGCGGGCAGGGACAGCAGGACCAGCCCGGTCGGCAGGACCGGCAGGATCAGCAGGGCACGTCGGATCAGCAGGGCAAGCAAGCCCAGCAGGGCCCGTCCGGTAAGCGGGGCCAGCAGGGTCAGCCGGGTCGGCAGAACCAGCAGGGAAAGCAAGCCCAGCAGGACCAACAGGGCGGGCAGGGACAGCAGGACCAACAGGGCAAGCAAGCCCAGCAGGGCAAGCAAGCCCAGCAGGACCAACAGGGCAAGCAAGCCCAGCAGCGCGGCCAGGGTGAGAAGTCCGGGCAGGGCGACCGTCGTCGTCCCAGCGTCGATGACATCCAGCTGCCCGAGCCGCGCGGCCTGGACTCCGAGGGCGACCAGCGCCGTCGAGCCACCCGCGGCCAGGGAAGTCCGGGGCCCTCCGATGGCGACTTCCGCCCCGATGACTCCGACCGCGGTAACCGGCGGCGCCGGGGGCGCGAGCGGAGCCGGGACCGTAAGCGTCGCGGTGGGCGCTCCGAGGAGGCGAACTACGACGACGTCGAGATCTCACCCGATGATGTGCTGATCCCGATCGCGGGGATCCTGGACATCCTGGACAACTACGCATTCGTGCGGACCTCTGGGTACTTCCCCGGCTCGAACGACGTCTACGTCTCGCTGAACCAGGTGAAGAAGCACGGGTTGCGCCGGGGTGATGCGATCGTTGGTGCGGTCCGTCAGCCCCGGGAGGGCGAACAGGCGAACCAGCGGCAGAAGTTCAACGCCCTGGTGCGACTGGACACCGTGAACGGGGCTCCGGCCACCGAGGCGCTGGACCGTCCCGAGTTCGATTCGCTGACGCCCTTGTACCCCAGCGAACGCCTTCGACTGGAGACCACGGCCTCGAACCTGACCACCCGGGTCGTCGATCTGGCCGCCCCCCTGGGCAAGGGCCAGCGTGGGCTGATCGTGGCGCCGCCCAAGGCCGGGAAGACGGTCCTGCTGCAGCAGATCGCCAATGCGGTCTCGGACAACAACCCCGAGGCTCACCTGATGGTGGTGCTGGTGGATGAGCGCCCCGAAGAGGTCACCGACATGCAGCGCACGGTCAAGGGTGAGGTCATCTCCTCCACGTTCGACCGACCCGCCTCGGATCACACCGTGGTGGCCGAACTGGCGATCGAGCGGGCCAAGCGGCTGGTCGAACTCGGCCAGGATGTGGTGGTGCTGCTGGACTCCCTGACCCGGTTGGCGCGCGCCTACAACCTGGCCCTGCCCGCCTCCGGCCGGGTGCTCTCCGGCGGCATGGATGCTGCGGCGCTGTACCCACCGAAGCGGTTCTTCGGTGCCGCGCGCAACATCGAGCACGGGGGATCCCTGACCATCCTGGCCTCGGCTGCGGTGGAGACCGGTTCGACCATGGACGAGGTGATCCTCGAGGAGTTCGAGGGCACCGCGAACTCCGAGGTGCGGCTCAGTCGTGAACTGGCGGACAAGCGGATCTTCCCGTCGGTGGACGTCAACGCCTCCAGCACCCGCCGGGAGGAGTTGCTGATCGGGGAGGGCCAGTTGCAGATCGCGTGGAAACTGCGCCGCAGCCTGGCCGGGAAGAGTCCCCAGGAAGTGATCGAGGCGTTGTTGACCCGGATGCGTGGTTCGGCCACCAACGCCGAGTTCCTGGCCACCGTGAACAAGACCACTACCTCCACCGGCAGGGCCGCGAGCAAGGCTGCCAACTGAGCATCCGGTGTGCCGGTGGGCACCTTCTGAGAGGCTGTCGTGATGAGTGAGTTCGACGGCGTCGAGGCGCTCTTGTCCGAGTACACCCGGATCGAGGAGGATCTGGCCGACCCGGACGTGCACGCCGACACTGCCCGGGCCCGCTCGCTGGGGCGGCGTTACGCCGAACTCGGCCGGATCGTGGCGGCCTACCGGGAGTGGACCCGCGCCCGGGGCGACGCCGAGGCCGCGCGCGAACTCGGCCGGGACGACCCAGGGTTCGCGGCCGAGGTGGAGCCGATGGAACGGGCCGAGGCGACCGCAGCCGACCGGTTGCGCCAGGTGCTCATCCCGCGCGACCCCGACGACGGACGTGACGTGATCCTGCAGGTCAAGGCCGGCGCCGGGGGAGAGGAGTCGGCGTTGTTCGCTGCCGACCTGCTACGGATGTACCTACGCTTCGCCGAGCGGCAGGGATGGTCGACCCAGGTGCTGGACACCACCGCCTCGGACCTGGGCGGGATCAAGGACGTCTCGGTGGCGATCAAGTCCCGGTCCGCCGATCCCGGCGACGGGGTATGGGCCCATCTGAAGTTCGAGGGTGGGGTGCACCGGGTGCAGCGCGTGCCGGTGACCGAGTCGGCCGGGCGGATCCACACCTCGGCCGCCGGTGTCGTGGTGTTGCCAGAGGTGGAGGATCCCGGTGAGGTGGAGATCGCCGCCAACGACCTGCGGATCGACGTCTACCGCTCCTCCGGGCCCGGTGGGCAGAGCGTGAACACCACCGACTCGGCGGTCCGGATCACCCATGAGCCCACCGGGATCGTGGTCTCGATGCAGAACGAGAAGTCGCAGTTGCAGAACCGCGAGGCCGCCATGCGGGTGCTGCGCGCCCGGTTGCTGGCCGCACAGGCCGAGGCCGCTGCTGCTGAGGCCGCTCAGGCCCGCCGGTCCCAGGTGCGCACCGTGGACCGCAGCGAGCGGATCCGCACGTACAACTTCCCCGAGAACCGGGTGGCCGACCACCGCACCGGGTACAAGGCCTACAACCTGGACCAGGTACTCGACGGCGACCTCGGCGCGCTGATCGGCTCGGCGATCGAGATGGAAGAAGCGGAGCGGATCGCCGGTGCCACCCAGTGAGGACCGATCGGCCCCACCCGAGCAATCGGATCTGCGCCACCTGATCAGGGCCGCGACCGCCATCCTGACCGAGGCGCAGGTGCCCAGCGCCGAGTCCGACGCGATCAGCCTGGCCGAGCACGTGCTCGGCATCCACCGCCTGGTCCTGGTGATGCCTCCGCCGCTCCCGGAGGAGTTCACCGCCGATTACGCGGCCGTGGTGGAGCGGCGGCGGCGCCGGGAACCACTGCAGCACATCACCGGCTGTGCGCACTTCCGGCACCTGGCCCTACAGGTACGCCCGGGGGTGTTCATCCCGCGCCCGGAGACCGAGGTCGTCGCCGGACACGCGGTATCCGCCGCGCACGCTGTGCGCCGGGCCGGCCGTGATCCGCTCGTACTGGACCTGTGCTGCGGTGCCGGGCCGATCGCCGTCTCGGTGGCAAGCGAGGTCCCCGGCTCGTCGGTGCTGGCGGTGGACGCCGAGGGCGCCGCGGTGGACCTGACCCTGGCCAACGCCGCCGCCGCGCGCGTCCGCATTCGGGCGATGGTCGCGGATGTGCGTCAGGAGGACCTCCTGGCCGACCACGAGGGGCAGGTGGACGTGCTCGTGGCCAACCCGCCCTACATCCCTCCCGATGCTGTGCCGCAGCAGCGCGAGGTTCGCGAGCACGATCCGGACCTGGCCCTGTACGGTGGCGGCCCGGACGGGCTCGATATCCCCCGCGCCGTCATCCGCGCCGCGGCCCGGCTGCTGCGGCCCTCAGGCGTATTCATCATGGAGCACGCCGAGGTGCAGGCGGGCGCGGTACGTGACGTGGTCAGCGACACCGGAGGCTTCACCGAGGTGTCGACGGCGGAGGACCTGAGCGGGCGGGCGCGGATGGTGCTGGCCCGGCGCCGCTGAGTCGGTGCCGCGTGATCACACCGGCCAGGTACCAACCCAGGACCACCCCGCCGAGGTTGGCCAGCACATCCAGCCAGTCGCCACCGCGTCCGGGCAGGGCTAGGTGCTGGACGAGCTCGCTGGCGAAGGCGTGCGCGATCAGTGCCGGAGCCAACCAGGCCAGGGACAGTCCCAGCAATCGTCCGGTGAGGATCACGCCGGCGAAGATGAGCATGTGTGCGACCTTGTCCGCACCGGGCACCTCCACCTCGGCGACCGCGGGCACCCTGGGCAGGTAGAGCACCAGCAGGTGCACCCCCACGCTGACGGCGAAGGCGATGCGCAGCAGGACCGCATGGGCCCGGGAGGCAGAACTCACCAGCACACCATGGCACGAGACACCATGGCACGAACCGGAGCCACGACGGCAGCGCCGGTCATGGGAGACTTTGTGCCGTGACTGAGCACAACCTGCGCGATTGCACCGAGCCGGCCACCTGGTGGCCGCATGTGGACGAAGCCGTGCGCACCCTGTCCCGGGGGGCGCTCGCGGTCATTCCCACCGACACCGTCTATGGGATCGCCGCCGACGCCTTCACTCCGGACGCGGTGGATGCACTGCTGGCGGCCAAGGGCCGCGGACGGCAGATGCCCCCACCGGTGCTGATCGGTGATGTGCGCACGCTGGACGGCCTGGCCATCGATGTGCCCCAGGTGGTGCGTGACCTGGTGGAGCGCTTCTGGCCGGGCGCGCTGACCGTGATCCTGCCCGCCCAGCCCTCGTTGATGTGGGACCTGGGCGAGACCGAGGGCACAGTGGCGCTACGGATGCCGGACGAGGAGTTCACCCTCGCTCTGCTGCGCAAGACCGGGCCGCTGGCGGTCTCCAGCGCGAACCGTACCGGGCAGCCAGCGGCGCTGAGCGCGGCCGAGGCGGCCGAGCAACTGGGCAGTGCGGTGAGCCTGTACCTGGACGGCGGGCCGGCGCCGGGGCAGCAGCCCTCGACGATCGTCGACGCCACCGGGGAGCGGCTGCGGATCGTTCGTCAGGGAGCGATCAGTGCCGACGAACTGGCGCAGGTGGCGCCGGAACTGGCGCCGGAACCGGCAGGGGAGTCGGACCGGGCCCAGGACCCGGTACCGGCACCGGACGAGGCCGGGGATCCGGCACTGGACCCGGACATGGCCCAGGAGCCCGCCCCGGGGCCGGGTGAGGCCCAGGAGCCCGCCCCAGAGCCGGACCAGGCCCACGAACAGACCCAGAGCCCGGCACCGATCTCCGATACGGCCCGGGAGCCTGACAACCAGTGAGGATCTACCTGCTCCTGATGGCGGTGGCCGCTGCCGTGAGCTTCCTGGCCACCCCGCTGGCGTGGCAGGTGGCGCACCGGCTCAAGGCGGTCACCCCGGTGCGGGATCGGGACGTGCACACCGCCCCCACACCCCGCCTGGGCGGGGTGGCGATATTCCTGGGGCTGGCCACCGCGATGGTGGTGGCCGCCCAGGTGGAGTTCCTCGAGCGCGTCTTCGCCGACAATCTGCCCTGGGCGATCCTGATGTGCGCGGGTCTGATCTGCCTGCTCGGGGTTGCCGATGACATCTTCGACCTGGACTGGCTGACCAAACTGGTCGGGCAGGTCCTCATCGCCGGACTGCTCGCCTGGCAGGGTGTGCAGTTGATCACCTTCCCGGTGTTCGGACTGACCATCGGCTCCTCCCGGCTGTCTCTGGTGGCCACCGTCATCGCGGTCGTCTTCGCGGTGAACGCGGTGAACTGGGTCGACGGCTTGGACGGCCTTGCCGCCGGCGTGATCGCGATCGGTGGTGCGGCCTTCTTCGTCTACACCTACCTGCTCACCCAGATCACCAGCCCCACCGACTACTCCAACCTGGCCACTGTGGTGATCGCCTGCCTGGTGGGGGCCTGTGTGGGGTTCCTCCCGCACAACTTCTTCCCCGCGCGCATCTTCATGGGCGATTCCGGAGCGATGATGCTGGGTCTGGTGATCTCGGCCGCAGCGATCGTGGTGACCGGTGACATCAACCCGGGCCTGATCGCCACCCGCCAGGCTTTCCCCGCATTCGTACCGATCCTGCTGCCGCTGGCGGTGCTGATGCTCCCGCTGCTCGATGTGATCATCACGGTGCTGCGCCGCCTCGCCGCCGGCAAGTCCCCGTTTCACGCCGACCGTAAACACCTGCACCACCGCCTGCTCGACCACGGCCACTCCCACCGTCGTACCGTCGTGATCCTGTACGTCTGGACCGCCGTCTTCGCCGCGTCGGCGGCCGCCACAGCAATCTTCCCGGTCGGGTGGGTGATACTGGGAACGGTGGTCGCCGTCGTCCTGGCCGTCTTCATCTCCGTGGTGCACCTGCCGGTACGCACCCCGCAGGGCTGGCACAGGATGCGCCGTTGACCACACCGCACCGCCCCTCCCCGAACGGTCAAGGACCTCACCTCGTGAACGAACCCGTCTTTCTCAACGACGCCGTGGTGCGCACCAGCGCCATGCTCGACATGATCCGTACCGTGCTGCGCCGGATGCTGCTGGCCACGGTGATCGGCGCGGTCCTGGGAAGCGGGATCGGGTATCTGATCGCCCAGATGCCGGGTGTATGGGCGGCACTGGTAGCCGCCGGGATCGGCCTGTTCTTTACCGGAACCACCGTGCTGCTGATCTACCTGGTGGTCGGACGCGGCCCCGAACTGCTCCAACTGGTGCTGCTGGGCGGGTGGATCATCAAGATGGCGGTGGTCCTGGTGTTGCTGCTGTGGTTACGGAACCTGGATTTCTACCACCGGGAGACCTTCGTCGGGGTGCTGATCCTGCTCGCCCTGACCCTGGTCGCGGTGGAGTTGGTCACAGTCATCCGGACCCCGCTGCCCGCCGTCGACCTGTCCCGGCGCGCACCGCTGCGGCCCGGATTCCCCGTCGACGCCGACCAGGAACCGACGGTGACGTCCGCGGCATCGCCCGACGATGCGCCCGGCCCGGACGCCACCGCGGGGAAGGACCCCGGCGGTGAACACGGGAGGGATCAGGATCAGGTAGGCTGATCGCCGTATTCCCACCCCCGCGCCTGTCGCCCTGCCCCTGACCTGCCTCTGAGCGAGGTCACGGGCCGGAGGTTCCCAGGCCACGCATCTGAGGGAGAGAGTCCTGTCCGCCGCTGCCCCCATGCCCCTCGTCGCGGCCGCTGACGACCCCGCCGAGTTCCACGCCCCCGGGATGGAGGAATTCTTCCCGGAGATGATCTTCGGACAGCCGGACGGCTGGTTCGCCTTCGACCGGCTGATGCTGGTCCGCCTCGTCGTGGCCGCCGTCCTGCTGCTGCTGCTGTGGCTGGCGGTCCGCCGGGTGACGCTGGTGCCCGGCCGCGGTCAGGCGGTCGTGGAACTGCTGGTGGACTTCGTCCGTCTCCAGATCGTGGAGCAGATCATGGGCAAGGAGCGCGCCAAGCCCTTCCTGCCGATGCTCACGGTGATCTTCGTGACGATCTTGGCGATGAACCTGGCCAGCGTGATCCCGTTCCTGAACATCGGTGGCACCTCGCGGGTCGGCCTACCGTTGGTGATGGCGGTGTGGGTGCTGCTGACCTACTTGGCCGCCGGTGTGCGGGCTCAGGGCCTGGGTAAGTACCTCAGGGGCCAACTGTTCCCGCCGGGTATCCCGTGGCCGATGTACATCATCATCACCCCGATCGAGATCCTGCAGGTGTTCATCCTGCGGCCGGCCACGCTCACCATCCGTCTCACCGTGGCCATGGTCGCCGGGCACCTGATGCTGGTGCTGGCATTCGCCGCGACCCACTTCCTGCTCCTGGAGGCCAGCGCGGGGATGACCGTGTTCGCCCCGGTGACACTGTTCGGTGGCCTGTTCATCACGGTCCTGGAAGTGTTCATCTCAGCCCTTCAGGCCTTCATCTTCACCATCTTGTCCGCGGTCTACCTCAACTTCGCGTTGGAAGACCACTGACGGGCCGGGCCGGCAACGCCCGGCCCCATGTTCGTCTCACCGAACTACCCTGAACTACACCACCGACGCCCAGCCCGGGCGCCATAGGAAGGAAACACAGTGGACAGCAACGTCACCGGCAACATCGCCACCATCGGTTACGGTCTTGCGACCCTCGGACCCGGTGTGGGTCTGGGCATCATGATCGGCCAGACCCAGGCGGCCACCGCACGCCAGCCCGAGGTGTCCGGCCAGCTCTTCCGGAACATGATCATCGGTGCCGGTCTGATCGAGGTGCTCGGCCTGCTGGGTCTGGTCGCGGGCATCATCCTCTGATACCAGCACAACGCTGAAAGAGGTGCCCATGCAGTACATCCAGTCACCCGCTGTGATCCAGGCGGACGAGTACGAGCCGAACCTGTTCGTGCCCCCGGGCTACGACATTCTCTGGTCGCTCGTCGTCCTGGTGATCATCGGCTTCTTCTTCTACAAGTTCCTGCTACCGCGGATCAATGCGGTCCTGGACGAGCGCGCCGCCAAGATCGAGGGCGGGTTGGCGCTGGCCGAGCAGGCTCAGACCGATGCCGCGGCGGCCAAGAGCGAACGGCAGGAGGAGTTGGCCCGGGCTCGTCGCGAAGCGGCGGAGATCCGCGAGGACGCCAACGCCCAGGCCGCCCAGATCGTGGCCGAGGCGCGCGAACAGGCCAAGGCCGAAGCGACGCGCCTGGTCGAGACCGCGAACCGGCAGATCGAGGCCGAGCGCCGCACAGCGGTGGTGTCACTGCGCTCCGAGATCGGCGGATTGGCCACTGAGCTCTCCTCCCGGATCATCGGTGAGTCGCTGGCCGACGACGCCCGCCAGTCGCGGGTGATCGACCGTTTCCTGGATGAGTTGGAGGCCGGCAGCGGCGAGCAGGAACTCGCCGACGCCGGTGTGTCGGCTGACACCGGCCCGGTTGACCAGGAGAAGTGATGCGGGCGAGTAGTCAGGCCTCCCTGGAGGCGGCCGAGCAGCGGTGGGAGCCCGTGCTGGCCGATGCCGGAGAGAACGCGCTGGAGCTGGGCACCGAGTTGTTCGCCGTCGTGGACGTGCTGGACGGCTCGGCGGCGCTGCGCCGCGCCCTGACCGACCCGGGCCGGGACGGAGCGGACAAGGCCCAGGTGGTGGCCGACCTGCTCGGAGGCAAGGTCTCCGAGACCGTGGTGGACCTGGTCTCGGGGATGGCCCGCAGCCGCTGGTCGGCCGAGAGTGACATCGCCGACGCGTTGTCCCAGTTGGCGATCGACTCGATGCTGGCCAGCGCCTCCGCCGCCGACTCCCTGGAGCAGGTCGAGGACGAGGTGTTCCGGGTGGGGCGCCTGCTCGCCGTCCACCGCGACCTGCGCCTGGCCCTGGCGGACTCGGCGATTCCAGTGGGCCGGCGCCAGGAACTGCTGCGCTCCGTGTTCGCCGAGAAGGTCAGCCCTGCCACGGCCACCTTGCTGGACCGCTCGCTGAGCAGCGTCCGGCACGCCTCGCTCGCGGCGGCACTGAACGAGATCAGCGAACTGGCGGCGCACCGTCGTCGTCGGCTGGTGGCCGTGGTGACGGCCGCGACCCCGCTGACCACCGCCCAACGGGACCGGCTCGGAGAGATCCTGGCCCGCTCCTACGGGCGCCAGGTCCAGGTGAACGTGGCGGTAGACCCCACGGTGCTGGGTGGGGTGAGGATCCAGATCGGTGACGACGTGCTGGACGGCACCATACTGACCCGCTTGGACGACGCCCGCCGGCGCCTGGCCGGCTGAACGAGACAAAACGATCGCCCACCGTGGCGGTCAGGAGAAAAGGACGAGAAACGATGGCTGAGTTGACGATCAAGCCCGAGGAGATCCGCTCGGCGCTGGATTCCTTCGTGCAATCCTACGAGCCGGCAACCAGCGTGGCCGAGGAAGTCGGCACCGTGATCCTGGCCGGCGACGGAATCGCCCAGGTCGAGGGTCTGCCCGGCGCGATGGCCAACGAACTGCTGCGCTTCGAGGACGGCAGCCTGGGCCTGGCGCTGAACCTGGACGTGCGCCACATCGGTGTGGTGATCCTGGGTGAGTTCGCCGGGATCGAGGAGGGCCAGCAGGTTCGCCGCACCGGAGAGGTGCTGAGCGTTCCGGTGGGCGATGGCTACCTGGGTCGCGTGGTGGACCCACTGGGTCAGCCGCTGGACGGCCTCGGCGAGGTGGAGACCGATGGCCGGCGCGAGCTTGAACTGCAGGCGCCTGGGGTGATGATGCGCAAGAGCGTGCACGAGCCGCTGCAGACCGGGATGAAGGCCATCGACTCGATGATTCCGATCGGCCGTGGCCAGCGGCAGTTGATCATCGGTGACCGGCAGACCGGGAAGACCGCGATCGCACTGGACACGATCATCAACCAGAAGGCCAACTGGGACTCCGGTGACCCGACCAAGCAGGTGCGCTGCATCTACGTGGCGGTGGGTCAGAAGGGTTCCACCATTGCCTCGGTGCGCGGCGCCCTGGAGGATGCCGGCGCGCTGGAGTACACCACCATCGTGGCTGCCCCGGCCTCGGACCCGGCCGGGTTCAAGTACATCGCTCCCTACACCGGCTCGGCGATCGGCCAGCACTGGATGTACGGCGGCAAGCACGTGCTGATCATCTTCGACGACCTGTCCAAGCAGGCCGAGGCCTACCGTGCGGTCTCGCTGCTGCTGCGCCGGCCCCCGGGCCGTGAGGCCTACCCCGGTGACGTGTTCTACCTGCACTCCCGGCTGCTGGAGCGTTGCGCCAAGCTCTCCGATGAACTCGGTGGGGGCTCGATGACCGGGCTGCCGATCATCGAGACCAAGGCCAACGACGTCTCGGCCTACATCCCGACCAACGTCATCTCGATCACCGACGGGCAGATCTTCCTGCAGTCGGACCTGTTCAACGCCAACCAGCGCCCAGCGGTGGACGTGGGGATCTCGGTCTCCCGGGTCGGTGGCGATGCTCAGGTGAAGGCGATGAAGGCGGTCTCCGGAACGCTGAAACTGGACCTGGCCCAGTACCGCTCGCTGGAGGCCTTCGCGATGTTCGCCTCCGACCTGGACCCCGCCTCGCGCCAACAACTCACCCGCGGTGCCCGGCTGATGGAACTACTCAAGCAGCCCCAGTACACCCCCTACCCGGTGGCCGAGCAGGTCGTGTCGATCTGGGCCGGAACCAAGGGGTACCTGGACCAGGTCGAACTCGATGACGTGGTCCGGTTCGAGCGGGAGATGCTCGACCACGTCGGGCGTACCACCGACGTACTCGATGAGATCGAGAAGACCGGCAAACTCGAGGACTCCACGATCGAGGCGATGACCAAGGCCGTGGAGGACTACCGCGACACCTTCCTGGGTACCAATGGCAAGTCCCCGGTGGGGCACGAGGTGGAGGACGATCCGGAGGTCGACATCGACCAGGAGCAGATCGTCGGGCAGAAGCGGGGCTGACCAATGGCAGTGTCCCAACGGGTATACAAGCAGCGCATCCGCTCCACCCAGACTCTGAAGAAGATGTTCCGGGCGATGGAGTTGATCGCGGCCTCACGGATCGGTAAGGCCCGTGACCGCGCCCTGCAGACCGTGCCCTACACGCGCGCGATCACCCGTGCAGTCTCGGCGGTGGCCACCCACACCGACATCGCCCACCCGCTCACCTCCGAGCGCGAGGACGCCAACAGGGTCGCGATGCTGGTCATCACCTCCGACCGAGGGATGGCCGGTGCGTACTCGGCGATGGTGCTGCGCGAGGCCGAGCGGCTGCGCGAGCATCTGCAGGACGAGGGCAAGGAAATCGACCTGTACGTGCTCGGCCGGCGCGGGGTGAGTTTCTACACCTTCCGTCAGCGCAGCATCGTGAAGTCGTGGACCGGTGATTCCGACTCACCCAGTCTGGACCGGGCCAACGAGGTGGCCGATACCCTGCTGCGGGCATTCCTGACCGACCCTGAGCAAGGCGGTGTCGGCGAGTTGCACGTGGTGTACACCCGGTTCCGCACCATGGTCTCCCAGGAGCCCCAGGTGGTCCGGATGCTGCCGCTGGAGGTGGTGGAGGGGGTGGCCGAGCCCGGCACCGATGCCCTACCGCTGTACGACTTCGAACCTGACGCCGATGAGGTGCTGGACGCCCTGCTGCCCCGGTACATCCGGATCCGGATCTTCTCATCGATGATGCAGGCCAGTGCCTCCGAACTGGCAGCGCGCCAGCGGGCCATGCACACGGCCACCGAGAACGCCGAAGACCTCATTCGTAACTACACGCGGCTGGCCAACCAGGCCCGGCAGGCGGAGATCACCCAGGAGATCAGCGAGATCGTCTCGGGTGCAGACTCCATGGCCGCGAGCTAAGCCCACCACAGGAGAAGGACGCCACTATGACTGCCACCGAGACCGCCGGCCCGGACACCACCGAGCGTGAGCCGGGCGTGGGCCGGGTTGCTCGGGTGATCGGCCCCGTCGTCGACATCGAGTTTCCCCCGGACGCCCTGCCGGAGATGTACAACGCCCTGAAGACCACCATCACGATGGGTGCCGACGACGCCGGCACCGAGATGACCCTGGAGGTCGCCCAGCACCTGGGGGACAACCTGGTCCGGGCGATCGCACTCAAGCCCACCGACGGCCTGGTCCGCGGTGCGGAGGTGCGCGACACCGGTGAGTCGATCACTGTGCCGGTTGGGGATGTCACCAAGGGCAAGGTGTTCAACGTGATCGGTGAGCCGCTCAACCTCGAAGAGGGCGAGACCCTGGACGTCACCGAGCGCTGGTCGATCCACCGCCAGCCACCGGCCTTCGACCAGCTGGAGTCCAAGACCCAGATGTTCGAGACCGGCATCAAGGTGATCGACCTGCTCACCCCGTATGTGCTGGGCGGCAAGATCGGCCTGTTCGGGGGCGCCGGTGTCGGCAAGACCGTGCTGATCCAGGAGATGATCCAGCGGGTGGCCCAGGACCACGGTGGTGTGTCGGTATTCGCCGGCGTTGGTGAGCGCACCCGTGAAGGCAACGACCTGATCGTGGAGATGGAGGAGGCCGGCGTCTTCGACAAGACCGCGCTGGTCTTCGGCCAGATGGATGAACCGCCGGGCACCCGGCTGCGGGTGGCGCTCTCGGCGCTGACCATGGCGGAGTACTTCCGGGACGTGCAGAAGCAGGACGTGCTGCTGTTCATCGACAACATCTTCCGCTTCACCCAGGCCGGCCAGGAGGTCTCCACGCTGCTGGGCCGGATGCCCTCGGCGGTGGGTTACCAGCCGAACCTGGCCGACGAGATGGGCCAGTTGCAGGAGCGGATCACCTCCACCCGGGGGCACTCGATCACCTCGCTGCAGGCGATCTACGTGCCCGCCGACGACTACACCGACCCGGCGCCGGCCACGACGTTCGCCCATCTGGACGCCACCACGGAACTGTCCCGTGACATCGCCTCGCGTGGGCTTTACCCCGCGGTGGACCCGTTGGCCTCGACCAGCCGGATCATGGACCCGCGCTACCTGGGCGAGGACCACTACCGCGTGGCCACCCGGGTGAAGGCCATCCTGCAGAAGAACAAGGAACTGCAGGACATCATCGCCATCCTGGGTATCGATGAGTTGTCCGAGGAGGACAAGATCACGGTGAACCGGGCCCGGCGGATCGAGCAGTTCCTGTCCCAGAACACCTACATGGCCGAGAAGTTCACCGGTGTGGTCGGCTCGACGGTGCCGCTGAGCGAGACGGTCGAGGCGTTCGGCAAGATCGCCGACGGTGAGTACGACCACGTCGCCGAGCAGGCCTTCTACAACATTGGTGGCCTGGAGGACCTGGAACGCAACTGGGACCGGATCCAGTCCGAACTGCGCTGACTGAGCCAGAGCGAGTGACGAGAAGAAGGAGGGCGACGTGCCACTGACTGTGGAAGTGGTCTCCGCCGAGCGCCTCTTGTGGGAGGGCCAGGCGAGGTCGGTCTCTGTCCCGGCTTCGGACGGCGATCTCGGTATCCTGACCGGGCACCAGCCGGTGCTGGCGGTGCTGCGCACCGGGAAGATCCGGATCGATGCCATCGAGGACCAGGACATGGAGATGCAGGTCGACGGAGGTTTCCTGTCCGTGGACCAGGATCAGGTCACCGTGGTCATCGACCCCAGCACCGCAGACATCGACGGGGCGCCCCAGGTCCAGGCACCTGGGCAGGACTGACGTACACGGACCGGGGAGGCGATGGCCACCGCACTGATCTGGATCGGCGGGCTCCTGGCGGCCAGTCTGCTCGTCGCCGGGTTGTTGCTGTGGCGCCTGCACGCACTGGGGCGCCGGGTCGGTTCCTTCGAGTGCGCGGTCCGGGAGGGTGAGCACTGGCACGCCGGGATCGCCACCTACACCCGCTTCGGTCTGGACTGGCACCGGGTGGTCTCCCTGTCGTTGCGCCCGAGTCGGCGCTGGGACCGGGAGAAGTTGGTGTTGCTAGCACGCCGGAACCGGCAGATCGATGGCAGGGCCAGCCGGGTGGTGGAGATGCACTGCCGGCACGAGAACAGTGAGTTCTACCTGGCCGCGCAGAGCAGCGCCCTGGACGGCCTGGTGTCCTGGCTCGAGGCCGCCCCACCCAGGTCGGCGAACGAGACCATCTGAGGAGTTGAGGCAGGACCGTGCGGATCGTCGTCGCCGAGTGCGCCGTGGACTATTCCGGTCGGCTCAGTGCGCACCTACCGCTGGCGCCCCGGTTGCTGATGGTCAAGGCCGACGGGTCGGTGCTGGTGCACTCCGACGGCGGTTCCTACAAGCCGCTGAACTGGATGAGCCCGCCGTGCACGCTCACCACCGCGCCGGCCGAGGGCGCCGAAGCCGAAGCCGGCGCCAGCCAGGTGTGGACCGTGCAGGCCACCAAGAGCGATGACCAGTTGCGGGTCGTGCTGCATCGGATCATCTCCGACACCTCGGTGGACCTGGGTGTCGACCCGGGGTTGATCAAGGACGGCGTTGAGGCACATCTGCAGGCTCTGCTGGCCGAGCAGATCGACCTGCTCGGCCCCGGGCACGCCCTGGTGCGTCGCGAGTACCCCACCGCGATCGGACCGGTGGACATCCTGGCGCGGGACGACGCGGGCGCGGCGGTGGCGGTGGAGATCAAGCGGCGTGGCGACATCGACGGCGTGGAGCAACTGACCCGCTACCTGGAACTGCTCAACCGGGACCCACTGCTGGCCCCGGTGCAGGGCGTGTTCGCCGCCCAGGAGATCAAGCCGCAGGCCCGAGTGCTGGCCACCGACCGCGGAATCCGGTGCATGGTGCTGGACTACGACGCCCTGCGCGGGGTGGATGACCCCAGTTCACGCCTGTTCTGAGGAGTTGGAGTTCCGGTGCGCGGGCCCGCGGGGTTCGGGTGCACTGCCCGTGGCGCCGGACCAGTTCACGCATGATCGAACTGGGCCGAGCCTCCTGCCACACGTGGGCCACAATAGGTGGATGGCCCGCCGATCCCGCCGCCGTCCCTACCGCGATCCGCACCGGGAACTGGACCCGGACATGGTGCTGCGTGGGATGACGCGCACGGAGACCGGTCCGGACGGGCTGCGCTGGCGGGTGCGGACCCTGGCAGGGGGGCAGAAGGATTACATCTGCCCCGGCTGCATGCACACCATTCCGGCAGGAATCGAACATGTGGTCGCCTGGACCGAGGAGCACTTGTTCGGCGCTGAGGCAGGCCTGGCCGAACGGCGGCACTGGCACACCGGTTGCTGGCGGGCGCGGCGGTTCGGGTAGCGGCGGGCAGGTCCGTTCGAGCGTCCCGGTCAAGGCAGCCCGGTCACGGCAGGTCCCAGGTGTGCACCGGCTCATTGCTGTGCATCCCCTCGGTGTAGAGACCGAGCATCCGTACCAGGGCCTCATCGCGGTCCATCCCCGAAGACTCCAGTCGGCGAACGGCTTCGGCCTGCCACCAGGCCCCGTTGCGGCGCAGTTTACAGCGCTCCTCCACGATGCCCAGGTACCGGTCCACCACCCGCGCCGAGACCCGCCGTCGGGTCAGCCCCTCGGCAGCCAATGGCAGCAGGTGGCGCAACATCAGTTCGTCCCACGGCACCTCGCCGAACCCTGGCCAATAGAACCTGGCGTCCACGCCGGCACGGGCGCCCTCAGCGAAGTTCGAACGGGCCGCCTCGAAGGACATCTTGGTCCAGGCCGGCCGGTCGTCGACGGACAGCATCTCCACGGCGCCGTAGTAGAACGCGGCATTGGCCAGCACGTCCACCACCGTCGGCCCGGCCGGCAGGACACGGTTCTCCACCCGCAGGTGCGGGCGCCCCTCGACCACGTCATAGATCGGACGGTTCCAGCGGTACACGGTGCCGTTGTGCAGGCGCAGTTCCTGCAACCTCGGCGCCCGGCCCGCGGCGAGTTCCGCCTCGGGGTCCTCCTCGGTGGTCTCGGGCAGCAGGGCGGGGTAGTAACGCACGTTCTCCTCGAACAGGTCGAAGATCGAGGTGATCCAGCGGTCCCCGAAGTAGACCACCGGGCGGACCCCCTGGTTGCGCAACTCGGGCGAGCGGGTATCGGTGGCCTGGAGGAACAGTTCGGTGCGGGTCTCGGCCCACAGGTGCTTGCCGAACAGGAACGGCGAGTTGGCGCCCAGGGCGAGCTGCGGCCCGGCCAGGAGTTGGGCGGCGTTCCAGGTGGGCGCGAAGGCGTCGGGAGTGACCTGCAGGTGCAACTGCACCGAGGTGCAGGCCGACTCCGGGGCGATCGTCGGGGTGAGCATGCGCAGGTGCTCAACCCCGCTGATGTCGAGTTCGATGTCCTCGCGTCGGGAGGAGAAGATCGCCTCCTCCAGGGCCCGGTACCGCTCGTTCGCACTCATCCAGTCACCGGTCAGGTCCTCGGTGCGCAGGGTGGGCAGCACCCCGATCATCACGATCGAGGCGTCGTGCTTGGCGGCCTTGGCCTCGGCCTCGTTCATGGAGGTGCGCAACTGCTCCTCCAAGTCGATCACCGCATCACCGGGTAGAGGTTGGGGCGGCACGTTCAACTCGATGTTGTAGCGCGCGAGTTCGGTCTGGAAGGCTGGGTCGGCAATCGACCGGAGTACCTCGGCGTTGGCCATCGCCGGCCGTAGGGAGGAGTCGACGAGGTTCAGTTCGATCTCCAGTCCGGTCAGGCGGACCTCGGTGTGGAAGGCGTCCTCCGCCAGCATCCGGGCGAAGACGTCCAGGCAGCGTCGAACCTTCTCCCGATAGCGCAGGCGCTGCTCGCGGCTGAAGGTCGAAGTGGAGATGTCATCACCCATCGTCGATTACCCCTCCGGTGCTGGTCTGACCTCGCGGACTCGCGATGAGTCACAGCAAACCAGGCTCCGACGGACCTGTCACCCGGGCGCAGGGGCACGGTTGGGCAGATGCCGCCGTGATGGGCAATGCTCTAGTCTGGACGGTGAGTGCGCAGTGGAGTCAGTGTCAGTCGAAGGGGACACCATGGTCACCGTCGTCCATCATCACGGTCCGTCGCCCGGTGCCGACCGCCCACCACTGGTGTTGCTGCACGGATTCCCGTTGGACTCGCAGATGTGGGCCGAGGTGATCGCCGAACTCCCGCAGATCCCGGTCCTGGCGGTGGACCTGCCCGGGTTCGGTGCGGCGCGGGAGGCGGCCGAGCCCGACGGCGCGACGTTGGAATCCTTTGCCGACGCCGTCGTCGGGGCGCTACGGGATGCCGGGATCTCCCGGGCCGTGGTGGCGGGTCTGTCGATGGGTGGATACGTCCTGATGGCGTTGGCCCAGCGGCACGCCGACCTGCTCGCCGGCGTGGGACTGCTGGACACCAAGGCCGGGGAGGACACCGTGGAGGCGCGCACCGGTCGACTGTCCGTGGCGAACCGTGCCCTCGGCCCGGACGGGGCGCAGGCGGTCGCGGGGATGATCGAGGGCCTGCTCGGGCCGACCTCGCGCGCCGAGAGGTCAGAGGTGGTGGAGCAGGTCCGGCACTGGCTGGCCCAGGCGCCCCCGGAGGGCATCGCGGGCGCGCAGCGGGCAATGGCCACGCGCCCGGACCGGCTCGCGGTGTTGCAGACCCTCCAGGTGCCCGCCCTGGTGCTGTACGGCTCGGAGGACGCCCTGGCAGGCGCCGAGGCGCATGAAGCGATGGCGCGAGCCCTGGGAACCGAACCGGTGGTGGTCCAGGGGGCCGGGCACCTGAGCGCGGTGGAGGAGCCGGCGGCCGTGGCCGAGGCGCTCGCCCAGTTGTACCAACGCAGCATTTGAATGCGTACAAGCGCTGCGGTTGAGCGGCAGCGACGAGGTCAGTCCCGTGTGCGCCAGCCCGGCAGCAGTCGCTCCAGCGCCTCGGTCAGGTCGATGGACTCACCGTCCTTACCGCCGGCGCCGAGCACCAACGGTGGCCGGGCCGGCTCAGGCCGCACCCCACGGAGTCGGTCCAGCAGGCTCAACGGTCCGGTCAGAACGTAGAAGTCCGCCTCGGTACTCACCCCCGCACTGGCGTCACTTCGCAGGTACCAGCCGGTCAGCGGGGTGCGTGCCGACGCCGAGCCGCCGTACCCACGCACGCGCAAGGGCTGCGGCGCGAGGCCGGCACGGGTGGCGGCGGTGACGAACTCCCGTAGCAGCGCCTCAGCACGTTCGTGCTCGGCGTCTTTGCGCGCCTGAAGGCGTTCGGCATGGATGCGGGCGGCTTCGGTGCGTCGGGTGGCCCAGTCGGAGTCGTGCACATGGCGTAGTCTGCCTCATCGTGAGACAGGGCAGACAGCGCGCGGCGATCCGATCGGCAGGTCCGGGAGACGCCGAGATCCTGGCGCAGGTGCACATCAGAACGTGGCGGCAGGCGTTCGCGGACCTGCTTGCGGCCGAGGTGGTGCAGGCCCACGCCGACAACGCGGCCGAGCAGTGGGCCCGCAGACTGGCCGACCCGGGCCACGCCGCCTACTGGGTAGCCGAGCGGGCCGGGCAGATGGTGGGCTTCTCCTGGGCCGAAGCCGCCGGACCGGGCCAGGTGCGGCCGCTGGAACTCATCGGTCTGTACGTCCTGGAGGAGCACTACGGCACCGGCGTGGCCGACGACCTGCTCGCCTGCGCAGTGGGTGAGGCGCCGTGCTTCCTCTGGGTGGCTCATGACAATGCCCGGGCCCGGTCGTTCTACGCCCGCCACGACTTCGTCACCGACGGGCAGGTCCGGCGGGCGCAGGAGTTCGGCGGTCTCACCCTGGTGCGGATGGTGCGCTGAGGCAGCCCAAGGGAGCGTCGGAGGCCTCAGGCGGCCCGGTGCTCAGCGCTGCGGCTCGTCGTCCTCGGCTACGCCGATGGGTTCGATGACCACGGTCTCATCCGGGTCGACGTCCCCTGCACGGGTCTCAACCTCGGCCACTCCCTGCTCGTCGGCCTCAACCTGCTCCTCGGCCACTTCCTGCTCGTCGGCGACGGCATCGGCCATCGCCTCGGCCTGAGCCTCGGGTCCGGCTGGATCATCCTCGGGGCCCGGTTCGGCACCCACGGGGGCCATCACCTCGGTGGGCTGGGCATCATCGGTCACGGGTTCGGCATCGGCGTCGATGGTGTCGACTGTGTCGCCGGACGCTCCGGCGTCTGCGTCTGCGCTCGTGTCCGCGTCTGCGCGCGCCTCCGCCTCGGCATCCGCGTCGACCTCGGCGTCCCCGCCGGTACTCGTGGCTGGTCCCATGTCCCCGTCCGCACCCTCATCCGGATCGGAACCGGTCCCGGCACTGGAGCCCGAGATCTGCTCCGGCGCCGAGCCCTGGTCGGCCAGTTCCGCCGCCTGGTTGAGTTGTCCCGACCCCAAAAGCCCCCGCAACTCATCGAGGTAGCCGGTGATGGTCCGGCGCTGATCCTCGAGTTCATCGAGGTGGCGCTGGGCGCTTCGGCGCTCGCGGTCGGTCTCGGCACGGGTGTCGGCACGCAGCCGGTCGGCGTTCTCGCGCGCCTCGGTGGTGATCCGGTCCGCACTGGCCTGGGCATCGGCGATGATCTGGGCGGCCTGCTCCTCCGCCGATGTGCGGACCTTTTCGGCCTGCTCCAGTGCCTCGGCGACCCGGGCCTCGGCGTCCTCGGCGTGCTTCTGCGCCTGGGTGATCATGTTCTCGGTCTCGGCACGGGCCTGCTCATGGTTCGCGGCGTCTGCCTCTTCGGCGGCCTGGCGACGGGCGGCGATCTCCAGGGCCGCCTCCTCCTGCAACTCCGCGACGGAACGGCGGGTGGTCTCGGCCTCGGCGTTGGCGGCACGCAGGATCTCGCTGGCCTCGGTCTGGGCGGTGGCGCGGACGGCATCGGCCTCCCGGATCGCGTCCTCGCGCAGCGCCTCGGCCTCGGCGCGCGCCTGGGCGCGCAACTCCTCGGCCTCGGCCTCGCTGGCGGCCTTGAGTTCGCGGGCGGCGCGCTCACTGTTCACCCGCACCTGGGTGGTCTCGTTCTCCGTGGTGGCGCGCAACGTGCCCAGCTCACGGTCCAGGCTGGCCCGCTTCTCGCTGAGCTCGGCGTTGGTCTCACTGGTGATCCGGGCCGCCTCCCGCTCGGCGGAGGAGACCAGTTCCTCGGCGCGGCTTCGGGCGGAAGTGATGGTGCCCTCGGCCTGGGCCTGGGCGGACTGCCGCTCGGTGGCCGCATCCCGGCGGGCGCTGGCGAGTAGTTCGGCAGCCTCGCTCTCTGCCTGTTCGGTCAGGTGCTCGGCGTTGGCGTGCGCGCGGGCCACGATGTCCTTGGCTTGGGCGTCCGATTGGGTGAGCAGGTCCGCAGACTGCTCCTCGGCGGAGCGGAACAACTGCTCGACCCGGGAGCCCAGGCCGGAGTAGGAGGGCTTCTCGGCCTCACGCAACTGCGCCTGCGCCTCGGAGAGTTCGCCGGAGATCTGCATGTTCGCCGTGTCCAGCGCCTCCACCTGTTCGCGCACATCGTCCAACTGGCGTTGCAGCGACTGGATGTGGTGATCGACCTGGGCGCGGTCGTATCCACGCATGACGACAGGGAAGTTCGAACCGGCCTCGGCCACGTGGCCTCCTTCGCTAGGGATGAGCAAACCACAGCGTAGTCCGTCTGGATCGGGGCGCCCAAGGGGAGCCGGCGGAACCGAGCACGTGGAGCACCGGGGCCCCGGAGTGGTGTGCAGGCCGTGTGTGCGTGAAGTGTCGGGTTGTGTTGCGCGGCACAGGATGGTGCTAGATCACGGTTTGGTCACGTATTGTTGACTGGCGCCGGAGTCGGTCCGGCGTCGCGCGCAACCTGGAGGACTCCTAGCTCGTGCTTCGACGCATCATCGCGATCGCGATCATCGTGATCGGAATCGCCGCCCTGGTCGGGGCGGTGGGTTCGGCGACCTTCTGGCGTCCTGACGACCGCGTCACCGCAACCATGCCGGCGGCGCCCCAGGAGCCGGTGGTCGTGACCGCTCCCGGCGTGCTGGACATGGTGGACGACACCGTCGAGGTGCGGGTGGTCGGTGCCACGGACTCCACCCCGGTGGTGCTGGCGATGGGCCGCGAGGCGGACGTGCACGCCTGGATCGACGGGGCGCCCTATGTGGAGATCACCGGCCTGACCACGTGGGAGCAACTGGCGGTCCGCCAGGTGGAGGCGGTCGAGCCCGAACCCGACGAGGACGAGGAGGCCACCGAGGACGAGGAGGCCACTGAGGACGAGGAGGCCACCGAGGACGAGGAGGCCGCCGAGGACGAGGAGGCCGCCGAGGAGCCGATCCTGCCGGACCCGGCCGGTTCGGACCTGTGGATCGAAGAGGTCACCGGTACCGGCGAGTTGACGTATGAGTGGACCGTGGTGCCCGGGCGCTGGGTGCTGCTCGCCGCCTCCGACGGAACCGAACCCGCTCCGCAGGTGGAACTGACGTGGGACCGCGAGGTGGAGACTCCGCTGCTGGTTCCAGGGCTGATCGTCGGCGGCGTGCTGGTACTGGCCGGGTTGATCGCCCTGATCCTGTTCCTGCTGATGGATCGGGAGACCGCACGAGCCCGCCGGGCCCGCACCGAGAGCGAGGTGGTCGACACCCAGGTCCCGGCGCGCCGCGAGGGTCGCCACCGTGAGCCGACCACCGATGACGAACTCAGTTACGCCGAACGGCTTGGCTGGCCCAGCGCCGAGGCGGGTGCTGCGGAGCGGGATGACGCCGAGGAACCGCCGACCGATACCGGCGAGCTGCCCACCAGCGTGCTCGGCGCCGACGGAGAGCCCCTGACCCGGCGGGAACTGCGCGAGCGTGAGCGTGCCCGACAGGAGGCCGAGCGTGCCAGCGCGAAGCGCGCGTGGTGGAGGTTCGGGTCCGGTCCGGCGAAGCGGAAGGCCGACGGCGAGGGCACGGTCGAGGGCCAGGATGTGGCCGACGGCGAGGCTGCTGCCGGTGCGGACGGGGCCGACCGCCTGGATGACCGGCACGGAACCGACGCCGAGGCGGGCGCCGAGCACTCCGCCACGGAACTGTCGGATTGGGTCAGCAGCGGCCGAAGTGGCACGCAGGCGGGCCCGATCCGCACGTACCCGGCCGCCGCACCCGGTGCAACACCAGCCGGAACTGAATCTGCCCCCGGGAGTGGCCTGTCCCCGAGCGCGGCCACACCGGAGCAGGCCGAGTACGACGCCGCAGCGGTCGAGCCCGAAGCCGGGGACGAGCCTGGAGCCAGGGAGGACTACGACGAGGAACGGCCTCCGGTGCGGTGGCAGAAGTTGTGGGGCCGGAAGGAGCGCCACGCCCCTGAGCCGGAGGCGCCCGAGGACCTACCTGAAGGCGAACCGGAGCCGTTGGACACCGAGGACCCGCACAGTTCGGGGGCGCGGTGGCGAAAGACCTGGGGTATTCAGCAGGAGGACAACCGATGATCCGTCGGAACCGTGTGGCGGCACTTGTCGGTGCGGCACTGGCGGTACTGCTGGTCGCCTGCACACCGGAGATTCCCGAGGTGTCGCCCGACCCCGAGGAGACCGAGGCCCAGCCGGTACTGGATGTGCCGCGGTTGGAGCGCGTGCTGGCCGATATCGAGGAACACATCAACGCCGCCGATGAAGAGTCCGACGGCGACATCCTCGCCGAGCGGATGGAGGACCCGGCGCTGGCGGTGCGCACAGCCGAGTACCGGTTGCGCAGCGCCACCGCCGACACCGACGACGAGACCGGCCTGCAGCCGTTGACCACCTCCAGCGCGGTCTCGATCGTGGCCGCCACCGAGGAGTGGCCCAGAGCGGTGTTCGTGATCACCGAGATCCCCGATGAGGCCAACAGCCCCCTGCTGATCGGTCTGCGCCAGGAGACTCCGCAGGAGCCGTACCGGATGTTCTCGTGGGTGCGGCTGCTGCCCGGCGTGACGACCCCGCAGACCGACGTGGCCGAGATCGGGAGTACCCCCGTTGATCCAGCAGATGACAGTTTCCTGACCAGCCCCCAACAGGCGCTGGAGAACTACGCCGACCTGCTCACCGAGGGTGAGGACAGTGAGTTCGCCGATGACTTCGCCGAGGAGCCCTTCCGCGAACTCGTCGAGCAGGAGGCGCAGACCCTGTCGGAGAACGTGGAAGCGGCCGGTGAGTTCACCCATGACACCGCGGTGCGTGAGGACGACACGGTCGCGATGCTGACCGCCGACGGCGGGGTGGTGGTGATCGGGGCGATGCGCACCCGACACACCTTCACCAAGACCGAGGACGACGGCGAGGTCGAGGTGGGCGGGCAGTTGGCGGCGCTGTCGGAGGACGACGGCGAAGTGAACGAAAGCCTGCGCGGCACCTACCATGTGATGGTGGCGCTGTACGTGCCGACGGAGCAGGAGGACGCCCAGATCACCGTGCTCGGTGTGGAGCGTGTTCTCGCGGATGTCTCCGAGGAGTGAGATTCGTGAACCAGCGAGGAAGAGTGCGATGAGTCAACCGTCCATTAACCTGCGCGGCGCCGTGGACCTGTCGAGCCTGTCCGCACCCCCGTCGCCGCCCGGTGGCGAGGCGCCGTCCTCGGGCGGCGGCGCAGTGGTCGACGTGACGCTGCAGTCCTTCCAGGAGGTCGTGCAGCGTTCGGTCGAGGTGCCGGTGATCATCGATCTGCGCTCGCCCCGCTCGCCCGCCTCGGGAGAGTTGAGCGCGACCTTGCAGACCCTGGCCGGGGAGTACGGCGGACGGTTCCTGCTGGCCCGCGCGGACGTGGACGCCTACCCACAGATCGCGCAGGCCTTCCAGGTGCAGGGCGCCCCGGCGGTCTGCGCGGTGATCAAGGGCCAGCCCTTACCGCTGTTCCAGGGACCGCAGCCACTCGAGCAGATCCGCGCGGTGATCGATGAGGTGCTCCGGGTCGCGGCCGAGAACGGGGTGACCGGCAAGGTCGAGGGCGTGGAGGAACCGGCTGAGGATGAGGACGGTGAGGAGGCCGCCGAGGAGCCGTTGCCGCCGCACATCCAGGCCGCCTACGACGCGATCGAGAATGACGACCTGGACGCCGCTGCCGAGGCATTCGAGCAAGGGTTGAAGGAGAACCCGGCCGATGCCGAAGCGAAGGCCGGCCTGGCCCAGGTGGACCTGGGCCGGCGGCTCTCCGGTCTGGATATCCAGAGCGTGCTCACTACGGTGGCCCAAGCCGCCTCGGACGACGTCGAGGCTCACCTTGCCGCCGCCGACGTCGAGGCCGCCAGTGGTCAGATCGAGCAGGCCTTCTCCCGGCTGATCTCGCTGGTGCGGGTAACGGCCGGCGACGATCGGGAGCGCGCACGCAAGCGACTTCTCGAACTCTTCCTCATCGTGCCCGAGGGCTCGCCGGAACTGCTCAAGGCCCGGCGCGAACTGGCTGTCGCGCTGTACTGAGCGTGACGGCGTCGCTACGCCACACCACGCCGCGCGCTCCAGCACCCCGCCGCCCGTTAGAACGGCGGAGGTCCGGTGGTGCTCGGGAAATCCTGGACACGATGTCGGTCCAGTGGCGTGGGATCGCGACCGGTGAGTTCGTCGAGTTCGGCGTCGCTGGCGATTCCGGGACTGACCGGCGCGGCCCGGTTGAGCCATCCGGGATCCTCGGCGTGCTCGGCCCGGATGGTTATCAGCGCGCGGACCAGTTCGTCGGTGTGATGAGCAGGATCGACGACCTCGGCAGGCTTGATGTGGTGGTAGCCCAGTGGTGAGGTCCAGTGCGTGTCTCCGGTGTGGTGATCACGGCGAACCGACCAGACTCCGGCGGTCTTGAGTTGATGGTGCCGGGCGCACAGCAGGTGCAGATTGCCCAGGTGCGTCTGGGTCCAGGCCGGCCGGGTGGGGTCGAAAGCGACGATGTGGTCAAACTGGCAGCGCCGGGCCGGCTGGCGACAGGTGGGGAACCGGCAGGTCGCGTCCCGGGTGAGGATGTACTCGCGCAGGGCCGCTGCCGGTTGATAGGTGTCACTGCTGAGGATCCCCAGCGCCGCCATGACGGCAACGGGGTCGGCTGCGTCGTCGGGCTTTGTTCCGTTCGCGTCCGTCCGGACATTCGGCGTCTCTGACCGGGTTGGTTGACGGCGTTGGAGTCGTTCGAAGATCGAGGCGATCGGATCGTGGTCAAGCAAGCAGCCCTGCGGAGTTGGGCTCACAAAAGTCACCGGTGCCGGGTTCGGCGGGAGCAGCGTGCCGGTGAAGGCGTCAGTGCGGATCGCCCGGGTCGTGACCCGTCCTGCTCGGGCGGTTGTGATGTCGGTTCCCCGGACGCGAGTGCCTGCGGCGTGAGTTCTTTCGGCTTGGGCGGCTGCGACGGCGGGTTCCGCGGCCTGGGCCGCTTCCGCACCATCGGCAGCATCCTCGGCCTGGGCCGCTTCCGCACCATCGGCCGCGTCCTCGGCCTGGGCCGCCGTGGGGGTGGTCGCCTCGACCTCACCCGCCGTGCCGGCAGCGTCCTCGGCCTGGGCCGCCGTGGGGGTGGTCGCCTCGACCTCACCCGCCGTGCCGGCAGCGTCCTCGGCCTGCACGGTTGTGGTGCTGGTTCCCTCGCCCTGGGCCGCTTCCTCGGCCTTCTCCGCTGCCTCGGTCTGGGCCGCGGTGGCATCGGTTCCCTTGCCCCGGCTGTTGGTGGTTGCGACTTCCGCATGCGCCGCGTTGGTGCCCGCGACCGTCGGGGACGGCACGCTCTCTGCGGCCAGGTGCCGGACCACCTCAGCCGGGAGAGGGCCGTAGCCGGCGAGGTAACCCGGCGAGTCGTCGTCGCCGTCGAGAGTGGACTGGGCGATGGTGAGGACCAGGTGCGGGCGCTTGCGGTGCTGGGTCGGCACCGGCCGTCCCTCCGGGGTCCGACCGCTGGTCATCGTCTGGTTGATCAAGTCGGTGAAGGCGTCCACGCGGCGCGCCCCGACCGGACGGTCGTCGTCCGGATCGGCCTTGACCGCGAGGCAGTCCAGCGTCGTCATGGCCGCGACGGCTTCGGTTGCCGGCAGGTAGAAGGTCAGATACGCCATGCCGTCGTCGGCCGCGGTGACGCTGACATGGCGCTGCGTGGCGGCTTCTTCATGCCGCTCCTGCGCAAGGTCGGCATCGACCGCTAGGACGGCCGCGCGCAGACGGTGGCGCAACTGTCCGGAGGTCAGGTCCGGAGCCCCCGGCAACAGGGTGCGGTGGATCGCGCGCGCCTGGGCATCGGGCAACGTCCTGGTGGCGTCGATGAACACCTCGGCCTTCGGTAGGTCAATCTCTCCGCCGAGGAGGGCGAAGTGCACTTCCGCGTAGTCATCCAGGGCTGCTGCCCGGTTCAGCATCCGGTCGGCCGCGGCGGTGGTGATCCGTAGCCGGGCGGCGAGTTCCTCGGCTGTCCCGGTGCCGGGATGGGCGTCCTGGAGACGCTGCAGGATCTCCGCCTCGATGCCATCCAGGTTCGAGCGCAGTCGACGGCAGCACGCCACCATCTCGGTCAGCACGCCGGCATCGGTGGTCCCACTGCTCAGGTAAGACTTCAGGCGCTTGAAGATCCGCCGGTGCGGATGCGTGCCCGCCAGCGCCCGGGCCGCCCTTCTCCGCTCGCTCCAGGGGGCATCGCCCGGAGTGCGTACCCCCGGGTGCTGAGCAGCGGTGCTGGGCATGGAACCACGGTATCGCCGACCACCGACATTCTCCGCACGCGCGTTCGAGGAATGGGGCGGTGAGCTGCCTGGGTCAGTCCCTCGCGGGTGCCAGGAACACCGCCCCCAGCGGAGGTACCCGCAGGGCGACCGAGTACCGCTGACCTCGCCAGGGCACCTCCTCAGCCCGTACCTGCCCGAGGTTGCCCACTCCGGACCCGCCGTACTCGGTGGCGTCGGAGTTGAAGACCTCATCCCAGGCCCCGCCGTGCGGCAGGCCGACGCGGTAGTTCTCGTGCGGGGTGCCCGCGAAGTTCACCACGACCGCAACCACGTCGGAGTCGATGCCCGCCATGTGGGAGTCGGCCCTCGCCCTGTCCGGGGCGTTGCCCGCCCCGTCGGAATCATGCCCTGCTGCATCGGGGTCGGTCCCCACCCGGTCGGAGGTGTTCCCCGCTCCATCGGAGGCGTCCCGCACCCTGCCGGGCTCCGCCGCACTGCTCTTGCGCAGATACGCCAGCACGTTGTGGTCGCCGTCGTTGGCCTCCAGCCACTCGAAGCCGGCGTGGCTGAAGTCCTCGGCCCACAACGCGCGATGCTCACGGTAGACCTCGTTCAGTCGCTTCATCGCCAAACGCACCCCGGAGTGCTCCGGCGAGTCACCCTGGGCCCAGTCCAGCGACGCCGATTCCGACCACTCGGCCTCCTGGGCGAACTCCGAGCCCATGAACAGCAACTTCTTGCCCGGGTGCGACCACTGGTAGGCCAGCAACGCCCGCACCCCGGCCAGTTGCTGCCATCGGTCACCGGGCATCTTGCGCAGCAGCGAGCCCTTCCCATGCACCACCTCGTCATGACTGAGCGGCAGCACGAACTGCTCCGAGAAGGCGTAGACGAGGGAGAACGTCAACTCCCCGTGGTGGTAGCGCCGGTTGACGGGCTCCTCGGCGAGATAGCGCAGCGTGTCGTTCATCCAGCCCATGTTCCATTTCAGCCCGAAGCCGAGCCCGCCCGCCTCGGTGGGGGAGGTCACCCCGGGCCAGGCGGTGGACTCCTCGGCGATCATCATGATCCCCGGGGAGGTGCGGTACGCCGTCGCGTTGGCCTCCTGCAGGAACTGGATCGCCTCCAGGTTCTCCCGTCCGCCGCGCACGTTCGGGCGCCACTGGCCCGGCTTGCGCGAGTAGTCCAGGTACAGCATCGAGGCGACCGCGTCCACCCGCAGCCCGTCGATGTGGAACTCACGCAGCCAGTACAGGACGTTGGCGACCAGGAAGTTGCGGACCTCGTTGCGCCCGAAGTTGAACACGTAGGTGCCCCAGTCCATCTGCTCCCCGCGCATCGGGTCGGGGTCCTCGTACAGCGCCGTGCCGTCGAAGCGGGCCAGGGCGAAGTCATCCTTGGGGAAGTGCGCCGGGACCCAGTCCACGATCACCCCGATGCCGGCCCGGTGCAGCGCATCGACCAGGTAGCGGAACTCATCCGGGCTGCCGAACCGGGAGGATGGAGCGTAGTAGGAGGTGACCTGATAGCCCCACGATCCCCCGAAGGGATGTTCGGCCACCGGCATCAACTCCACGTGCGTGAAGCCCATCCAGGCGACGTACTCCACCAGTTCCTCGGCCAGTTCCCGGTAGCCCAGCCCGGGCCGCCAGGAACCCAGGTGCACCTCGTAGGCGCTGAACGGACCGGTGTGGGGGTCCTGCTGCGCGCGTTCGGACATCCAGTCCCCGTCGCCCCAGACGTAGTGGGAATCGGTCACCACCGACCCGGTGGCCGGGGGGTGCTCGGTGGCCCGGGCCATCGGGTCGGCCTTGGACTTCCAGGTGCCGTCGGACCCGCGGATCTCGAACTTGTAGGTGTTGTTGACCCCGACGCCGGGGATGAACAACTCCCAGACCCCGGTGCCGCCCAGGACGCGCATCGCGTGGGCGGTCCCGTCCCAGTTGTTGAAGTCGCCCGCCACGCGCACGGTCTGTGCGTTCGGCGCCCAGACCGCGAACGAGGTTCCACGGACCGTCCCGAGCTCGGAGGGGAAGGTGCGCACGTGTGCACCCAGCACCTGCCAGAGCCGCTCGTGGCGTCCCTCACCGATGAGGTGCAGGTCCACCTCCCCGAGGGTGGGCCAGAACCGGTAGGGATCATCGACGACGGAGGCCCTCCCGTCGTAGGTGACCTCCACCCGGTAGTCGGGAACGTGGGCACCGGGCATGGTGGCCACCCAGATGCCGTCCTGTTCGTGGCGGGCCTCGAGGTACTGGGTGTCGGTGACGATCCGGACCTGCTCGGCGAACCGGCGCAGGCTGCGGAAGGTGACCACCTCATCGGCGACGTGGGCGCCGAGCACGTCGTGGGGGGAGTGGTGCTCACCACGGGCGACGGCGGCCAGGGTGGCGGCGTCCACGCGGATCGGCGTGACTGCGGGGTCGGTCTGGTCGGACTCGGCCGGAGCCGGGGCGGCGGGGGCGAGGGCTGCCGGATCGGACGCCGTTTGCTCAGGTTCTGTGGATGGGGACGAGGCGGGCGGGGTGTGCGGATCCGGGGTTGTCACGGTGTGCTCCTCGAAGAGAGACCGGATGGCGGACACGGGGATGTGCACCCAGTCGGGACGGTTGCGGGCTTCGTAGGTGGCCTCGTAGCAGGCCTTGTCGATCTCGAGCAGACGCAGCAGCGCCGGATGGTTCATCGCGTCGGCGCCGGCGGTGCGGGCATAGCCGTCCAGGAACGCCGCCCGGGTGCCGCGCGCCCAGTCCGACCGGAGGGTCGACGGCGATGGGATGCCCGACGGCGGGAGTCCGGCCGGGGGCGGGGCCTCGCCGGGCGGCGGGGCGCCAGCGGCTACCGAGCCGGCGGCGTAGTCGAACGAGCGGAGCATCCCGGCTACGTCACGCAGTGCGAAGGAGGGAGCGGTGCGTTCGGCGATCGGGCGCAACGGTTCGCCCTCGAAGTCCAGCACCACCCAGCCACGGTCGGGAGTGTGCAGCAGTTGGCCCAGGTGATAATCGCCGTGCACGCGCTGCACCGGTGGCCAGTCGGGTTCGGCTAGGGCGTCGGCGATCATCTGCTCGAGTGCGCCGGCGTACCCGGCGATGTCGGGGACTTCGGCCGTGGCGGTGGCGAAGCGGGATCGCACGTCGACGATCAGATGGGCGCGGGCTTGTTCGGCCTGTTCGGCCTGCTCAGCAAGTTCGATCTGATCAGCAAGTTCGGTCTGATCAGCATCGGCCCCATCGCCGTCCTGGGCGCATTCCGCCGGCCCAGCGGACCCGAACACCGAGCGCAACTGCTGGTGCAGGTGGGCGGTTACCTCGCCCAGTGCGAAGGCCTCAGCGGTGAAGTCACTAGTGCTAGTGCTAGGGCTAGTAGTGCCAGTGCCGGTGCCGGTGCCGGTGCCAGTGCCAGTTCTAGTAGTGCCGGTGCCGGTGCCGCCGGTGCCAGTGCCGTCCGTCGCCGCGGCGGAGCCAGTGGATCCAGTGCCGCCGGTGGAGCCGTTCGGCCCTTCCGAGCCGGTCGATCCGGTGGAAAGGCGCTCTCCGGCGGCGGACTGCAGCGCCAGCGTCCAACCATCGCTCCCGCCGGGAAGGAATTCACTTGCGAAGGCCAGGTGCCCACCGGATTCCGGGAGCCAGGAGGCCCAGAGCGCCCCGACCGGAGCCGGGACCAGCCTGCTGCCGCCGGCCGCCAGCGCCGACTGCACCTGGACCTCGGGGTTGGCGCCGGGCCGCAGCACGCGGAACACTTTGATGATCACCTGCTCGGGGTGCTCGGGGTGCTCGGGGTGTTCGGGGTGTTCGGGGTGCTGGGGGTCAGCGTGCTCGGCAGCACCGGCCGCATGCACCGGAGCGCGCACCGGATCCCCGGCAGCGCGCACCTGATCCCCGCCGGGACCGGCCCCGTCCTCGGCGTTCACCACGATCGAGGTATTGGACTGCTCCCCGCGCAGCACGCGGGAGGAGCGCACCGTGACGCGTCCGGCGTCGGGCGCCGGCTCGGACCGCACCGGAGGCGGATCGGAGCGCTGCGAGTCCGGCGGTGCCGGCTCGGTGCGGATCTGCAGATCCGGTAACGCGCCGGCACCGGTGAGGGAGTCGAGCAGCACCTGCACGTACACCGGGTCATAACAGGCGTCGTAGATCCAGCGCTTCCCCAGTTCGGAGTGCTCGACGGTGGCCACCAGCGCCCGCCGACCGGCCACCCGCTCCGGCAGTGGTTCCCCGCGGTAGGTGAGCGGCACGTGGTACAGCACCGGTTCGTCCCCGGCGGAGTCCAGGATCAAATGGGTGTCGATCCCCACCTCGCCCTCGGGGTCCTGCCACCGCAGGCCGCCCACGCGGGAGAGCACCGGTGTGTGTCCCTTGCCGGCGTACCAGCGCTGGCGCATCAACCACTCGGGCAGGAAGTCCCCGAAGGCCGGGCTCAGGGCGGGAGGTGCCTTCGGCGGGTCCTGGTCGGTGCTCACGGGCGCTCCCGAACCTGCAGCCAGAAGAAGTCCCGGCTACCCAACGTGAATGTGGCCCGGCCGTCGGGGCCCGACGGCGTGGGGGTGATGGGGGTATGAGTCACCGGGGGTGCCGGCTGAGTATCCCCGTCGTGCCGGGCATAGTCCGGGGTGTGGTGCCGCACGCCGGTGTCGTCGGCGTGCGCGGCTGCGTCGGCGGCCCCACTTGCCACGCCCTCACCACGCACGCCTTCACCATGCACGTCCTCGCCGCCCACGCCGGTGGCGCCCTGGCTGCGCGCGTCCGCAGCGGCGCGTTCGCTGCTCGGGGCGCGGTCGCCGTCGTCCGCACTGCCGGGACCCACCGCAGGTCCGCCCACGGCAGCCCCACCCATCGCGACCTCGTCGCGGTCGGCGGTCTCGCCGTCGTCGGCGGATTGGCGCGGCGAACCGGCCACGGCCACCGGCGGGAACGCGGTCCCGCCGAAGACGTCCTGCAGGCCGGCCCCACCCAGACCGGGCAGTTCCACCGTGGCCGAGCGCGGTGTGTTGGCCAGGTTCATCACGCACAGGACGGTCTCGTTGTCATTGCGCCGCAGGAACGCCAGCACTGCGTCGTTGTCGCAGGTGAGCGGGATGTAGTCCCCGTTGCCGAACACCGGGTGGGCCCGGCGCACCTGCAGGATGCCTCGCACCCAGTGCAACAGCGAGGTCGGGATCGCCAGTTGCGCTTCCACGTTCGCCGAGGAGAAGTGGTTGGTCAGCGACTGCACCGTGGGCAGGTAGAGCTTACCCGGGTCGGCGGTGGAGAACCCGGCGTTCCGGTCCGGGTTCCACTGCATCGGGGTGCGCACCGAGTCCCGGTCCGGCAACCAGATGTTGTCGCCCATCCCGATCTCATCGCCGTAGTACAGGCACGGCGAGCCGGGCAGGGACAACAGCAGAGCGTGGGCGAGTTCGATCTCGGCGCGGGAGTTCTCCAGCAACGGCGCCAGCCGGCGGCGGATCCCCACGTTCGCGCGCATCCGCGGGTCCTCGGCGTACCAGCCGTACATCGCCGCACGTTCCTCGGTGGAGACCATCTCCAGGGTCAACTCGTCGTGGTTGCGCAGGAACGTGCCCCACTGGGCCCCGGCGGGAATGTCCGGGGTATCGGCCAGGATCTCCGCGATCGCTCCGGCGCTCTGCTCCCGCAGTGCGTAGTAGATCCGCGGCATCACCGGGAAGTGGAAGCACATGTGGCACTCCGGCCGCTCCGGGGTGCCGAAGTAGGCCACCACGTCCCGGGGCCACTGGTTCGCCTCGGCCAGCATCAACCGGCCGGGGAACTCCGCATCGACCATCGCCCGGACGTCGGCCAGGAACTCGTGGGTGGCGGGCAGGTTCTCGCTGTTGGTGCCCTCCTCCTCGAACAGGTAGGGCACCGCGTCCAGGCGGAACCCGTCCACGCCCTTGCGCAACCAGAACCGGACCACGTCCATCATGGCCTCGAGAACCCGCGGATTCTCGAAGTTCAGGTCCGGCTGGTGGGAGAAGAACCGGTGCCAGAAGTACTGTCGGCGCACCGGATCGAAGGTCCAGTTCGAGGTCTCGGTGTCCACGAAGATGATCCGTGCATCGGAGTACTCGGTGTCATCGTCACGCCAGACGTAGAAGTCCCCGTAGGGTCCCTCGGGGTTGGAGCGGGAGGACTGGAACCACGGGTGGGCGTCGGATGTGTGGTTCATCACCAGGTCGATGATCACCCGGATGCCACGGGAGTGGGCGGCCTGCATCAGCTCGGTGAAGTCATCGATGGTGCCGTACTCGGAGGCCACCGCGGTGTAGTCGGCCACGTCGTAACCCCCGTCGCGCAGCGGCGAGGGGTAGAACGGTGGCAGCCACAGGCAGTCGATGCCCAACCAGGCCAGGTAGTCCAGGTTGTCGATCAACCCGCGCAAGTCACCGGCCCCGGACCCGTCGGAGTCGGAGAAGGCGCGCAGCAGCACCTCGTAGAACACCGCGGTGGTGTACCAGTGCGGGTCCTCGCTCAGGCCCGACCCCCCGGGGTCCGGTCCGGGCAGGGCGAAGGTGCGGGCCGGGCGCTTCATCCGGTCTGCACCTCCAGGACGTGGGCGCACCGTCCGAGCGGGTCCAGGTGCACCCACGGGCGCGCGTTCCACGGGTAGCTCTCGCCGGTGAGTTCGTCGTGGGCGGTGAAGGTGGCATCGGCGGCCAGGCCCAGAGCCTGCATGTCCAGGTCCAGGTGGGCGCTGCGGGATGTGTAGGGGTCGGTGTTGACCACCACGATCACCACGTCCTCGCGCCCGTCCGGGGCGTGTTCGGCGCGCAGGCGTTTGGAGAAGCAGAACGTGGCGTCGTCGGTGGTGGGGTGCACGGTCAGGTTGCGTAGTTGTTGCAACGCCGGATGACGACGACGGATCTGGTTCAGCCGGGTGATCAGGTCGGTGATGCCGTACTCGGTCCGCGCGGCCTCCCAGTCCCTGGGTTTGAACTCGTACTTCTCGTTGTCGATCTGCTCCTGCGCGCCGGGACGGGCGATGTGCTCCACCAGTTCGTAGCCGGAGTAGACGCCCCAGGTGGGGGAGCCGGTGGCGGCCAGCACCGCCCGGATCGCGAACGCCGCCTGCCCGCCCTGCTGCATGTAGGGGGTGAGGATGTCATGGGTGGTGGGCCAGAAACTGGGCCGCATCAGGTGCGCGGACTCGTGCGCCACCTCGGTGAAGTACGCGGCGAGTTCTGCCTTGGAGTGGCGCCAGGTGAAGTAGGTGTAGGACTGGTGGAACCCCACCATGCCCAGGGCGTGCATCATCGCCGGCTTGGTGAACGCCTCGGAGAGGAAGATGACCTCGGGGTGGTCCGCGCGGACGTCGGCGAGGATCTCCTCCCAGAACCGGACCGGTTTGGTGTGCGGGTTGTCCACCCGGAACGCCGTGACACCGTGATCGATCCACGTCTGCAGCACGCCCCGTACCGCGGCGTAGATCCCGGGGTAGTCGTTGTCGAAGTTCAGCGGGAAGATGTCCTGGTACTTCTTCGGCGGGTTCTCCGCATAGGCGATCGAGCCGTCGGCGCGGGTGGTGAACCACTCGGGATGCTCGGTGACCCAGGGATGGTCCGGGGAGGCCTGCAGGGCGACATCCAGGGCGACCTCCATGCCCAGATCCCGGGCGCGGGCGACGAAGGCGTCGAAGTCATCGAAATCACCCAGGTCGGGGTGGATCGCGTCATGGCCGCCGTCGGGCGACCCGATCGCGTACGGCGAGCCGGGGTCCTCGGGCCGGGCGTTCAGGGTGTTGTTGCGACCCTTGCGATTCGTGGTCCCGATCGGGTGGATCGGGGTCAGGTAGACCACGTCGAAACCCATCTGCGCGATCGCCTTCAGCCGTTCCGCCGCGGTGCGCAGGGTGCCCGTGACCCAGTGCCCGGTGTCGGGGTCCCGGCGGGCACCCTCGGAGCGCGGGAAGAACTCGTACCAGGCTCCGGCCAGCGCCAGCGGCCGGTCCACCACCAGGGTGTAGGTGGCCGACGGCGACACATAGTCCCGCAGCGGGGCGGCGCTGAGCAGGTCCACCACTTCGGGCGCGGTGCCCGCGGCCAGGCGCACGGAGGCGGGACGGGAGGTGTCGCGCAGCGCGGTGACGGCATCGGAGAGCAGGTGGCGGTGGGGCTCGGTCCTGCGGACCTCGGCCAGTGCGCGCTCCAGGAGGCGGGCACCCTCCTCGAGCATCAGTTCGGTGTCGACCCCGGCGTGCACCTTGATCGTGGCGTCGTGGTGCCAGGTCCCGTAGGGGTCGGACCAGCCTTCCACCCGGAAGGTCCAGATGCCGGTGCTGGTGGGCACCACGGTGGCTTCGAACAGGTCGTTGCCGGGAGAGACGTCGACCATCGGGGTGCGGGTGTGCTCGGTGCCATCGGGCGCGATCAGCACCGCGGTGGCCGCGACCGCGTCATGACCCTCCCGGAACACGGTGGCCCGGATCGGCACCGCTTCGCCCACGACCGCCTTCGTGGGCCAGCGTCCGCCCTGGGCGCTGGGGGTCACGTCGAGGACGGGGATCCGCCCGATCGGGCTCTGGGGCACTGGCTGCGGGTACGTCACAGTCCGAACCTACCCAGAAGGGCCGGTGTGTGGCAGGTCGAGGGGGTAGATCGGCACCGATCGGCACCCGTCGATCCGTGGCGCGGGCGGACGCGGGTGGTGCTTCGGGCAGCCCACAGCGCCGGTATTCGTGCGACGTGCTGGTCGTGACTTATGCTCGCGAGCGTGAGAGCCATTCGCCGATTCACCGTCCGCAACGTGTTGCCCGAGCCGATCGCGGGTCTGGACGACCTGGCCCGCAACCTGCGCTGGTCCTGGCATGAGCCGACCCGCGCGCTGTTCGAGAGCATCGACTCGCAGCGGTGGCGGGAGGTGCGGGGCGAACCGGTGCGTCTGCTCGCGGGTACCCCCACCGAACGCCTGGCCGACCTCGCTGCGGATGAGGCCTTCGTGGTCCGCGTCCGGCAGCAGGTCCAGGAACTGCACGGCTACCTCGACGAGCCTCGCTGGTACCAGAGCGAGGCTGCGCGCCGAGCGGAGACCGGTGAGGACGCGCTGCCCGCGGCGGTGGCCTACTTCTCCGCCGAGTTCGGCATCACCGCGGCTCTGCCGCAGTACTCCGGCGGCCTGGGGATTCTCGCAGGTGACCACCTCAAGAGTGCCTCCGACCTGGGTGTGCCGATCATCGGCGTCGGGCTGCTGTACGACTCCGGCTACTTCCGCCAGTCGCTGACTCGAGACGGTTGGCAGCACGAGACCTACCCGCTGCTGGATCCGGACAACCTGCCGCTGACGCTGCTGCGCGAGGGTGACGGCGCCCCGGTGCGCATCAGCCTTCCCCTGCCGGGTGGGCGCACGCTGCACGCACAGGTGTGGCGGGCCGACGTGGGCCGCGTGCCGTTGCTGCTGCTGGATTCCCAGGTTCCCGACAACGACGAGGCTGCCCGCGGCGTCACCGACCGGCTCTACGGAGGCACCAGCGAGCACCGGCTGCAGCAGGAACTGCTGCTGGGCATGGGCGGGGTGAAGGCGGTACGTGCCCACACCCGGCTCTCCGGCGCCCCGACTCCGGAGGTGTACCACTGCAACGAGGGGCACGCCGGGTTCCTGGGCGTGGAGCGCGTGCGGGAACTCGTGGCCAGTGAGAACCTGCCCTGGGACGCGGCGGTAGAGGCGGTGCGGGCCGGCACCCTGTTCACCACGCACACCCCGGTTCCGGCCGGGATCGATCGGTTCGGCGCCGACCTGATCGCCACCTACTTCGGAGACGGCAACGCCATCGAGGGCGTCGACGTCGAGGATGTGCTGGCCCTGGGGCGGGAGACCTACCACGAGGGTGACCCGACCGTGTTCAACATGGCGGTGATGGGCCTGCGGATGGCGAAGTACGCCAACGGCGTAGCCCGGTTGCACGGCAGCGTCTCGCGGAGGATGTTCTCCGCGTTGTGGCCGGGTTTCCACACCAGCGAGGTGCCGATCACCTCGGTGACCAACGGGGTGCACGGCCCCACCTGGACCGATCCGCTGTTCACCGCGGCGCAGGCGGAGTACTTCACACCCGAGCAGATCGCCGACGGCTCAGGCTGGTTGAGCGAGCAGATGGACAACGCGACCCTGTGGCAGTTGCGCCGCCGGCTGCGTGAACGCCTGGTCGCCGATGCGCGCCAACGGGTGCACGCCTCGTGGCGGGGGCGCGGGGCATCTCCGGCCGAGTTGGGATGGGTAGAGGGCGTGCTGGACCCGGACGTGCTGACCATCGGGTTCGCGCGGCGGGTGCCCACGTATAAGCGGCTCACGCTGATGTTGCGCGACACCGACCGGCTCAAGGCGCTGCTGACCGACCCCGAACGCCCGGTGCAGATCGTGGTGGCCGGAAAGTCCCACCCGGCCGATGAGCAGGGCGTCAGCCTGATCCAGCGTCTGGTGCAGTTCGCCGACAGCGCCGAGGTCCGCCACCGGATCGTGTTCCTGCCCAACTACGACATCGAGATGGCCCAGACCCTCTACCCGGGCACCGACGTGTGGCTGAACAACCCGCTGCGCCCGCTGGAGGCGTGTGGGACCTCGGGGATGAAGGCGGCCCTGAACGGGTCCTTGAACCTGTCCATCCTGGACGGGTGGTGGGACGAGATGTACGACGGGCGCAATGGCTGGGCGATCCCGACCGCGGACGGCGTCGAGGACCCCGACCGGCGCGATGATCTCGAGGCCGCGGCGTTGTACGACCTGCTGGAGAATACCGTGGTGCCCCGGTTCTACGACCGGACCGACGGGGTGCCCGAGCGGTGGCTGGAGATGGTCCGCCACACCCTGGCCACGCTGGGCCCGAAGGTGCAGGCCACCCGGATGCTGCGCGAGTACGTGACCGAGTTGTACACCCCCACCGCGACGGCGGCCCGGGCGATGGATGGCCCGGGGCACTCCGGCGCGGTCGCCTTCGCGCAGTGGAAGCAGCGGCTGCGCGCGGCCTGGGACGGCGTGCGGGTGGACCATGTGGAGTCCGAGGGGGCGGGGGAGTCCGCCCAGGTGGGCCAGCGGATCACCGCGAACGCGTTCGTCTCGCTCGGCGAACTGGACCCGGCGGATGTGCGCGTGCAGGTCGTGTACGGCAGCGTCTTCGACAACGACGAGCTCGTGGACTTCTCGACGGCGGACCTGCACCACGCGGAGGCATACGAGCAGGGCCGGCACCGGTTCTCCCGCACCTTCACCATGGATCAGTCCGGATCGTTCGGCTACACCGTGCGGATCGTGCCGTCGCACGAGTTGCTGGTGGGGGACACCGAACTGGGACTGGTGGCCGCGGCATCGTAGCGGGTGTGCGACCCGGGCGGCCGGTTCGGTAGGCGGGTTACCCTTCCAGCATTCAAGCAGTAAGGCATTGCCAAATTTCGGTGCCTTCTGGTTGGGTGGCGGGTGCGTTCGAGGACGAACACGAAAGGCTCACCCATGGTGCATATGTCCCGCCGTCACCTGCTCGCCCTGGCTCCAGCGGGCCTGGCCGTCGCTGCCCTGAGGCCCCGGTTGCAGGCCCGGGCCGACGCGGTGACCGATCACGAGCGAATCCTGGCCAACACCGTGGCGATGGTCGCCGGCACCGGTGAGGTGAACGCCCACCCGGCGGCCGCCGCGTCGTTGCAGCGCATCCACGACACTGCCCGGACCCGGCTGAGGCAACTCGACACGGCCGGGCCGGATGAGGTCTTCGCCGGCGTGCCGCTCGGTGAGAACGAGGCCAACCTGTCCACCACGTTGCAGCGGTTGTACCAGATCGCCCTGGCTACCTGTACGCCCGGTGTGGAGTCGGATCTGGTCGGGGACGTCGAGGTACGTCAGCGCGTGCTCACCGAAGTGCACCGGGTGCACACCGACTTCCTCGCCGACACCGGTTCCGGCTATTACGGCAACTGGTACGCCTGGGAGATCGGGATCCCGACGCACCTGACCCGCACGCTTGTGCTGCTGGCCGAGGAGGCCGATCCGGAGCGGGTGGACGACTACGTCGCGGTCATGGATGACTACCTGCGCAACGGCTCCGACGGCGATGTGGATCTGGACTCGCGCTTCCACACCGGTGCCAACCTGGCCGACATCACCACCAACCGGATCCTGCAGGGCGCGCTCACCGGCGATTCCGGGCGGATCTCCAAGGCCGTCTCGGACCAGGCCACCGCCTATGCCACCATCGATCCCTACGACCTGCAGCACGGGGTCACCGACGGTTACTACGCCGACGGCTCCTTCATCCAGCACCACACAGTGGCCTACACCGGCTCCTACGGCCGCATCCTGCTGACCCGGGTGATGCAGACCATCAAGATCTTGGACGGGGCCGATGCCGGCTCGGATTCCACCGATCTGGCCGATGTGGTCTTCGACTGGGTCGCCGACGGGTTCGCCCCGCTGATCTTCGACGGCTGGATGATGGAGGCCGTCAAGGGCCGGGCCGTCTCGCGAACGAACTCCGGCTATGCCGACGTGGGGTCGGTCGCCGAGGCGGTGGTGGACCTGATCGACCGCACCTCACCCGAGCGCGCAGAACGGCTGGCCGGTTACGTCAAGCACCTGGCCACCGCGGCGGCCAATCCGCCGGACACCACCTCCTGGGTCTCCCCGGTCTCGGTGGTCCGGCACGCGCAGATCATGGCCGACGACGACGTCCGGGCGTCCGATCTGAACCCGGAGGCGTCGAGCGTGGCCTACAACGCGATGGAACGGATGGTCCACCGCCGGCCGGGGTTCGCGTTCACGGTCTCGCGCAGTTCGGAGCGGATCAGCAAGTACGAGTACATGAACGGGGAGAACCTGATGCCCTGGTTCTCCGGTGACGGCGCCTTCCACCTGTACCTGGCCGGTCAGGACCAGGAGGAAGCCTACGGCGCCCGGTTCCTGGCCACCGTCTCTCCCTACCGGTTGCCCGGCGTCAGCGCACCCGACGAGGAGCGCGCCACCATCCCTGAGCTGTACGGACAGTTCTGGTACGAGAACCCCTCCCACCCGCTGGAGTTCACCTCCTCCTCGGAGTCCCAGAACACCTACGTCTACTTCCCGGTGGGCACCACCGACCACTCCGGGGGCGTCACCCTGGACGGGTTCGGAAGTGCGGCGCTCGTGTTGTCCGACGACGTGGCCTACCGCGACAAGCAGGCCGGGCTGCTGCCGGAGGACTTCGTCGCCTACGCGGGGGTGCGCGGGGTGAAGTCCTGGTTCGGATTCGACGACGCCGTGGTGGTGCTGGCGGCCGGTATCACCGATCCGCTCGAGCGTGGGCCGGTGACGACCACCCTGGATGCCCGGGTGGCCGGCCCCCAGGACCAGGTCGAGATCACTGGCGCGAACCCTGGCGGCCGTCCGTGGACGGGGCAGGACCGTGCCGATCTGGCCTGGTTGCGGTGGGCGAACCAGAGCACGGGGGTCGCAGTGGCCTATGCGCTCCTGGACGGCGACCCGGTGGAGGTCCGTAACGAGCAGGTGGAGCAGAGCCTGCGTTCGGTGCGTGCCGGCAACCCCGACACCGTGGTGAGCCGGCAGGTCTTCACGGTCTCGGTCAGCCATGGGCGTCCGCAGCTGGCCTATGTCATCGTTCCCGGTGGCGACGCAGCGGTGGTCGATGCCTACCGCGATGGGGGCGTGCACGTGCTGGCCAATGACGAGCGCGCCCAGACCGTGCGCCACCCCGCCTCGGGCATCACCGCGATGAACAGTTTCTCCGCCGGCACCCACAGGGCCCGGTTGCTCAGCGTGGAGGGGCCGGCATGCGTGCTGATGCGTGAGCACGGGGGTGAGGTCGACATTGCCGTCTCCGATCCGACGATGGGCCGGTCGCAGATCCCGTTGACGTTGCGCGGTGGGCGGGCTCCCGAGGTGATCGAGGCCGATGAGGGCGTGCACGTCGAACCCGCCCCTGGCGGAACCCGGATCACCGCGCGAACAGATCAGGCTTTCGGGGCCACGTTCACCGCGCGGCTGAAGGTGCGCTGACCGCTGGCACCGGCGCAGCAACCGCGCCCCGGTCAGTAGACCATCTCCATCGCCTCGCGCACCTCGGAGAGGGTGGCGTCGGCGATCTCGTTGGCCTTGGCATTGCCCTCGCGCAGCACCCCCAGCAGGTACCCGGGGTCGGCGGCCAGTTCGGCGCGACGGGCACGTACCGGCCGCAGGCGCTCGTTGACCGCCTCGGTGACCAGCGCCTTGAGCGCACCACCCCCGCCGTCGCCGATCTGGGCGGCCAGGTCGCGGGGGTCCGCCCCGGAGCACAGCGCAGCCATGGACAGCAGATTCGCCACCGCCGGGCGGTCCTGCGGGTCATAGGTGATGTTCCGGTCGGAGTCGGTGACGGCGCGCTTGAGCGCCCGGGCCGTCTCGTCCTCGGTCATCGCCAGGTCGATGGTGTTGTGCTTGGACTTGGACATCTTGTGCACCCCGTCGGTGCCCAGCAGGTTCACCACCGGGGAGAGCAGCGCCTCCGGGGCGCCGAAGACCTGCCGTCCGCCGCCGTAGCGCTCGTTGAACCGGCGGGCGATCACCCGGGACATCTCCAGGTGCGGCAGCTGGTCCTTGCCCACCGGCACCAGGTTGGCCTTGCAGAACAGGATGTCGGCGGCCTGATGCACCGGGTAGGTGAGCAGCAGACCGCTCATCGGGCGTCCTCCGGAGGCCTCGAACTCCGCCTTGACGGTGGGGTTGCGGCGTAGTTCGGCGTCGGTGACCAGGGACAGGAACGGCAGCATCAGCTGGTTCAGGGCCGGAACCGCCGAGTGGGCGAAGATCGTGGACCTGGCCGGGTCGATGCCCACGGCCAGGTAGTCGGTGAGCAGTTCCAGCACCACATCGGCCAGCCGGCCGGTCTCGTCCCGGTCGGTGATGACCTGGTAGTCGGCCACCAGCACCATCGTCTCCAGGCCGAGATCCTGCAGGCGCACGCGGTTGACCAGGGTGCCCAGGTAGTGTCCCAGGTGCAGCCGCCCGGTGGGCCGGTCCCCGGTCAGCATGCGGAAGTTGCTCGGGTCGGTGGCCAGTTGCTGCTCGATCTGGTCGCTGCGGGCCTGCGCGGCGCTCAGCGACCGGTCCAGCGCCTCGGCGCTGTCCAGGTGGGGGCCGTCGGTACCGTCGATCTTGGTGTCAGAACTCACGGCGTCCAGCCTACTCGCCGGGCGGGCACCGATCGGCGGCTACTCAGGGCAGCGGCCCGCTCAGGTAGATCTGCATGCTCAGCGGCACGATCCGTACCGCCGAGCCCGGGGGTCGCACCGGTCCGGCCGGGCCGGGCCGCTCCCACGCCGAATCCCAGACCAGGCTGACGTCGTGCGGGCCGGCCAGCGGGACATCGGCCTCGGCCAGGGTGCCGTTGAAGAGCACCAGTGCCTGGGCAGCACCCGGTTCGGGCGGATGCCGCAGCATCTGCAGGATGCGCTGGTCGGCGTCGTGCCAGACGTCCAGTTCCATCGCCGAGCCGTTGCCATCGAACCAGGCCACTAGTGCGCTCCAGTCATAGGCACCGGAGGTGAAGGTCATGTACCGGTCGGTGCGCAGGGCCAGGTGCTCGCGGCGCAGGGCGAGCAGGTGCGTGGTGGTGGCCAACAGATCCTGCTGCCAGGGCTCGGTGTTCCAGTCCACCCACACCGAGGCGTCGTCGCGGGCGTAGGCGTTGTTGTTGCCGTTCTGGGTACGGCCGATCTCATCACCCGCGGTGAGCATCGGGGTGCCCGCCGAGACCAACAGCGTGCCCAGCAGCGCCCGGATCGACCGGCGCCGGGCGGTCTGGATCTCCGCATCCTCGGTGGGTCCCTCCGCACCGTGGTTGTAGGAGTGGTTGTTGTCGGAGCCGTCCCGGTTGTCCTCCCCGTTGCGCCAGTTGTGCTTGACGTCGTAGGAGGTCAGGTCCGCCAGGGTGAACCCGTCGTGGGCGGTCACGTAGTTCACCGACGACGTCGGCCCGCGTCCGCCCGGGATGCCGGTATGGGCGAACAGGTCGGCCGACCCGGCCAGCCGGGTGGCCAGGTCACGCAGGTCCTGCCCCTGCCCGCCCGAGCGCATCGAGGCGACATCGGAGAGCCAGAAGGATCGGGTCACATCGCGGAACCGATCGTTCCACTCCGCCATCGGGGCCGCGAACTGGCCGGTGCGCCACCCGTGCGGCCCCACGTCCCACGGCTCGGCGATCTGCTTCACCCCGGCCAGCACCGGATCGATCGCCATCGCCACCAGCAGCGGGTGCCGGGGGTCGAACTCGGTGCCGTTGCGACCCAGCGTGACCGCCAGGTCCAGCCGGAACCCGTCCACCCCGATCCGCTCGACCCAGTACCGCATCGAGTCGATCGCCATGGCCACCGCGTGCTGGGAGCGGAAGTCCACCGAGTTCCCGGTTCCGGTGACGTCCAGGTACCGGCCGTGGGTGCTGGTGGTGTGCAGGTAGTATCCGGCGTTGTCCAGCCCCCGCCAGGACAGCATCGGCCCGTCCACGCCACCTTCGGCGGTATGGTTGTACACCACGTCCAGGAGTACCTCCAGTCCCGCCTCATGCAGGGACTCGACCATCGCGCGGACCTCCTCGATCACCGCCGCAGGGCCGGCGGCGCGGGCTGCGGCGGTGGCGTAGGAGGGCTCGGGGGCGAAGAACGCCAGGGTGTTGTAGCCCCAGTAGTTCACCGCGCCGCGGCGTCTCAGGGCCGGTTCGGTGGCCTTGGCGAAGATGGGCAGCAACTCCACCGCGGTGATGCCCAGTCCCTGCAGGTGGGCGATGGTGGCCGGATGCGCCAGCCCGGCGTAGGTGCCCCGAAGTTCCTCCGGCACCCCGGGCAGCTGCATCGTCAGGCCCTTGACGTGAGCCTCGTAGATGACCGTCTCGGACCACCACAGGCGGGGCCGGTGCTCCACGACCTCGGGTTCTGCGACCACGACCCCGTGCGGTACGTAGGGAGCCGAGTCACGCCCGTCGGGCTCGTCGGACACCGGTTCCAGGTGCTCATCGACTACGCCGCCGTAGATCTGCGGAACCAGGTCCACCCCGCCGGTGACCGCACGGGCATAGGGATCCAGCAGCAACTTGCTCGGGTTGTGCCGGTACCCGTGGGCGATATCCCAGGGCCCGTGTACCCGCAGTCCGTACCGTTGCCCGGCGACCACCCCGGGCACGTGCCCGGACCAGCGCCCGTGGGTACCCGGGACCAGCCAGTAGCGGCGCTCCCGCAGGCCCCCGGCAGCGACGTCGAGCAGGCACACCTGAACCTGCGTGGCGTGCGGGGCGTGCACCACCACGTCCAGCCCGCCCGGGACCAGGTGGGCGCCGAGGCGTTCGCGCCGGGCGGCCAGGGAGGTCACGGTGCCGGCGTCGACCACCTCCGTGATCCGGGCATCGGTCATGCGCGCACTCACCACCGCTGAGCCACGTCCTCGGCCCAGCCGGTCAGGCCGTCCACGCTCACCCGGGCTCCGGTGGACTCGCTCATCCAGCCGGTGTAGTGACCGAAGCACTGATGACCTTCGGTGGCGACCACGCCCAGGCAGTTGCGCGAACTCTTGTCGTAGAAGGGCGTGAACGTCAGGTCGGCACGCTCACCCCGCATCCGCCACGGCGCCAGCCAGTTGCCCGGGTGGTAGGTCCAGGTGAGTTCCTCGCTGATCTTGTGCACGACGCCCTCGACCACCAGCGCGTTCTCGGTCGAACCGGTCCCCTCGGTCCACTTGGCGCCGATCTGCACCCCGATCCGCCTGCCGTCGACGATGCCGGAGGCCGCGCCCCAGTTCCACCGCATCCGGTAGGGCCATCGGCCCCGGCCGTGGTCGAGCACCGCCCAGGAGGAGCCCTCCGGTACCTCCTGGCGCACGCCGTCGACCCAAAGCCGCCCGGCGGCGGGACAGGCCACGTCCTTGACGGTGTACTGGAACAACCGCTCGCTCCAGGGCACCACCACGCCCATCGCCTCATGGCCGGGCGGCCGGGAGGCGAGCACATCGAAGCGCACCCGGGAGGTGATCGCCCGCAGCCGGGTGCCACCCTCGACCTCATCGATCGCGATGGCCAGGTCTGCGGCGTGGGCGCGCGCCGGGCCGTGGCCGAGCGTGCCCGGCAGCGTCGTGTCCACCGCGAACGGGGCCATCGCATTGGCCCCGATCGCTTCGCCGGTTGCGCGGTCGAACAGCCACACCTCGTGGACGCCGGCGTAGGAGATGTCGGAGATGGTCAGCGCCAGGATGTGCGTGGGCGTGGTGACGTTCCAGTACTCCCAGCGCTTGTTCCGGGCCCGGGCGTAGCGGCCACGCCCGATTCCGGAGGTATCGTGCAGGGGCTTACGGGTCCAACCGACGGCTTCGGGGTTCAACCGGCCATCGGGGCGGCACAACGCGACGCGTTCGGTGATCTCGCGCTCGATCATGGATGTCTCCTCACAGCGCGCCCCGACTCACCGACGTGATGCCGAGCCGGGGCGAGGTGGAGGCGGGCGGGCATGGTCCGATCGTAGGTCAGGGGATCTCCAGCAGGGCCACAGAACTGCTGTTGGTGGCGATGAGCGCGTCGCCTGCCAGGTGCAGGTTGCCGCGGCCGTAGCGCGTCCACAACTGCTCCCCGGTGGTCAGGTCCAGGCCCATCGCGCTGAAGGCGTTGACGATGGCCACCTCATCGGTCACCAGCACCGTGGTGATCGAGTTCATCCCGCGGATCTCCTCGCTCCAGCGCACCTGGGAACCGTCGGGGGCCAGGCTGAGCAACTCGTGGTCACTCATCAGGAAGGGGTCGGCCTGTGTGCCGGTGGCGATCGAACCACGCTCCACCCGCTGCACCGACGCTCCCACGTAGCCGCTGTCCCAGTCGGTGTGGTGCAGCGACTCACCGGCGATGTTGATCAGCACGTGCTCGCCCCGGTACGCCGGTAGGGCCAGGTCTACCCGCGCCGAGGACCAACGCTCGGTACCGTCGAGGTGGTACATCACCATGTGCCGGTACGAGTCGCACCCCAGGGCGTCCTCGGTGAGGAGGATCGGATAGCAGTGCCGGGGTGTGACATCTCCGGTGCCGGTGTCGACGAACAACGCCGTGGTCGAGGCGGACAGTGTCGCGTGCTCGCCCTCGTCCTGCCACTGCCGGGTGCTCATGATGGTGTGCTCGACGTCATCGACCTCGCGCTCGTAGAACATCGACTCCGCGTCGTCGATGTCGAGCAGGTCGACCGCCCAGGCCTCGGTGCCGTCGGTCACGTCGAGCAGGGTGAGGCGGTCGTAGGTCCGGGCGTCCGACTCGGCCAGCACCAGCAGGCCGGCATCGGTCAGGTGCACCCCCCACGCCCCGGTGAGCGGTGCCTGCCAGGAGGTCAGTTCGTCGCCGCTGGCGGCGTCGAGCACGTGCCCGGTCCAGGCCGAACCGCCGGGGGCCTCCTGGGATAGGCACACCACCGTGCCGTCCGGGCCGGTGCGCGCGCTGCAGTGGGACCGGTCGAGGTCCTGGCGCCACCGCACCGACCCGTCCCGGGGATCCAGGCCCAGCAACGCCCGGGACGTGTCCTGCTCGACCATCATGACCCACGTGTCCTCGGTGGTGACGATCTCGGTGCCGGCCGAGGTATACCGGTCGGGTGAGTCCACGGGCACCAGCGAGCTGTAGCCGCCGTCCGGGTCCAACTCGGGCACCTCCGTCTCCCAGATCACCTCGAAGTCCGCCGCGACGCGCTCGGACAGGTCAGTGCCCCCGGGAGCAGCGAGGAGCAGCCCGGCCACCACAGGGATCACCACGCACGCGGCGACCAGAACCAGGACCGGGCGGATCCACTGGCGCCTCGGTACCGCTCCGGATCGCCCCGTCCGGCGGGGCCGGGACCCAGGCGGTGTGGCTGCGGACCGGGCAAGGCCACCTCGGTTGCGGCCGCGGCCGGATCGGTCACCGTCGCGGCCGGAGGGGATGGAGGTGGATGCGGCGGCCGTGGTAGAGGCCGGGGCGGCGGCGCCACCGGCCCGTGCCGAGGCGCCGAACCGGGTGTGCCGGGCGGTGGGCCAACCGGCCTCGGTCCGGCGTTGCTCCCGTGCCAGCCGTCCGGCCAGGGCCGGATCGAGCCGGGCGGGTTGGTTCACCCACCCCGGGACCTGATGGCGCGGGCGCTTCCTGCGCTGGGCGCGCCGGACCCGGCGGCGGGAGCCACGGCCGGTGCCGGCCGTGCTGGTGCGGCCCGCGGTGGACTCCGGTGGCAGTGCGCTGCGGTAGGGGTTGGCAGGCCCGGTGGGCCCGGCATCGTCCTGACCGTAGTAGTCGGCCAGGTACTGCTTGCGCGCGCGTTTGGCCGCGCGCCGGTCCGACCAACGCCCCACGTTCCGCCCTTCCCACGCCCTGCCCCGCACAGACTAACCGCTCCGCCCCCGTGCGGCTCCTGGGTGTGCTGGATCACCGCCCCTGGGCAACGGGTCGACCGGCTTCGTACACTCGAACGTTGTGACGATCTATCTGGACCACGCGGCCACCACCCCGGTGCGCCCGGAGGTGGCGCAGACCTACGCCGAGGCCTGCGCCGTGGTCGGCAACCCCTCCTCCCTGCACGCCGACGGGCGGCGCACCCGGCGGATGCTGGAGGAGGCCCGCGAGCAGGTAGCCGCCCTCCTGGGAGCCCACCCCACCGAGGTGATCTTCACCTCCGGCGGCACCGAGGCCGACAACCTGGCCGTGACGGGCACCTGGCTCGGGGTCAGTGCCGCCCAACCGCAGCGCCGGGAGGTGGTGACCTCCGCCGTCGAGCATCACGCGGTGCTGGAGACCGCCCAGGCGCTCGCCGACACCCACGGTGCGCCGCTGCACCTGGCGCCGGTGGACGAGCAGGGGCGCGTGCGCATCGAGGAACTGACCGATCTGTTGGCCGGCCACGGTGAGCGGGTGGTGCTGGTCTCGCTGATGTGGGCGAACAACGAGACCGGCACGATCCAGCCGGTCCGCGAGGTCGCGGCCCTGGCGCGCGATCACGGGATCCTGGTGCACTCCGATGCGGTGCAGGCGGTGGGCCGGGTACCCGTGGACTTCGCCGCTTCGGACCTGGACATGCTGAGCCTGTCCGGACACAAGCTCGGGGCCCCGGTCGGCATCGGGGCGCTGCTCGCGCGCCGCGAGGTGCCGTTGACGCCGGTGCTGCACGGTGGCGGACAGGAACGTTCGGTCCGCTCGGGCACGGTGCCGGTGGCCGGGGCGGTGGCCCTGGCGCGTGCGATGGAGATGGCCGAGCAGGAGCGTGAGATCGAGCATGCCCGGCTCTCGGCACTGGCGACCGTACTGATCGGCGGGGTTCGTGACACCGTGCCGGGCGCAGTGCTGCGGGGGCCGGAGCCCGGCCCGGACCGGCTCGCCTCCCACGTGCTGCTGACGATCGAGAACACCGATGCCGAGGCGGTCCTGTTCGGTCTGGACATGGCGGGGATCTCCGCCGCGTCCGGGGCGGCGTGCGTGGCCGGGGTGAACCAGCCCTCGCACGTACTGGAGGCGATGGGCCTGGACGAGGCAGGCGCCCGTTCCGGACTTCGGCTGACCCTGGGACACACCAGTACCCCGGCAGATATCGAGGCCGTGCTGGAGGCGCTGCCCGAGGTGGTCCGGCGAGCCCGGGCCGCCTACAGCCCCAGACGCGGTGACCAGATGGAGGTGGCCTGATGAGAGTTCTGGCAGCACTGTCCGGCGGGGTGGACTCGGCGGTCGCGGCCGCCCGTGCGGTCGATGCCGGCCACGAGGTGGTCGGGGTGCACATGGCGCTGTCGCGCTCGCGGGCCCAGCACCGCACCGGCTCCCGCGGGTGTTGTTCGATCGAGGACGCCTCCGATGCCCGCCGCGCCGCCGACGTGCTCGGCATCCCGTACTACGTCTGGGACCTGTCGGAGGAGTTCGAGGACACCGTGGTGGCCGACTTCCTGTCCGAGTACGAGGCGGGGCGCACCCCGAACCCGTGCGTGCGCTGCAACGAGCACATCAAGTTCGCCGCGCTTGCCGACCGCGGGATGGCGCTGGGGTTCGACGCCGTGGCGACCGGGCACTACGCCCGGATCGTGACGGGCACCAGCGGCGATCTGGAGTTGCATCGGGCGGTGGACGAGGCCAAGGACCAGTCCTACGTGCTGGCCGTGATGGGCCCGGAGCGGTTGGCCCGTTCGCTGTTCCCGCTGGGGGATGTGGCCTCCAAGGACGAGGTGCGAGCGGAGGCGCAGCGCCGCGGTCTGGGCGTGTCGGCGAAGCCGGACTCCTACGACATCTGTTTCGTGGCCGACGGCGACACCAAGGGTTTCCTGCGCGATCGCCTGGGCTCGCGGCCCGGTGAGGTGGTCGACGCCGACGGCCAGGTGGTCGGAGAGCACGACGGTGCCTATGCCTACACCGTGGGCCAACGCCGTGGTCTGGGTCTGAACCGCCCGGCGCCCGACGGCAGGCCCCGGTACGTGCTGGAGGTGGACCCGGCGGCGAACAAGGTCGTCGTGGGCGCCAGTGAATTGCTCAGCGTGCACCACATCGCCGCCGGTGAGGTGGTCTGGTTCGCCGGCGAGTCGCCGGTGGCCGAGGCGTTCGAGGCGCAGGTGCAGTTGCGTGCGCACGGCCAACTGGTCGACGCGTCCGTGGTGCGGACCGAGGACGACGTGCACGTGACCTTGGTCGACCCGATGCGCGGGATCGCCCCGGGCCAGTCGTTGGTGGTCTACGACGGAACCCGGGTGCTGGGCCAGGCGACCATCAGCGCCGCGGGCCGGGCCGCACGCGAGCAACTCTCCGAGCAGGCGCCGGTGGCGGCCCGCTGAACCCGCCCGGACCTGTCAGAAGGGGAACGGCACGCCGAGGTTCTGCCGCAGCCAGGCGATCAGGAGCGTCATCGCGCCCGCGGCCAGTGTCACCAGCACCACCCCGGCGGTGTTCCGGGTCCGTTTGATGCGGCCGCCACCGATCATGCTCACCACCAGCGCCGCCATCCCGGTGATGGCGGTGGCCAGCAGTCCGCTCCCGGTGTCCTCGGTGCCCGGGCATTCGATGGTGGACAGTCCGTCGGCACACAGCTGCTGGTTCAGCCAGATCAGCAGCATCAGGATCACGGTGAGGGGAGTGATGCTCAGGGAGACGAAGGAGCCGAGAGCGGTCAGCACGGGCGAGCGGTGCGGGGGGCGGTCGTCATAGGGGTAGCGCTCGTCGGTCGCTCGCGGTGAGTCCGGTTCGTCCTGGCGGTTCCGGTCCAGGATCTGCCCGCCCACGTGCGAGGCGTAGGGGTCGGACGTGGGCTCGGTGGTTGCGGGACCGACCTGAGTCATGACGCGGGTCGCGGGTGTGTGCTGGTCAGCCCGGTCCCGGGCCGAACGGCCGCGTCGCCCGGTGTCCACGGTGGTCGGGACTCGGTTCGGGTCGCTGTAGGGGTCATAGATCGTCATGGCGGCCTCAGCCCATCGCCCGGATCAGGGTTCCGGCCAGGATGACCATGGCGAGCAGGCTCAGCACCAGGCCATCCCCGGCACGGCGGGCATTGGCCACCCGGGCGCCGCGGAACAGGCTGAACGTGGCGAGCACCGCCGCCAGCGGCCACCACATGTGTCGCCATACCGGCTCGCTGGTCACGCAGGACAGGTCGCCGCCGGCCTCCTCACACGCCGCGACCGCGTCCGAGGCACGCGTCACCAACTCCGGGGTGAAACGCCATACCGACCAGACGAGGCCGGCGAGCAGAGCGAACTGGACCAGGCCGGCAAGGATCCCGAGGCCGCGGTGGCGACGAGACGGCGGCCGGGGTACAGCCGGACCCGTGGGCCCGGCCGGCGCAGGGTCGGGCAGGGCCTGCGTCCGCAGCTCGGGTGCGCGGCGTGCGGGGTACGTCACGGACCTATCCCACCACATGGGCCGATGTGGGCGACTGGGTACAGAATGGGGGTTGATGAACGCCGAGCAGACACTTCCCGACGATCTGTCCTCGGGCGACCCCGGTTCCCGGGCACGGTGGACCGAACTCGCCGAACAGATCCGCGACGCCCAGTTCGCCTACTACGTGCGTGACGCCCCGATCATGTCCGATGCCCGCTTCGATGAGTTGCTGCGGGACCTGCAGGAACTGGAGGCGGCTCACCCGGAGTTGCGCAACCCGGACTCACCCACGCAACAGGTCGGCGGGACGTTCTCCACCGAGTTCACCGCGGTGGACCATCTGGAGCAGATGATGTCGCTGGACAACGCCTTCACCGACGAGGAACTCCAGGCGTGGTGGGAGCGGGTGCTGCGCGAACTGGAGACCGATGCCGTCCCGCTGCTGGGGGAACTCAAGATCGACGGCCTGGCCGTCTCGGTGGTGTACGAAGAGGGCCGGCTGGTGCGAGCGGTCACCCGCGGCGATGGACGCACCGGTGAGGATGTCACGCTGAACGTGCGCACCATCGAGGGCCTGCCGCACGTGCTCACCGCCACGGAGGAGCGCCCGGTGCCCGACCTGATCGAGGTTCGGGGCGAGGTGTTCCTGCCCCAGGAGAAGTTCGCCGAACTCAACGCCGCTCAGGTCGAGGCCGGCAAGGCCCCGTTCGCCAACCCCCGCAACGCCGCAGCCGGGTCATTGCGGCAGAAGGACCCGAGGGTCACTGCATCCCGGCCGCTGGGTCTGTACGCCCACGGGATCGGTGCGCTGACCTGGGGCGGGCAGCGCCCGGCCGACCTGACGCGACAGTCCCAGGTCTACGACCTGCTGCGCTCCTGGGGGGTGCCCACCTCCGAGCGCAACCAGGTCGCACCGGACCTGGCTGAACTGCGCGAGATGATCGCCTACTACGGCCAGCACCGCGACGAGGTCGCTCACGAGATCGACGGCGTGGTGATCAAGGTGGACCTGATCGACGCCCAGCGCCGGCTCGGGTCCACCTCCCGGGCGCCACGGTGGGCGATCGCCTACAAGTACCCACCGGAGGAGGTCAACACCACGTTGCTGGACATCCGGGTGAACGTGGGTCGCACCGGCCGGGTCACGCCCTACGGCGTGATGGAACCGGTCCTGGTGGCCGGTTCCACGGTGGAGATGGCCACCCTGCACAATGCCAGTGAGGTGCGCCGCAAAGGCGTGCTGATCGGCGACACCGTGGTGCTGCGCAAGGCCGGGGACGTGATTCCGGAGATCCTCGGACCGGTGGTGGCGCTGCGCGACGGCACCGAGCGTGAGTTCGTGATGCCCTCCCACTGTCCGGCGTGCGGCACCGAACTGGCACCGGCCAAGGAAGGCGACGTGGACATTCGGTGCCCGAACGCGCGGACCTGCCCGGCGCAGTTGCGTGAGCGGCTGTTCGCGCTAGCCGGGCGGGGCGCATTCGACATCGAGGCGCTCGGCTGGGAGGGCGCCGGTGCGTTGCTGACCTCCGAGGTGCTCCACGATGAAGCGGATCTGTTCGACCTGACCCCGGAGAAACTACGTACGGTGCCCCTGTACACCCGCACGGCGAAGAAGACCGATCCCGAGGAGGCGGTGCTGGCTGGGCGCGTCCTGTCGGCCTCGGGGGAGAAGTTGTTGGCCAACCTGCAGCAGGCCAAGACGGCACCGCTGTGGCGGGTGCTGGTGGCGCTGTCGATCCGGCACGTGGGCCCCACGGCGGCCCGGGCGCTGGCGGCCCACTTCGGCTCCCTGGACGCGATCCGGGCCGCGGGCGTGGAGGAACTGGCTGCGGTGGAGGGAGTGGGCCCGACCATCGCCGAGGCACTGGTGGAGTGGTTCAGCCACGACTGGCATGTGGCGATCGTGGACCGGTGGTCCGCTGCCGGGGTGGTGATGGCCGATGAGCGCGACGAGTCGGTCACACGCACCCTCGAGGGCCTCACGGTGGTGGTGACCGGGTCGATGGAGCACTTCACCCGGGACGGGGCCAAGGAGGCCATCGTGAGCCGGGGCGGCCGGGCAGCGGGGTCGGTGTCGAAGAAGACCGACTTCGTCGTCGTCGGTCCCGGTGCCGGGTCCAAGGAAGCCAAGGCCCGCGAACTGGGCCGGCCCATCCTGGACGAGGCGGGATTCGAGGCGTTGCTGGCCGGCGGGCCGGAGGCGGTCGCCGACCTCATCGAACCGGACCCCGGGGGGTGACGCGCGTTGACGGGGCGGTAGCGGATCCCGCCGGAGTGGGGTAGGGAGGAGATATGTCTCGTCCCCAGCAGGAACTGATCAGTGACTCCCTGGCGCAGCAACTGCAGGATGCCGGGCTGGTCTGGCACCCCGAGGCCGGCGACCACTTCCGGATCCGCGCTCAGGCCCTGGCCGAGGACGTGTTCATCCTCTCCCACATGGTGATCGAGGCCCGCGAGTTCGACACCGGCACCGTGCTGCGGTTCAACGGCACCACGGAATGGGCACTGGACAGCGTGGCCAAGGAGGATGCGCTGTGGTTGCCCCGAGAGGACCAGTTGCGCGACCGGCTCGGCGGGGCCTTCGTGCGCTTGGAACGCGTCGGCGACGACTACGAATTGACCACCCGCTCCCATGACGGCGCCGAGGCCACCTACACCGGCCGCACACCCGCCGAGGCCTACGGGCAGGGGCTACTGGACCTGGTGCGCCACGCCGTCGAACCGGCCTGACCCGGCCCGCTCATCCCTGGCCGGTCCGTTCATCCCCGGGCGGCCCGGTCACTCCCGGGCGGCCCGTTCATCCCCGGGCGGCCCGGTCACTCCCGGGCGGGCGAGCCATAGCCACCGCCGCCGGGCGTTTCGATGACGAAGGTGTCCCCGGCGGAAGCGTCCACCGAATCACACCCGGCCATCTCGGTGGTGGACCCGTCGGGATGCTCCACCCAGTGCCGGCCCAGGGCCCCGGGCAGCCCGCCGGCCATCCCGTACGGGGGGATCCGACGGTGTCCGCTGAGCACCGTGACGGTGACGTCCTGGGTGAACTGCAGCCGCCGTCGTCCGCCGTCGCCGCCGCGGAACCGGCCGGCCCCGCCGCTTCCGCGCCGGATCTGGTAGGCATCGACGCGCACCGGCAGCCGCCATTCCAGCACCTCGGGGTCGGTGAGCCAGGAGTTGGTCATATGGGTCTGCACCACGTCGGTGCCGTCGAAACCGTCTCCGGCACCGGAGCCGGAGGACAACGTCTCGTAGTACTGGTGCTCGTCGTTGCCGAAGGTCACGTTGTTCATCGTCCCCGCTCCCTCGGCCTGAACCCCCAGGGCGGCGTACAGCGCGCCGGTAATGGCCTGGGAGGTCTCCACGTTCCCCGCCACCACCGCCGCCGGGTAGGTGGGGGCGAGCATGGACCCTTCGGGGATGATGATCTCCAACGGTTCCAGGCAGCCGTCGTTCAGCGGTATCTCATCGTCGACCAGGGTGCGGAACACGTACAGCACCGCGGCCTTGGCCACCGCTGAGGGGGCGTTGAAGTTGGACTCCAGTTGCTCGCTGGTCCCGGTGAAGTCGATCGTGGCGGTGCGGTGCGCAGGATCGGGCGTGATCCGCACGTCGATGACGGCGCCGCTGTCCATCTCGTAGGAGTAGCTGCCCGCGTCCAGGGCGTCGATCACCCGGCGCACCGCCTCGGCGGCGTTGTCACGGACGTGGCCCATGTAGGCCTGCACCACCTCCGGGCCGAACGTGCCGACCATGGCCCGTAGTTCGGCCACACCGCGTTCGTTGGCCGCGACCTGCGCACGCAGATCCGCCAGGTTCGCCCGGGGGTTGCGGCTGGGGTGGGGACCGGAGGTGAGCAGATCGATGGTCTCGGCCTCCCGCATCCGGCCGTCGGAGACCAGTAGCCAGTTGTCGATCACCACCCCCTCCTCGTCGAGATGGCGGCTGAATGCCGGCATCGAACCGGGCGTGATCCCGCCGATCTCGGCGTGGTGGCCCCGGGAGGCGACGAAGAACTGCAGGTCCTGGCCGATGAACACCGGGGTCACCACGGTCACATCGGGCAGGTGGGTGCCCCCGTTGTACGGATCGTTCAGCGCGAACACCTGCCCGGGACCGATGGTGCCGGCATTGCGGCGCATCACCATCCGGATGCTCTCGCCCATCGAACCCAGATGCACCGGGATGTGCGGGGCGTTGGCGATCAGGTTCCCCTGCGCATCGAAGATCGCACAGGAGAAGTCCAGCCGTTCCTTGATGTTCACCGATTGGGCGGTGCCGCGCAGGCGCACTCCCATCTGCTCGGCGATCGACATGAACAGGTTGTTGAAGATCTCCAGGCGCACCGGGTCGCGTTCGGTGCTCACCCGGACCTCATCGGCGTCGCGTACGGCGCGCAGCAGCAGGTTGCCCGAGGAGGTGGCCCGCGCCGACCAACCGGCCTCGACGACGGTGGTCGAGGTGTCCTCGGCGATGATGGCCGGGCCGTTGACCACCTGGCCGGTCGGCAGGTCCGCGCGCTCGTACAGCGGCACCTGCTGCCAGGCGTCGGTGATGAACATGGGCACCTGAGCGCGCGCCTCGACCGGCGCACCGGTGGTGGCGCTGTCGCCGTTCGCGGGGTCGCCGTCGACGTCCTCATCCTCGGTGAGTTCGATGCCGGAGGAGACCACGGCCTCCACCGAGACGGCCTCGACGATCACCTCCTTGTCCGACATCAGGAACGAAAAACGCCTGCGGTAGGCGGCCTCGAAGTCGGCGAGCATCTGATCGGCCTGCCCCAGCGGCACCTGCAGGGAGGTGTCGGTACCGGCGTAGCGCAGGTGGGCGCGCGCGTGCACCTCGTCGGCCCCGGCACCCAGTTCCGCGGCGGCCTCCGTGGCCAACTCGCCCGCGAGCTGTTCCAGGTGCTCGCTCAGGTCCGCGGCCAGGGGCGCTTCGATGCTGCGCTCGCGCATCGCCGTCAGGTCGGCCAGGCCCATCCCGTAGGCGGACAGCACCCCGGCCAGGGGATGGATGAGCACACGGGTGATCCCCAGTTCATCAGCCACCGCGCAGGCATGCTGGCCACCGGCGCCACCGAACGTGCTCAGGGTGTAGTCGGACGTGTCGTAGCCGCGCTGGATGGAGATCTTCTTGATGGCGTTGGCCATGTTCGCCACCCCGATCTGGCGAAAACCTGCCGCGACCTGCTCGGGGGAGCGCCCGTCGTCGATCCGGGCGGCCAACTCGGCGAACGTGGTGGCCACGATCTCGGTGTCCAGCGGCTGGGTCCCGTCCCCGAACACCCGGGGGAAGAACTCGGCGTGGATGCGTCCGAGCATCACGTTCGCATCGGTCAGGGTCAGCGGGCCCCCGGCCCGGTAACTGGCCGGCCCGGGCCGGGCGCCGGCAGAGTCCGGCCCCACCCGGTAGCGGGAGCCGTCGAAGTGCAGGATCGATCCGCCGCCGGCGGCCACGGTGTGGATGGACATCATCGGTGCGCGCATCCGCACCCCGGCCACCTGTGTCTCGAACTGGCGCTCGTACTGACCGGCGAAGTGCGACACATCCGTGGAGGTGCCGCCCATGTCGAAGCCGATCACCTTGTCGAACCCCGCCGCCTGGGAGGTGCGGGCCATCCCCACGATCCCGCCGGCCGGCCCGGACAGGATGGCGTCCTTGCCGCGGAACGCCTCCGCGGGGGCCAGGCCGCCGCTGGACTGCATGAACGACAACTCGGTGCCGGGCAACTGGTCCTGCACCCCGGCGATGTACCGGTCGATCAACGGGGACAGGTAGGCGTCCACCACGCATGTGTCGGCCCGGGAGATGAGTTTCATCAGCGGGCTGACCTCCGCCGAGGTCGAGACCTGGGTGAAGCCCACCTCGCGGGCGATCTGTGCGGCCTGCTGCTCGTGGACGGGCTCGCGGTAGGAGTGCAGGAATGCGATCGCCACCGCCCGGTAACCCTCAGCGCGCGCGGCTGCGAGTTCGTCTCGCAGCGCCTCGGCCCGGAGCGGCCGCAGCACCTGGCCATCGGCGCCCAGGCGTTCGTCGGCCTCGATCGTGTGGGTGTGCAGGAGCTCGGCCAGCACGATCTGTCGGTCGAAGATGCGGGGCCGGTCCTGGTAGCCGATGCGCAACGCGTCGGCGAACCCGGCGGTGATCACCAGCACGGTGGGCTCGCCGCGGCGTTCCAGCAACGCGTTGGTGGCGATGGTGGTGCCCATCTTGACCGCATCGATCCGTTCGCCGGTGGGCAGCAGGCGGCCGATCGCCTCCACGGCGGCGTCGTCGTAGCGTTCGGGGTCCTCCGAGAGCAGTTTGTGGGTGTGCAACTCGCCGTGGCTGTCGCGGGCCACCACGTCGGTGAACGTCCCACCGCGGTCGATCCAGAACTGCCAGCCCATCGCGCCTCCCGGGTCGTGCGATCTCCCGGTTCACCGTAGCGCGGGCGGGGCGGGGTGGCCCCCGGGGTGTCGGCGTGTGCACGTGCGCTCAGGTGCGACGTTCTTCGGGCAGTGATCACAATCCGGCCCGCGGCCTCATCTCGTTCGACGAACCGCCCGGTGCCGTTGTCGAGCAGGGAGGTCGGGCCGTTCGTGACCGTGACCGACCCGGTGACCTCATCGCCGTCGACCTCGGTCAGGCTTCCTACGCCCCAGCGATCCGATGAGAGGCGACGCACTACCCTTCCGGGTCGCTGAGGATCTGCCAGGCGTGGCCGTCGGGGTCGGTGGCCACACCGGTGAAACCCCACGCCTGCTGGGCCGGTTCTGCCAGCACGTCCCCGCCGGCGACACGCATCGCGTCGATGACCTCGATGACGTCCCGGCGCCCGGGCAGGGTCAGGCCGAGCAGGCACTCACTCACGCCTGCAGAGGCGATGTCACGGCCGGGGAGTACCCACCCGAAGCCGCCGGTCGGGATGAACATCAGCCTCGTGCGCTCATCCAGGGAGTACTGCAGCGGCTCGGGGACACCGTCCTGGTCCGGTTCTCCCAGTGGCTGCCAGCCGAAGGCCCGGGCGTAGAACGCCATGGTCGCCGGCCGATCGGCGATGGGCAGGGCGATGAGGACGGCTGACGGCGCAGATGTGGTGGTCATGAGGGCTCCTGAAGGTCGGTGGCTGCGTGGGGTTCAACTGGACCGGCGCGGTCGGGACGGCGCTCGTCGCGGTGACCCGGTTGGTCTGTTCGGTGCGCGCCGGCCTGACCGTCCTGGTCGGCGTCGGAGGCACCCGGGGCGGGCAGCGGATGCCGGCCGGTGGCTATCAGCAGGATCTCCTTGGCCGGCAGATAGGTGGGGGTGCCCTCGCCGAGGCTGGCCCGGGCGTCGCTGGCGATGAGCTGCCGGCCCGCCAGGTCCACGCCGAAGTAGCCCAGGTTCTGGGAACCGGTCTGGCGCAGCACCAGCGCGATCCGCTCCGGCGGGCAGGACGGCAGCCGGAGCGGTTCGGTGATGTCCAGGCCGTGGATCACGTCATGGCTCAGGGCGCCGAGTTGCCCGCCGCGCGGCGGCCGCCAGGGATGGTGGGTGTTGGCACGCAGACTCTCGAGCAGTTCGGCGTCCGTGAGCCGGGCGGTGTCGGCCCGTGCGGCCCGGTCGGCGTAGCGGTCGAAGTTGAACCGCGATCGGGCCAGCCCGAGGAAGAACGTGGCGGCGCCGATCCGGTAGGGCATCGTGATGTGCGCCACCACCTCCCGGATCCGCCAGCCCACGCACAGGGAGGGTGCGGCCCACTGCTCCTCGGACAGCGAGGACAGGACGTCTGCGAGACGCTCCCGCTCGGCGTGGGTGTGAGCGGTCAGGTCCTCGGTGGTCATGGTTGGTCTCCTCGGCTAAGTCGGGTGCGTACGGTCACTGCTTGTACGAACCAGACCCGGCGAACTCATCGCGCCCGGCCCCACGCTCCGGTCGTTCCTACCGCCCTTCGCCGCCGGGCACGCGCGCCGGCCGACGCGAGCGCCAGTCCCAAGCCAGCCACCACAGACCCCTCGCCCCCCGGCAGAGTCGGTACGTGGTGGAAGGGCGCTGTGCTCTACCGCCCCGCCGCGGACGGCTCGAGGACGTGCGGCAGGCCGAACTCGGCAAACCGCCCCTCGGTGCCCAGGAAGGTCACCATCTCGGTGACCTTCCCGCCGGTGCTCTCCAGCAGCACCAGCGCGAACGGGCGCAGCACCCCGGTCTCATCGGGCCGGTACTGGCCGACGCCGATCGAGCCGTTGATCGCGATCGGCAGCATCCGGTCCCGGGCGCAGGCGTCACTGGTGCAGATCATGTGGGCGATCTGCGCTCCGCCCGCCACCTGCCAGGCCAACGGGGGCATGGTCTGGACTGCGTCGGCGTGCAGCACCTGGATCATCGACTCGACGTCGTGGCCCTCGAAGGCGGCGATGAAGGCCTGCACCAGTTGCTGCTGCGCCGGATCGGCAGGGTCGGTGATCTCGGCGGGCTGCGGCGCAGCGGCGGCGAGGCCGGCCCGGGCCCGCTGCAGGGCACTGTTCGCGGCAGCGGTCGTGACCTGCAGGATCACCGCGGTCTCCGCGGCCGAGAAGCCCAGGACGTCGCGAAGCACCAGGACGGCACGTTGGCGGGGCGTCAGGTGTTGCAGCGCAGCGATATAAGCCAGCCGGACCGTCTCGCGCCGCTCGACCACCTGGCCCGGGTCGGTCGCCTCCACGACCCGGGCATCGGGCATCGGCTCGACGAACCGTTCCGCGGGCAACGGGGCGTCGAAGGCCGCCGCACCGGCCGACCCCGGGCTCAGGTCCACCGGCAGGGCGCGGCGTGCAGCGGACCGGAGCATGTCCAGGCAGATATTGGTGGCGATCCGGTGTACCCAGGTGGTCAGCCGGGCCCGGCGCGGATCGAACGTCCCCAGCCGGGTGCTGGCGCGGATGATCGTCTCCTGGACCGCGTCGTCGGTGTCCGCGGCCGCACCCAGCAGGCGGTAGCAATAGCCGGTGAGCGGTGCCCGCAGGGCTTCCACGTCGGCCACCGTGACTGTGTCGACCTTCGTCATCGTGGCGTCGTCCTCCGCTGTGGCTGGTGGCACCGATAGTAGCGGCGGGTAGCGGCGGGTAGCGGCGGGTGGGCTCAGAGCGCCCGGACGATCAGGTAGAGCAGGTAGGCCCCCAGGACCACGAATCCCATCCGGTTGACGATCTCGCGGCGTACCCGCATGGTCCAGGCGACGGCGACCGCGGCCAGCAGCACCCAGATCGCCGGTGTGCCCCAGCGCAGGGCGGTGCCCAACGCACCCGGGCGCTCAGCGCCGGCCGGCCCGGACACGGCGAAGAACGCCGCGACGGCCAGGCACGCCAGGACCGCCGCCGCGCCCACCGGCACCCGGTGGCGCTCGGTGAAGGTGACCGGCGCCTCGGTGGTCTCCGAGTCGGTACCTGTGGTCTCCGGTGTGAGACCGGCATCCTCGGCACTGCCAGCAGCCCCACCGGACCCAGCAGCCCCACCGGACCCAGCAGCCCCACCGGACCCAGCAGCCCCACCGGGCTCCGCGGGGCGACCACCGGGCTCCGCGGGACGACCACCGGGCTCCGCGGGACGACCACCGGGCTCGGTGGGATCGGGGGAGAGGCGCGGCTCGCCGTCGTCGGGGGTGTTGGGGTGACTCATCCGCACCAGGGTAGCCGCGCACGGGAGCACCCCCGATGCTCGGTAGACTCGCGACCATGTCCACCCTCAATACCGCCGAGGTGGCGCGCCTTGCCGCGCTCGCCCGGATCGACCTGACCGACGCCGAGACCGACCGCCTGGCTGGTGAGCTCGACGTGATCGTGCAGGCGGTGGCCAAGGTGTCGTCCGTGGCCGGCGACGACGTCCCGGTCACCAGCCACCCGATCCCGCTGACGAACGTGTTCCGTGAGGACGAGATCACCCAGACCCTCGACCCCGATGAGGTGCTGTCCCAGGCGCCGGCGCAGGAGAACCAGATGTTCGCCGTCCCGCAGATCCTGGGAGAGGACGCATGAGCGAGGTGTTCGGACTGACCGCGGCGGACCTTGCCCACCGTCTGGGCGCTGGGGAGATTTCCAGCGTCGAGGCCACCCAGGCGCACCTGGACCGGATCGCGGCGGTGGAGGAGGAGATCCACGCGTTCCTGAACGTCAACACCGACGAGGCGCTCGCCGCCGCCGCCGATGTGGACGCCCGCCGCGGGCGCGGTGAGGACCTTCCGGAACTGGCCGGGGTGCCGGTCGCCGTCAAGGACCTGGTGGTCACCAGGGGACAGGTCACCACCGCGGGGTCGCGAATGCTGCAGGGCTGGGTGCCGCCCTACGACGCCACGATCGTGCAGAAACTGCGTGCCGCCGGGATGCCGATCCTGGGCAAGACGAACATGGACGAGTTCGCCATGGGCTCCTCCACCGAGCACTCCGCATTCGGGCCCACCCGCAACCCGTGGGACACCAGCCGCATTCCCGGCGGGTCCGGCGGCGGTTCGGCCGCGGCGGTCGCCGCCTTCCAGGCTCCACTCGCCGTCGGCACCGACACCGGTGGTTCGATCCGCCAGCCCGCCGCCGTCACCGGCACCGTGGGGGTCAAGCCCACCTACGGCTCGGTGTCCCGGTACGGACTGGTCGCGCTGGCCTCCAGCCTGGACCAGGCCGGGCCGTGCGCACGAACCGTCCTGGACGCGGCGCTGCTGCACGATGTGATCGCCGGGCACGACCCGCTCGACGCCACCTCCTTGCCCGAGCCCGCGCAGCCCTACGCCGACGCAGCCCGTGCGGGCGCCGCGAACGCGGACCTGACCGGCCTGCGCGTCGGCGTGGTGCGTGAACTGGGCGGCGAGGGGTACCACCAGGGTGTGCGGGACCGGTTCACCGAGTCCCTGGACCTCCTGGTGGCCGCCGGGGCGGAGGTCGTGGAGGTCTCCTGCCCCCACTTCGATGCGGCGCTGGCGGCCTACTACCTGATCCTGCCCTCGGAGGCCTCCTCCAACCTGGCCCGCTTCGACGGGATGCGTTACGGCCTGCGGGTGGAACCGTCCGAGGGGCCCGTCACCGCCGAGCGGGTGATGGCAGCCACGCGGGGTGCCGGGTTCGGCGCGGAGGCCAAGCGACGGATCATCCTGGGCACCTACGCGCTCTCCGCCGGGCACTACGACGCCTACTACGGCAGCGCCCAGAAGGTGCGCACCCTGATTCAACGAGACTTCGCCGCCGCGTTCGAGCAGGTGGACGTGCTGGTCTCCCCGACCACGCCGACCACGGCGTTCCGGCTGGGTGAGAAGGTGGACGATCCGATGGCGATGTACCTCAACGACGTCGCGACCATCCCGGCGAACCTGGCCGGCATCCCGGCCATGTCGCTGCCCTCCGGATTGGCCGAGGACGACCTGCCGGCCGGGTTCCAGATTCTCGCCCCGGCCCGGGCCGACGCCAGCCTGTACCGGGTCGGTGCGGCTCTGGAGGCCCACCAGCTCAGCGCGTGGGGTGGCCCGTTGATCGATCGAATCCGTTCCGTGGAGGCCGGCGCATGAGCTCCGACATCAGCACCCAGGACCTGCTGGACTACGACGACGCCACCGGCCGCTTCGACCCGGTGCTTGGCATCGAGGTGCACGTGGAGCTGGGCACCGCCTCGAAGATGTTCGACGGCGCCCCGGCCCACTTCGGCGCGGAGCCGAACACCGCGATCACGCCGGTCTCGGCCGGCCTGCCCGGGGCGTTGCCCGCACTGAATCGCAAGGCGGTGGAGTATGCGATCAAGATCGGACTGGCGCTGAACTGCACGATCGCCGAAGTGTGCTGGTTCGACCGGAAGAACTACTTCTATCCCGACATCCCGAAGAACTTCCAGACGTCCCAGTCCGACATGCCGATCGCCTATGACGGCTACCTGGATGTGGAACTGGCCGACGGCACCGTGGTGCGCGTGGAGATCGAACGGGCGCACATGGAGGAGGACGCCGGGAAGAACACCCATGTGGGCGGGGCGACCGGGCGGATCCATGGCGCGACCCACTCCCTGGTGGACTACAACCGGGCCGGCATCCCGTTGGTGGAGATCGTCACCCGGCCCATCACCGGCGTCGGTGACCGCGCACCCGAGGTGGCCAGCGCCTACGTGCGCATGCTGCGGGACATCTTCGTGGCGCTGGGCGTCTCGGAGGCCCGGATGGAGCGGGGAAACGTGCGCGCCGACGTGAACCTCTCGTTGCGCGCCGACGCCGATGCGCCCCTGGGTACCCGCACCGAGACCAAGAACGTCAACTCCTTCCGTTCCATCGAACGGGCGGTGCGCTACGAGGTCTCCCGTCAGGGTGCGGTGCTGGCCGGTGGCGGCACGGTGGTGCAGGAGACCCGCCACTTTCACGAGGACTCCGGAACCACCTCCTCGGGGCGGATCAAGTCCGATGCGGAGGATTACCGCTACTTCCCCGAGCCGGACCTGGTGCCGGTGGCCCCGTCGCGGGAGTGGATCGCCGAGATCGCCGCGAGCCTGCCGGAACTGCCAGCCCTGCGTCGTCGCCGGTTGCAGTTCGAGTGGGGTTTCGCCGACGAGGAGATGCGCGATGCCATCAACGCCGGCGCGGTGGACCTGATCGAGCGCACCGTGGCCGCCGGGGCGCCCCCGGCGGCGGCGCGGAAGTGGTGGATGGGCGAGTTGGCGCGCAAGGCCAAGAACGACGGCGTGGAACTGGCCGACCTGGATGTCACCAGTGCGCAGATCGCCCAGCTGCAACAGTTGATCGACGCCGGGCGGATCAACGACAAACTCGCCCGCCAGGTACTCGAGGGAGTCCTGGCCGGGGAGGGTGACCCGGAGCAGGTGCTGACCGACCGCGGTCTGGAGGTGGTCTCCGAGGACGGCCCGCTGCTGGAGGTCATCGACGCCACCCTGGCCGATCAGCCCGACATCGCCGAGAAGATCCGGTCGGGCAACATGGGCCCGATCGGTGCGGTGATCGGTGCGGTGATGAAGGCCACCCGGGGGCAGGCCGACGCCGGGCGAGTGCGCGAACTGGTGATGGAGCGCGTGCGGGGCTGACCAGCCCGCACACCCGGGCCTACACCAGCCCGGCCTCCCGGGCCAGGATCGCCGACTGGGTCCGGGAGGTGCAGCCCAGCTTGGACAGCACCCGGGACACGTGGGTCTTGGTGGTCACCGTGGAGATCGTCAGGGTCGCGCAGATGTCGGCGTTCGACATCCTTCGCCCCAGGCACGTCAGCACGTCCCGCTCCCGCTCCGTCAACTCGGCCAGCCAGGCAGGTTCGGGCTCGGCATCCCGGGCGGTGCGGGCCTCGACGAATGCCTCGAGCAGGCGCCGGGTGACCTCCGGGGCCAGGACCGCCTCCCCGGCGGCGACCCGTCGCACCGCGTCGAGCAGCGCCTGGGCCTCGACCGACTTCAGCAGGAACCCGGCTGCACCGGCCCGCAGCGCCCCGTCGACGTACTCGTCCAGGTCGTAGGTGGTCAGCACCAGCACCTCGGCCAGACCCTGGGAGGTGATCTGCTCGGTCGTGCTGACCCCGTCGGTTCCGGGCATCCGCAGATCCATCAGCACCACATGGGGGCGCAGCGTGCGGGCATCGGCCACCGCCGCCGCGCCGTCCCCGGCCTCGCCCACCACCTCGATGTCCTCGGCAGCGGACAGCATCAACCGCAGACCAGAACGGATCGCGGCGTGGTCATCGACCAGAAGCACCCGGATCGTCATGACGGCGCCGTCAGTGGAAGGTCGGCCCGGACCAGCCAACGGCCATCGCCGGTCTCCTGCCATCCGGCGGTGAGGGAGCCGTCGTCCGGGGCCCGGTGTGGTCCAGGCGATCCTCTGCCCGGATGTGCCGGCCGGCGAGCACCGGGCCGGCCGGCACGCTCAGGCTGGGGCGTCACCCAGGTCCAGTACCGGAACCCGTACGCCACCGTTGCGAGCGGACTCCCACGCGGCGATCCCGGGCAGGGTGAACCGGGCGGCGGTCCAGGCATTCACCGGCGGGTGGGTGCCGGAGCGCACGGCCTTGACGAAGTCGTCGGCCAGGAAGTGGTGGGAGCCCTCGTGGCCGTTCGGGGCACCCTCGAACTCCTTGGGCAGTCGGCTGCGGTCCTGTACCGGTGCGGTACCGGAGGAGAAGGAGTGGCGCAGTGCCTCATCGATACCCTCCAGTTCGCCCTCGGGGACCTGGCCCTGGTGGGTGCGGAACATCGGCGAGATGTCCTCGATCATGTTCCGGTCCGACAGTGAAGCGCCGTTGGAGGTCTGCTCCATCACCGCGTCGGTGCCATAGAACCGGAACCGGGACTCGTGCACGTGCGCGGGATGACCCACCCGGCGGAACTCGTTGGTGCGCATCACCCCGCCGTCGGCCAACTCGAAGTGTGCGCTCATGTTGGAGAAGTCGTTGTCGAACATCGACACCGACTTGTCGAACACCCCGTCGTCACGGTCGTCGACCACGCCGATGCAACTGACCGAGGTGGCATAGGTGGGCAGCGCGCCCAGCACACCCCCGACGGCGTGAGTCGGGTAGAGCATCGGGGGGAAGGAAGCGGTGCGCTTCCAGTTCTCACCACCGCTGAACTGGTAGGCGGCGTAGAAGCCGTTGTCCATGTCGTGCACATAGTCGCCCTCGGAGTAGAAGACGCGCCCCATCTCACCGGCGCCGATCTTCTCCCGGGCCCACCACACCGCGGGGTTGTAGTAGCTGGTCTCACCCATCATGTAGATGCGGTTGCCGCCGGCGACCTCGGCGACGATCGCCTCGATCTCGGAGGACTCGATGGCCATCGGCACCGAGGAGTACACGTGCTTGCCGGCCTGCAGGGCGGCCAGGGCCATCTGCCCGTGCGTCCACCGCTGGGTGAAGATCGCCACTGCATCCACATCGGAGGCCAGGACCTCGTCGAAGTCGGCGAAAGTGCCGGCCAGGTCGTATTTGCTCAGGTACTCGGCGGCGCGCTCGGCCACCACGTCGGTGACGTACACCTCGCTCACCTCGGGGTGGAGCTGCCACAGGGTAGCGAAACTCCCGGCGAACTGTCCCGCACCTACGATCGCAATCTTCACTGCCACGTCCCTCTCGGTCGATTCTGTCCGGTCGATCACCGCCGACTGGCTGTCGCCACCGCCGATGCACTGGTCCCAGCGGGTCCCACAGGACAGGATAGGCGGATGACCCACCTCGACCTCACCACGGCGGACTCGGCCCGGCCGGGCGGTACGCCGACACCGGACAGTCCCGACCGAAGAGCGGGTGTCATCGAACTTCCGATCGGACCCGACCACCCGGCCGGGCCCCTGGTCGTGGTGGCCCCGGACACCTTCAAGGGGTCACTGAACGCCAAGTACGTGGCCCAGCACATCGCGCTCGGGCTGCACCGGGCCCTGGAGGACGTGGAGGTGCAGATGGTGCCGATGGCCGACGGTGGGGAAGGCACGCTGAGTGCCGTCCTGGTAGCCAATCTGCAACCTGTGCGCGTGCGGGTGAGCGGACCGTTCGGCGAGCCGGTCAAGGCGATGTACGCCACCGACGGACGCCGGGCGGTGATCGAACTGGCGCAGGCCGCTGGGCTGCACCTGAGCCCGGCCGATGCCGACGCCGCCCAGCAGGGCAGCACCATCGGGGTGGGGGAGCTGATCGCCCACGCCCTGGACTCCGGGGTGCAGGAGTTGGTGCTGGCGGTGGGCGGCTCGGCCACCACCGATGGCGGCGCCGGGATGCTGCAGGCCCTGGGGGCCCGGCTGCACGGGGTCACCGGGCCCGGCGGTGCGGCGCTGCGGGATCTGCGCCGGGTGGACCTGAGCGGGTTGCACCCGCGCCTGGCCGAGGTCGGGATCACCCTGGCCGCCGACGTCGACAACCCGTTGCTGGGACCCAATGGTGCGGCCGCGGTCTACGCCCCGCAGAAGGGTGCCGGACCGGACCAGGTGGCGGCGCTGCAGGCGGGCCTGACCCGCTGGGTGCAGGCGCTGGAAGAGGCGGGTATGGACGCCCGGGCAACGGCGCAGGCTGCCGGGGCGGGCGCGGCCGGGGGCACCGGCTTCGCCGCACTGGTGCTGGGGGCGCGGCGCCGTCCCGGGGTAGAGGTGGTACTGGAACTGGTGGAGTTCGAGCGCAAGGTGCGTGGGGCCGACCTGGTTGTCACCGGTGAGGGCAAGTTGGACAGCCAGTCGCTGGCCGGCAAGGCTCCCGTGGGTGTGGCTGCGGCCGCTACCGACGCGGCGGTGGTCAGCGTGGCCGTCGCCGGAGTGAACGAGTTGACCGAGGAGGAGGTCGAACAGGCCGGGTTCAGCGGTGTCTACGCACTCAGTGACCTCGAGCCGGACCTGGAACGCAGCAAGGCCCGGGCCGGTGAACTGCTGGAGCGGGTCGCCGCCCGGATCGCGGCTCGCCACCTGTGGACCGACCTGGATCAGTGAACCCCGAGCACCGGGTGGGCAGACAGACGAACCGGCCCGCACCAGGTGCTGGTGCGGGCCGGCCGTGACCGGGGTCAGCGGAGCCAGGAGTTCTTTTGCACGAACCCCTTGTTGGCCCACCACTTGCCCAGGCCCCAGGTGTCCCCGGACAGGGTGAGGGCTGCGATGATCAGCAGCAACGCCTCGTGCCAGTGGGAAGTCAGAATCGGGTTGGTCGCCGCCCCGGCAACGGGGAAGGTAGCCAGCCACATGAACACCATCAGGGCCGTTCCGGTGACGGCGGCGATACGCAGTCCGGCACCGGCCATCATCGCCACGCCGATGCCCAGCAGACCGAGCATGAACAGCACGTCACCGAAGGGGTTCTGGAAGAGGGAGAAGAATCCTCCGGTGAAGTTCTCGATTCCGCCGATGAATCCCTGTGCCGGTGTGCCGCCATTGATCCAGGCGCGTTCTGCCGGGGTGGCATAACTCAGCCCGAAGAGTTTGTCGAGGAAGGCCCACAGGAATGTGAAGCCAATGACGATGCGGCTGACGGCGAGCACCTTGCGCAGGCCGGGCCGGGTCACGATGTCCTCTTGGGTGGTGAGGTGGACGTTCGGTACCTTTTCGGTGGTAGTCATGGGACTTTCCTTCTGGTTGGGAGTTCCGTGTGGTGGACCTCGCTGATAACGAGTATTCCGAATAGGCAGCCGGATCTCGCGGGCCGAAAGTCCCGGATTCCTCGATACACCTCACGGGACTTGCACCTGACACTGTGTGAGGGTTCAGAGTGGGAGTTGCCATGAACATTTCGGACTTCGCCAGGGCCGGCCGGATATCGGTTCGGATGCTGCGCCACTACGACCACATCGGGCTGCTCACCCCTGCCCACGTCGACGCCCGCACCGGACACCGGACCTACGCGCCCGAGCAACTACCGCGGCTGCACCGGCTGCTCGCCCTGAAGACGTTGGGGTTCTCCCTGGCCCAGGTGGGGGAGATGTTGGAGGCCGGCATGGACCTGCAGCGCTTGCGGACCATGTTGGCCGCGCGTCGCGACGAACTGAATCGGCAGGTCCGCGCCGACCGGCACCGGCTGGCGCGGGTGGAGGCGAGGCTGGCCCTGCTCCAGGAGGAACCACCGATGAACACCACGATCACCACCACGACGGCGGCCGCCATGCACCTGGCCGCCGTGACCGATGAGCACCCCGGTCCCGATCGCCGCTCGGCTGGGGCGCTGATCGAGCCCCTGTTCACCCGCGCTTCGGACCTCGGCGACGAAGCAGGGATCGACCGGATCAAGCCGGTGGGGTACTACCCGCACCGGGCCGGCGGGGTGCACCTGGCAACGGGGTTCGAGATCGGGCCGGACGAGGCGGCGGCCGGAGCGGCCGTGCTGGCCGGACTGGAGGTCGTCGAGGTGCCGCCGGCCACGGTGGCCACCCTGCTGCACGTGGGGGAGATGTCCGAGATCGGGGCGACGTATGCCGAACTGGGCCGATGGGCCGGCGAACGGAGTGTGCTGGGCCCGTGCACCTGGCGTGAGGTGTACTTGGAGGCTGACGGCACCGACCAGTCCGACTGGGTGGTGCAGGTGCAACTGGAACTTGCCCAGGAAGTCGTAGCGCCCGGCGCCGAATGATCCGCCGCCCGACGCCTGCCCCCGGGGCCCAGCATCCTCAGCAGCACGGCAGCGGCGACCGGGACTAGGCCCATCCTCAGTGGCATCGTCTCCATCGGTGCCGTCATGTCGGTACCGAACACAGGATTCCGGGCAGGACGTACTGCAGGTATTCCCGGGTCGAGCCGGCGACGGCACCTCCGAAGAGGTAGACGAACAGGATCAGGAACATCACAGGCAGGATCAGCGCATCCAGCAGCGGGCCCGGGTTGCGCCCGGTCCCCCGAGTTGCACAGTAGGTTGCTAGCAATGGGTGTTGCGGTGCTGTGATCTGGGCTTTTGCTCGGGTGGGGATGGTTTTCGGGATACTAATCGGATGGCGTTCGTGCGTAAGGTTCGCACCGGTTCGGGGGCGACGGCGGTTCAGGTGGTGCAAAAGCGCCGCGGGCGGCTGGAGGTCTTGAAGCACGTGGGTTCGGCGCACACCCAAGCGGAGATGGCGGTGCTGCTGGAACAGGCGCAGGGCATCTTGCGGCAGTATCAGCCGGTGCTGGACCTGGGGATCGTCGACCCGCCGCCTGCCGCTGAGTTGCTGGGTGAGCCCAAGGCCCAAGGGGAGTTGTTCGACGCCCCGGGGCAGGGCGCCCAGGGCGCGGGGGCGGGTGGAGCCCAGACGGTGGGGACGGTCTCCGATGTGCTGTGGACAACGCTGCGCAGCGCTTATGGGTGCCTGGGTTTCGATGTGGTCGATGATGAGGTCTTCGCCCAGTTGGTGCTGGCCCGGTTGATCGAGCCGGCTTCGAAGTTGGCCACCATCGGGATCCTGGAGGAACTGGGCGTTGATGCCCCGCACCGCAACACGATCGGCGCGTGTTTGAAGCGGATCAACGCCGAGGACTACCGGTCCCAGATTGCCCAGAAGTGCTTCGCCCACGCGACCAGCCACGGTGATATTTCCCTAATTCTCTACGACGTCACCACGCTGTATTTCGAGGCCGAGCACGAGGACGACTTGCGCAAAGTCGGCTACTCGAAGGAACGTCGGATCGATCCCCAGATCGTGGTCGGATTGCTGGTCGACCGGGGCGGGTTCCCGCTGGAGATCGGCTGCTTTGAAGGAAATCACGCCGAGACCCACACCCTGTTGCCCATCATCGAGCAGTTCCAGGACCGGCACAACATCGAGGACATGGTCATCGTGGCCGATGCCGGGATGCTGTCCCAGGCCAACCTGGAGGCGTTGGATGAGGCGAAGATGCGGTTCATCGTCGGCTCCCGGACCACCAAGGCCCCCGGAGACCTGGCCCGCCACTTCCACTGGCACGGGGATGCCTTCGATGACGGGCAGGTGATCGATACGATCACTCCCCGCAGCGGCGGGCCCAGGAAACACGACACCGCCAAGAAGGCCGAACCGGTGTGGGACCCGGTGAAACATCCCAAGGCCTGGCGGGCGATCTGGCAGTACTCACGTAGACGCGCCACCCGGGATACCAAGACCATCACCACCCAAGAGAACCGGGCGCTGGCGATCATCAACGGTGAAGTCCGCCCGAAGAACGCCCGATTCATTACCACCACCAAAGCCGGCCGGGAACTCGATGTCGCCGCCTTGGACCGCGCCAGGCGTCTGGTCGGGCTGAAGGGCTATCAGACCAACATCCCCGCCACCATGATGCCTGCCGGTGAGGTCATCGCCAGTTACCACGACCTATGGCAGGTCGAGGCCTCCTTCCGGATGAGCAAAAGCGACCTGCGCGCCAGGCCGATCTTCCACCGAACCCGCGATTCGATCGAGGCCCACCTGACCATCGTCTTCACCGCCCTGGCCCTGGCCCGCTACATGCAAGCCGCCACCGGGCTATCGCTGAAGAAGATCATCACCACTCTGCGCCCAATCCGCGCCGCGCTCATCCGCGCCGGCGGACAGACCCACAAACTCCCCGCTTACATCCCCCCGGAAACCGCCGAAATCATCAACCAGATCACCGAAAAACCGGGACACTAAGGCAAATGTGCAACTCGGG